>CALDFW010000221.1 GCA_937942165.1 uncultured bacterium | reverse complement strand
GTTGCGCAAAAACCGACCGTCGTCGTGAAAAAGGGCCATGTAGCGCCCGTCCCGTAGACGCGCCACATCGGCCATCGCCACAATGCCGCCGTAGTCGCCGATGGGCTCAAGCGGGGACCACGTTTCCCCTTCGTCTTCGCTGTAGGCCATGCGTATGGGGTAGAGGCCGGAAAACATCAAGATGCGCTTCTGGCCGTGCGCATCCACTGTTCGGTAGAGCGTCGGCACCTCCTGCGAGGTGGACCAATTGTCCGGCACGTCTAGGCGTTCGCTCCACGTCTTACCACCATCGTAGCTCTTCTTCATCACAACCGCACCACGGCCGTGGCCTTTGGGATAGACGATAATCATCGTCTGGCCGTCGTCGAGCAGCGCCGTTGTTGGGTGACCTAAATACTGACCCGCCTCGCAATCGACCACCGTCTGGCGCTGGGTTTCAGCGGCCAAATCAACCAATGGTATCGAAAAGTCTCTGCGCGCCGTAGCCATGCGCCCTCTCCTTGTAGTACGCGGTAAACAACCAGGAGGCAGCCCCCTCCAGTACAGCGGCCTCATACGCCGTTTGAACGGCAGCGGCGGTCAGACGGCTGAGGATCTCTCTACGCTATCGCCGCTCTTTTGTTGGGTGAGTCTATAAGCCAGCGTCAAACGGGAACTGAGGCTTCCAGCCCAGGCGCTCTTCGGTGCGCGCCGTGTCCGTCGCCTCGTAGCCTCCGGGGGTGGCCATAACGTAGAAACACTCGTAGCCGATATCGTCTGCCTCCAGCGCGCACACTAGCGCCGAAGCAACGTCGCGTCGGTCGATGCTGCCAAAATAGAAGCCGGTGACGGACGCGCCATCTGTCGTCACCATGCGCTCTGAGTCGATGATACCCCAAGGACGGATCGCGGCAACCGACAGGCCGTGCTGCTCGTGCACGTTGCGCGCCAGTTCCTCCTGCAGCACCTTGGACAGCGCATAGGGACCGGCCGCTTTAAGCGGATAAAGATCATGGGTCAGACGGGTTGCCGGCGGCGAGGGGTAACCCGTGTGGACCGCACCGCTCGAGGTGTGGACAAAGCGTTTAATCCCGTGCGTGCGCGCCGCTTCGAGCAGGTTGTACATGCCGCTGACGTTGATGGTAAAACCAGGGCCGTTATCGCCATACGATGCGTTGGGTGCCATGATGGTGTTAACGACTGCGTCACACCCTTCCATCGCTGCGCTGACCGCGTCGTAGTCGAGCACATCCCCAACAATTGCATCGTCACATCCTTCAACCAGGCGAACGTCAAAAGGCGTCACCTGGTGACGCACGCGCAGGAGATCTAGCGCAACGCGCCCGACAAAGCCCGCCGCACCCGTTAACAGCACGCGCATGGTTTAGCTCTCCTCGCGATTCTCGTCGGCCTGCCCCATCAGCGAGCGCATCATATCGCCGATGTCGCGCGCACCACCTACAACGACTACGACTTCTACCAAGAAGAACAGAAAAACCGCTATACCGAAAATCCAGGTCCACGCCGTTTGCCAACCCGTCATCTCAATTACCTCCCGTGCCCACGGGCTGCAGCACCTTGGGCGGATGTGATTTCTGCGTCAGAAGTGAAGCCACCACTATAAAGACCACGCTGGCGACAAACGTGGCGATGCCAACGACTTTGTCTTCTATCATCCATTCATACGCTGGGGGTACGATGCCCGAACCATCCAGAAAGATTGTAGTGAGCGGCAAGAGGCCGGCAACGCACAGCGATGCCAGCGTCCCGGGCGTGTTGGCTTTTTTCCAGTACAGCCCCATCGCCGTAGTCAGCAGCACGCTGGCACTGTACATGGTCCCCGTAATAGCCATGAAGCGGAAAAAGGTCTCCGGCGGAGAATACAGGTAGCCCCAGCCCAGCACAAATAGGCCGCAACCGACAACCGAAAGGCGGGTCAACAAAATTTTCTGACGATCTTTGAGCTCGGGTCTCAGCGGCAAAACAATATCGTTTACCAAGATAGAAGACCAGCACAGTAAATAGCTGTCGAACGTCGACATGAGCGCGGCCAGCGCCGCCGCTACCACCAAACCGCGCAGACCGTTGGGCAAGATTTGCGAGAGGTATACGGGCATAGCCGCAGCCGTATCCGGCGCGCCGTCCACCATGGGCAGAGGCACCGCATCAGCGCCGGCAAAGTAGGCAAACGCACAAATGCCCCACATCATCGGCATGAGCGCTCGGCCGAGAAAAGACAGGCCGATAAAACCGTATAGTTTGCGCGACGTTTCGCCGTCGACCGTGGACAGCGCACGTGACAGGGCCGGCGGCCACATACCCGTAAACGGCAGACCAAATACGAGCCAAACTATAAAGAGCCAGCCGAGATCATCGCTGAGAAAGGGATCGAAACCGCCGGCACCGTGTTCGATCTGCACGGCGGCAATTACCGCGTCGTATCCCACGTGCGTTATGGCGAAGTAGGTCGTCAACACGACGCTGGTGAAGAGGATGATAAACTGCACGTAGTCGGTCAGCACCACCGACACCATACCGCCCACAACGGTGTAGAGCAGCACGAGCAGTAGCAAACCGAACATCAAGTAGGGCAGCGCCTCCGGCGGCAAACCGACCATGTAGAGCAAAAACTTAGCGCCCAGCACCAGGAAGAGGCCCATGTTCATCAAGCCGGCCGCAAACGTAATGATCGCCGCGACGATCTGCGTGCTGCGACTGTAGCGCAGGCCGAAAAATTCGGCGATCGTATGCATGCGCAGATCGCGCAGGCCTTTTATTATGAAACCCGTTTTTCCGACAAAGACGAAGCCTAACAGGGAAATTACGCCGATGGCAAAGGCGGAAAAACCGCTCTTGTAGCCCTGCTCAGAAAAATACATCAACGTGACCAGACCCAACTCCGTTGCGCCCATTGTCGCCATGCCCAAGTAGAGTTTGAGGCTGCGCCCGGCCAGCAAAAATGAATCGTAGTTGCTGATCAGACGCCGCGTCATAAAAGCGATGCCGGTGGTCAACAGCAAAAAGGCGACGATCATCGCCCAATCTAACCATATAAAATTCAAGGCCATCCCTCCTGACTTAGCGTGTGGTCTTTCCCAGTCGAGTGCAGGCATACAACTGTGAGGGCGTTAACTTATCGCTCAGCCCGCACAAAGTCAAAATACGTCGTTTCTCTGTGAATCGACCCGTCAATGGGCTTTTCTATGGGCGCGCCGGTATCACGACGATCGTGTTCGATACGCCTGTTAGATACGTGCCGTCCTCTAGCGTGCAGCGGCCCGCAATGTACAGGTCCCTCTCACCGGCCGAAGCCCCGAGGACGCGCGTGCTGCCCCGTCCGTTTTCGATCTGCACGCGCTCGTTGGCCAGATGCATGCGCTCTTCGCTGGGTCGCAGCCGAACGGACTGAGTGCCAGCGAGCGGACGGCCCTGGCCGTCAGCCAGCACGATCTCCACTAGAAACGTCCTTCCCTCATACACCGTGTCTGGAGCGGCTAGCCACATATGTGCGAGAGCAGGTACGTCGGTAACGGATGCAGAGGGAGCGGACGTCTGCACCTGTGACGGAGCAGGCCCCGACGCAGGCGTCCCCGCACAGGCCAACAAGAGTCCACCCAGCAGGGCCAGCACAGACGACCGTAGCTGATAGGTAGGCACGCTACTGAGCATTTTCGACCGTATACCAATTTACGCCGCGCGCCGGCACACGCAGCTCGAGTTCAATCTCATAGGCCCGGTTAAGCGCGTACGCTTTCTCCGAGCCACCCCGCTCGCACACGTGCGCACGCGCTTCTATTCCCGCGTAGTACAGAGGGATTTTCCACGTGCGCACCGCCTCCACTTCGAGCGGATTGAACACCATAATCAGCGCGCGCGTGGGCAGCTGCGGATTGACGTGCACGATTCCATCTACGTCGCACCCGTCTGCGCGCCGGAGGTGTATCACGTCGGATTCTAGTATCGCGCGATGCGCTTTATAAAAATCTACCCACGTTCTCACCACGGCCTTGGTCTCCTCCGTATCGTACAGTCGGGGACCTCGATAGCAGGCCTGCACGCCCCAGCCGAAATTCTGTGCCAGATGCGCACCGTAGGCGTCCAAGTGCTCGCTCAGCGGCTCTAGCGTAGCGGCTTCTCCCCCGCCGTGGTATTCTACCAGCGGCACAAACATCCAGCCCATGCTAGGCGTCTTTTCCCACGTGCCGTCATACATATTTTGTCGCGCCAGCAGGATTTGCCGCTGGCGGGGCAGAGACCAATTTACCTCGCGGTAGCCCATCCCATTTTTGTTAGAGCCGTTTAAAAAATACCAATCCGGCACGTTGAGATAGATGCCCCGCTCGCGGCACCAGCGGTAAAAGCGCACGATGCGCCGCCACTGCTGCCACTGCGAATCGCCCAAGTCCCGATGACCGGGGTGCTCCTCAGACGCACAGACGTCGCCCGGATAGGAGCCGTCGTGCTCTAGTATATCCAGACCCGCTTCTGCGTACAGCGCCTCCAAGCGCTGAAAATACTGCTGGCCCCAAGCGCTGCCCAAGCACGGCGAATGGCCAAATATAGCCCCGCCCGGTTCGCCCGTATCGGGATGGATCGCATCGTCTCCATCGCTAATTCGCCGACTCGCCAAGAGCGAATACCCCCCTAGCTCAACGCCCTTGGCGTGCGCATAGTCAGCCAACTCTCTGAGACCCGCTATATACTGAGGATCGTCTGACTCGGCGTTAAACCCGCTGCCAAACGTCATAATGACCATCTCAAATCCCACCTCGGCACACTGGTCAATGGCCGTCTTGACCGCTTCGGGATCGGAGTGGCGCACGTGCATCAAGATTGGATTCTCTGCGCTCCACGGGGCGATCGTCCGGTACATGCGACGCAGCGCTAGGCCGCGTCGCTCGCGCTCTTGGCTGTCGGGCAGCAGCAAAAATGTGCGAAAGCTCTCAAACTGAGCGCCCTCTTCTATATCTATCTCCGGGCCCAAAGGAGGTCGGCTTTCCAACAGGCAGGGCGTTTTATACAAGTAATTGACCTGCGTCTGATACTGCGGATCCTCGCACCAAAACGTCGTTGCATTGGCGCTTTTGGGCGTCATGCCGTGAAAGGCGTAGTCGCTCTCTACGTGGATATCTGGATAGGTCCACTGCGACGGTGAATCGACGGAGACCTCCCCTTCCACCGCGGCCAGAATTTCGCCAACGAACGTGTTGAGACGCACGCTCCGACCGCTGTGGTTGTGCACTTCCAACCATTTACACAGCAGGGGTATGCCGTCGTATAGCTCGTAATGAACGGCGACCCCAAGACCCGCCAGCGACGATTCTGCCGGCGCGGCAAAGTGCAGCGATAAGCGCACCCCGGGAGCCGGCCACGGCAGGTCCGGCGCGTGGCGAACGCGTTTCCAGGCAAAAGGAGCCTGCGTGGCACCGTGCTCGTAGTGCGTATACTGAAAGGCCGCCGGATCGCACTCCAGCGAATCGATCCACTCACGGCGCAGATAGGCATACTCTTCCTGGCCAATTAAGCCGCCAATATCGTAAGACGTTCCATCTATTTGTATCCGCGCTTCCGGCTTGACGCCGCGCAGCATAGACGCGCCTGTGATGCCGCTGTCTAGTCCTACCGTAGCCGCGTTGGGCGCGAGTCGAAAGGTGCGGCTTAGCAGGCCATTGGAGAGCACGAGTTCGTCGGGGCACGCGCCGCCAAATAGGTCGGCTCGGTACGCGCTAGCGTCTAGGAGCCAATCCCCGTCGTAAGGAGGGAGGGCTGAAAGCGGAGGTAGTGCAGTGTCCATATACATTCCTTTTCATCGGTGCACCTGTCAGGATACCGTCCGGCCCAACGCCTGTCAATTGACCCCGTATCAAGACGGCATGCGGCCTTTTTTCTGACGCACCTAACCCCGTCGATTTTGCCAAGTTCAACTCGGTACGTATAATGCTTTTATCCCATCTAACCCAAACTCGGAATAGACATGACTATACGCTCCACAGGAGGCGTACGAGTGACGTATGCGCTGCTGCTTGTAGCAAGCCTGACGCTTACCGCTTCACTGGCTGCCGAAGTGAAAACTTGGCGCGTTGGCGATGTTGGCCATCCGTGGAATATAGCCCCCGTAAGCGGGCTGACGACTTGGGGCCAAGGATGGGCCGTAGAAGTTGTGGCAGACGACGATGGAGATGGACTGATTGATGAAGATCCATTCGAGTTTGTCGACAACGACGGCGACGGATTGGTCAATGAAGATGGGCCCAACCCACAGATAGACAACGATGGAGACGGGCTATTGGGCGAAGACCCCGTCAACGGACGCGACGACGACGGAGACGGACTGATTGATGAAGACGCCTCTGAGTCGGTCGACGACGACCTCGACGGACTGATCGACGAAGACGGACCCGACCCGCAAGTAGACAACGATGGAGACGGGTTATTAAACGAAGATGGGTTAATGACGTTTGACGACGATGACGGAGATGGGCTCTACAACGAAGATCCCATCAACGGACGCGACGACGACGGAGACGGGTTGGTCGACGAGGATGCACCTCCCCCTGTGGACGGAGCCGGCGTTTCGGGCACAGCGCTGCGACCCGTGCGTCTGGACAGCACGCGCAACCTGTCCTCGCTTATTTACGCGCGCTATCTGTATGGCACATACGGTGGCGTGCCCGGCACCAACCTCAACAATCCCACGCTGAACGTACCCGGCGAAGGGGGCGTGCGCCGCGAGCAGGCCAAGCCCACCAATCAGGAGCAGGTTATTGATGGAGACCTGAGCACCGTCAGCATTTTGCGCTCGCTTGGTCTCAACCTAAAAGGATTCTACTACATCGATCGCCTGCTATTTCGCCCACGGCCCATTCTACCGGAAGCCACGGTCGCGGACTACCTAATACGGCACGGCGATCCCAGCAGTATCAGAGACAACGTGCTTAGGCTGCGCAGCAACCCGCTCGTGCCCCAAACCTTCGGACAGTATGAGCCCGTAGTAAAAAACGTTCGCTTCGATCCCCCCGTGCTCATGGGCTCCGTATTGCTGAGTATCTTGACCCCGTCTGGCAGCTACTCTGAAACCGCTGAGCTGTCCGTTTTCGGCCGTGGTTTCGCCAGCGACGGAAGCTATGTGTCCGAAATGATCGACGTCGGTACCCCCACGCCACGCGTGCGCCGCTATAGCCGTCAGTGGGACCTGTTTTCCAACGCGGATCGCCAGCAGACCGTAGAGCAATTTCCCGACGTCGAGGGCGGAGTAGTCAACTGGGGACGGGTGCGTTGGCGCGGACAGAAGCTAGGCGAAGAAGGCCAAGTGCGCATTCAGTTTCGCGCGGGTAACTCATTGGATACGCACGTCTATGCGCGGCGTTTAGCGCCCGGCCTAGTCGATACGCGCGACGAACGCGGTCGGACACTGGACGCCTTCACCTGGGCAAAATTACTCGACAAGCGCATTGAGGAAGAGAATCTGCAGTACAACATACTGGGCGCTGACCTAGGCTCGGACGGCGAAGCTGGATGGAGCTTCTGGTCAGCACCTCTCCGCTTTGAGGACGGACTAGTGACGGACGAAATGTCGCCGGCGCAACGTCAGCAAACCGGCGTAGCGCTGCCCCTGCCCAGCGGCACGCGCTACCTGCAGTTCCGCATCACCTTTGTCGGCGCACCCAGCGGCGGCGTAGCTCTGGACTACATAGAATTCGACTACGATGAACCGCTCATGCGCCACGGCGCCGTTGCCGAAATATATCCCGAACGAGTGGCCATAGGCGAAGACGTGCTCTTTACCTACGTGCTCAAGCCCATATTCTCGCGTGAGGACACGAGCCATTTCAGCAGTATAGAAATTGACGTGCCCAGCGCCCAAGCACGCGTGGAAGACTTTTCTATCGACGGCGTGTCTTGGCGAGATGTCGGCGACGCAGCGACCGGACAGGCGCTCGAGAACGGCCAATTTACGCAGTCATCCTTCGTCGACTCAACGAGCGGTCAGGCGCGCCTATCCATCAGAATACCGCCGCTGACAGAAGCGGATTTCCGCTTTGATGAAACCGTTACTATTCGCTTCCGCACGCGCTTGTTCGGCGCCTCGCAGCAGTTTACTGCACGCCTGCGCGACAGCAGCCTTTTTTCCGTAGCCCAACCCGTTATCGACGGAGACGCCAGCGCAGATATTGCCACCAATTCCGCGCAGGTAGTGGCGACCAATTTCTCCCACATGCTCGGCAATCTACGCGTCACGCATCCGACCTTTACGCCCAACGGCGACGGCCTAAACGACACCGCTCAAATCGACTTTGACCTGCTCTTGGTGACAGACAGCGTGGATATTGCGTTCGATATATATGCGCTTTCTGGACAGCGCGTGCGCCGCATTGTCCCCTCAGTACAGCGCGCCGGTCCCGTGCAGGTAGAGTGGGATGGTCGCGATGAACAAGGGCTGCTGCTGCCGCCCGGACTTTACCTGTACCAGCTCCGCGTAGACGGCGACACGAGCACGCAGGCGCAAGCCGGCCTGCTCGGTATAGCCTACTGAACGCACGGAGCGCTCTGTCTAGCGAGCAAAGATTTCGCCCAGTCGCTTGGCGACCAACTCTGCTTCGCCTTCTTCCATCATATAGGGATTGACCGTCAGACTGCCGTCGCCGACGGGCATTTCAATGCGGGGCTCTCCCTCTTCTAGCTGCTGGCGCAGCTGGGTCCCATTCACACCGAGCTGCTCGGCGTCCCACGTAATAGACAGGTGCGGAGCGACGTTGGAGCGCCCGGGTTGACGCGTGCTGGCCTCCACCGTGTCAAAGGCGCTCATCGCCTCGGTGATAACGCTCAGGCGGCGCTCCCATTCTTTCCACTCGGCTTGATGGTCGCGCACTACCCACTGCTCAACGGCGGCCAGCAGTCCCATAATTTCTTCTTTTCCCACTTTCATTGGACGCCCGATAGACCCGTGTGGACAGCCATTGAGGAAAGCCGCCTTCAACAGTTCTTCGCGGCCCAGAATCAAGCCGGAGGCCTGCGGACCACGCAGGCATTTACCGCCCGAATAAGCGACGGCATCCACCCCTTGTTCGAGGTACCAATTGGGTGCGTCGGGGCGCTCGGCCGCCGCATCAACAAAGGAGGGCACGCCGTGCGCGTGGCCGCTAGCGGCCATGTCTTTAACCGAAATCGAACCGCGGTCGGCCGCATCCCCAAAGATGAAAATCATCGCCGTGCGCTCGCTGTAGGCCGCCTCCAGCTCCTCCATGGTTTCCACTTCGATAAAGCGCGTTCCAACGGCCGTTACGGCGCGGTCGTATCCGACGCGGTGGGTCTTCTGCACGATGACCTCGTTCTTCATACCCTCCGTATCGGGCAGGCGCGCCACCTTGCCGGGATCGGTGCCCGCCACGCAGGCGGCCGTCACCTGGCTCAGCGCTGCGGCGCATCCGGCGGTCACCAAGGCGTATTCGCATCCCATCAGTTCGGCAATGCGCCGACCGACGGCGTCCATCAACTCGGCGATCTTGACGTAGCCGGTGGACGCTTGGCTCATGGCTTGGCGAACTTCAGGCAGCGCCAGCGACCCGCTGAGCGTCGTGATCGTGCCAACGCAGTTGATAAAGGGACGAACGCCGAGATTGGCGTAGGTAGGTACTCCGTTTTGTGTGCTCATCGCTCGTTCTCCAGTGGCAGTGTTGGGCGGCAGGCAGGGCCTGCTACAGACAAAGGACCGTGTCCAACGGTCGAATATATGCTTCAGATGGGGCGCGGTCTAAAATAGGACGCGCTAGTCCGTCAGCGCCAGACCAATAAGCTCTGGTGGACGCCTCCCCTGGCCTATGGGCACTACGATATACTGGCGGCCATCGACCATATAGCTCATCAGATTACCGTGTGGGTTATCGGGCAATAGCACCTGACCTACTGGCTCTCCCGTATGCGGGCTGAAGGCGCGCAGCAGAGGTTCGGCTTCAATCCACGCGTTGTCTCGCCGCTTTCGACCGTAGCGCCCACCGTCTTCGCGCGGGTCCTGTGAGGCCGCCAGCAGCAGCGTGGGAGTCGCCAGCACAAAAGAGCGCACGCCCCATCCCAAGTCGGGCAGGTCGAGCCCTTGCAGAGCCGGATGATTTACCGGGCCACTGCCCAGCGCACGCATCCACAAATGGTCGCCCGTGCGCATGTCGATGGCCGTAATCCGGCCGTAGGGTGGCTTGGTCAACGGCAGGCCCTGCGGTCCGCGGATGCGCTCGTCGGTATAGGCCGCATAGCGCGAATGGCGACCGCGCGGCGGTCCCAGCCGGGCGAGAGAGGGCAGCGTATGCGAAGGCACATATAGCACACTCCGTTCGGGATCGGCCGCCGCCCCCGCCCAGTCGGCGCCACCAATCAGGCCGGGCACCATGAGCGTTCCGCGCTCGCTTGGAGGCGTATACAGGGGTCCGTAGGTGTAGTCCGACAGGATCTCGAGCGCCTCTGCCTTGAGCGCTGGCGTGAAATCAATCACATCCTCTTCGGACAGGCCCTGCACGTCAAAGGGGGCCGGCTTGCTCGGAAAAGGCTGCGTGGGAGAGGCCCGTTCTCCCACCGCGCTGGAAGCCGGCACGGGGCGCTCTACCATGGGCCAAATAGGCTCGCCCGTAACGCGATCAAATACGTAGCAAAAAGCCTGTTTTGTGACGAGGGCGACAATCCTGCGCTGCCGACTGTCGATCTCCACATCCATCAGTATCGGAGCCGCTGGCGGATCGTAGTCCCACAAGCCGTGATGGATCAGCTGGTAGTGCCAGACGCGTTCACCCGTCGACGCCTTCAGGCAAACTAGGCTGTCACCAAATAGATTATCCCCAAGCCGCTCGCCGCCGTAAAAGTCGTGACTGGGCGTGCTAACGGGCAGGTATACGTAGCCTAGTTCGTCGTCCGCACTCATCGCAGCCCATACGTTGGCAGCCCCAAAGTGCTCGTTGGCTCCGTCCGTCCACGTCTGGGCACCGTACTCGCCCGCGCGCGGTATCGTGTGAAAAATCCAGCGCATTTTTCCCGTGCGCGCATCAAAGCCGCGCACGTCACCCGGTGGCGTATACGCGGGAGGCGAACGGAAACGCCAGTCGTTCATTGCCGAACCGACAACCACGACGCCGTCACAAACAATGGGCGGAGACGTGACGCCGGTCATATCCGGATTGACCGGACGGTCGGATCCCTGCAGCAGCTCGACGTAGCCTCCCTCGCCAAAGTCCGGATCGGGTTGCCCCGTGCGCGCATCGACGCTGAAGAGCTTGTCGGAGGCCGTGCCAAAAAAGATGCGTTCAACCTCCCCATCGCTCCAATAGGCGATCCCGCGCAAGTTGCCCACAAAACCGACGCCCTCTCGCCACACGCCCGGATCAAACGTCCACAGTTCCCGGCCACTCTGCGCGTCGACGGCGCACAGAATGTTATAGGGCGATCCGTAGTAAAGCACGTTGCCCACTTTAATAGGCGTGCCGCGATTGGTGTCGTAGCCGCGCCCGTTCGATTCGGCAATCGCCTTGTCGGGCGGCGTGTACCGCCAGACCACGGACAGTGCGCCGACGTTTGTTGAGTCAATCTGACGCAGCGAAGTATAGCGACTGCTGAAGGCATCGCCGGCGTAATAGGGCCAGTCCGTGCTCTCTGCGCCGATAGACGTAGCGCATAGAGCAAAGAGTAACACCGCGAAGGGACGATGTGTATAGCGCAATAAAGAGGCCTCTGAAAGAGAAAAGAATTATCCCATTTAAAAACTAATGGAGAGGGATCATTGTAAAGAGGGTTTACGCGTGCAGGCGCGCAGCAAGCGCCAGGCCGGGTGCGTGACCTTTTAGACAGGTTGAACCGGCAAGCAGATCGGTGACCATGCGAAAGAGCAAAGCACGCACCAACAGCTGTGGAAAGTGGGCGACCTGACCCACGCGTTTAATCACCGCATCCGGATCCACTCCATGCCAACACACCAAGTCTGCGACTAGGATCGCCGTGGCATAGTTCATCGGGCGCCAGTAGGGAGATACGTCGATGACGGCCGGAGGCTTTTGCGCGGTAAAGAGCACGTTGCCCGTCAGGTCACCGTGGATCAGCTGTGCCGGCAGATCGAGGGGCCGACGCAGGTCTAACAGCACCTGCAGCTGCGGGCTGTCCGGCAGAGTCCTCTCGCCCCAAGCCATACGATCGGCACGCGACCAGCGGTCTTCGCGCAGCGCCAAGTGCTTCGGCTCCGGCAGCGCGGAGAGCGCATCGTGCAGATGCGCATCAACGGCCAACAGATCCGGCCACTGCTCCGCCTCCCGGTGACGGCCCTCTACCCACTGCTGCGCGCACCAGCCGTCGACGACCCAGCGACCGTCAGTCGACATCAGGGGAAGAGGCAGACGAAAACCCCCTGTCACAACGCGGGGTAGGTGCACGGCTAGCCAGCGCCACTCCACCGCGCTGTGACAGGGCTTGAACACGCTCTTACCTGCGCGCCAGCTATTGCCCGTTCCGCCGCGCAAGCGCTGTGGACGGTCCTCGACACCGAAGGCACAAAGCACCTGGTATGGCGGCGGCTCATTCATTGGGCAGCATCCTCCTTAGCGCGTTTAAGGTAGCCCG
>CALDFW010000220.1 GCA_937942165.1 uncultured bacterium | reverse complement strand
CGCTGACAACAGGGGTAACACCACAACCCGGGGCACCCCGGTGGATGTGGATACTCGATGGCCCCAGGTCTTGCAGGCCGGCTGTATGCTCATGGTGGATCTAATCACCCTGGCCTTATCCAAGCACCCGCGTGTGTCGGTGGTGAACTGCATAGGCAATCACGACGATCACACTAGCGTGATGTTGAGCGCCTTTTTGGCCGCTTACTTCCATGCTGAGCCGCGGGTCGAGGTACTGCCGACTACCAACAAATTCCACTATTTCGAGCACGGTAAAACGCTGATTGCCTGTACCCACGGTGACACGATCAAGCTGCAGGCGCTGTCCGAGATTATGGCGACAGATCAGCCTGAAATGTGGGCCAAGAGCCAGCACCGTTACTGGTATACGGGCCATGTACACCATTCTACCCGGCAAGAGCTTAGGGGCAGTGTGGTGGAGTCATTCCGAACCCTAGCGGCTAAGGATGCCTGGCACATGAATTCGGGATACCGATCGGGCCGGGATATGTACTGCATTGTCCATGACAAGGAATTTGGCGAGGTAGAGCGCCATCGTTGTGACATTAGGCGAGCTAGGGCAAATGGGTGACCTGGTTGGCATTGACGGCGGCAAGAAAGGCGACAAGGTTGTAAAGATCGAGCTCGAAGTGGTCGAGTGCGGTAACTGCGAAGCGGCAATGTTTGCCTGGAAGGTAGACGCCAGTAACCCCAAACAGCACATTCTATCTTGCTGTGTGTGTGGGTATTTGTTCCCGCTACTGGAAGCTGAACAATCTAACGTGTTTGCGGAATTTGACGAGGGAGGCGAATAGGTGCGAACGAAAAATTTATATCGCACTCACTTCGTGCATCAAGACAAGCGCAAGCGTGTGGGCCGCAAGGCAAAGCACAAGGGCATTACGCAATGGCGATAGGTGCGCTAGTAGGCAAAATTTTCGGCTCTGAGAAGGCCATAGGCGCGGCTGTAGAGGGCATATCGAATAGCCTGGATGCGCTGGTCTATACCGACGAGGAGCGCGCAAACGATGCCGCTGCGGAGCGACAGAAGGCCCGGGCGATGGTTATCGACTGGATGCAGGCCACAAGCGGGCAGGCACTGGCCCGCCGGTTAATTGCCTGCTCGATTACGTTTATCTGGCTCCTGCAGTATGTGTTTGGCTGGGCGATGGTCACTGGCGCGGTGTTTAGTGATGCTGAGATTGCTGCCCGGATGCAAGAAGCCAGCGAGATCACCAGGGCACACGCCGACAGTATGACCGGGGCGGTGATGCTGATACTCAGTTTTTACTTTGCAGCTCCACACCTGGACAAAGTGGTGGGGCCTGCTATGGAGCGATTTGCTAACCGGGGAGAGAAGAAATCGTGAAATTGCAGATAGATCCATCGATAAGCTGGGGCGACATTGTGCTCGGCACCGGCTTGGTCGTGAGCGGGATCCTGGCGTTTACCGATGTCTCAGCAAAAACCACACTGAACAGCGTATCGATTGACCATTTGGAGTCTAACGTCAACCAGTTGGAATCCACTCACCGTGAGCACTTGGCCCAAGAGCGATTAGAGCGCCAGCTAATGCGCGAAGAAGTACGCGAGGATCTGCAGGCTATATCGGCCAAGCTAGACCGGATGTTAGAGCGGGGCGGCGTTTAATCCCATGGTAATGACCAGCAGATCGCCTTACGGCGGTGTTCGGCCGTTGCGTATGGCCGCGCCAGAGGCTCCCAGGGCTGATACGGCGCAAGGCCGTGCAAATGCAGGCCAAATGGTATTGCCAGAAAAATTAACCATGCAGGCTCAGCAGACAATGCAAGTGCCCGCTACTCCGGTGAAGGGTTTGCTTGCTAGAGCTGCGGGTCGCGCAAATAACCAACGTGCCATGCCACAAATGCCTGGCATACCCGGGAGAGCCCGCTATGTCTGATGACTGGGACGATGACTGGGATGACGAGCCCAAAAAGAAGCGCGGCCGTCCTAAAGGCAGTTTTAACAAAGCATCAAAAGCTCAGATCGAACGAGTGTGCGCTGATGGCGGGCAATCCCCCCTTGAGTATCTTGCTTCGATCTACCAAAACGAGGCAGAGGACATTCGTTACCGAATAGACGCTGCCAAAGCCGCCGCACCTTACGTCCATGCCAGATTGTCATCGACAGAGATCAAGGCCGCAGTACAGGAGATATCCCAAGAGGAATGGCTGGAGAGCTTGAACTAACCCGCCTAAAGCTAAAGAACGACTTTGAGTTTTATGCCCGTAACTGTTTGTCGGTTAGGTCAAAATCCGGCGAGGTAAAACCGCTACTGCTGAACAGGGCCCAGCGGTTTATTAACGACTGCATCGAGGAGCAGAAGAAGCAGACCGGGCAAGTCAGGGCAATTATTCTCAAGGGCCGGCAACAGGGCGTCTCGACTTACGTTGAGGGGCGGTATTACTGGAAAACTACGCATCGCAAGGGCGTCCGGGCGTTCATTCTGACCCATGAAGCAGATTCGACGTCAGCGCTGTTTGAGATGGTTGAGCGGTATCACCAGGGCGCTCCAGATTTTGTAAAGCCGTCTACTGGTGCGAGCAATCAGAAGGAGCTCAGCTTTGACAAGCTGGACTCTGGCTACAAAGTGGGTACGGCCGGGAACAAGAGTGTTGGTCGTGGAACAACGATCCAATACTTCCACGGCTCGGAAGTTGCTTACTGGCCTAATGCCTCGGAGCACGCCAAGGGCATCCTGCAGGCGGTGCCAGATGAGGCGGATACCGAGATCATTCTGGAGTCTACTGCCAACGGCGTAGGAAACTTTTTCTACCAGCAGTGGCAGCAGGCAGAGACGGGGGCCAGCCCATTCCAGGCGATCTTTGTGCCCTGGTTCTGGCAGGACGAGTACCGCAAGGATCCCAAGGGGCTCAAGCGCTCTGAGGAGGAGCAGGAGCTCGTAGAGATATACGGGCTCGACGATCACCAGTTAGCGTTTCGGCGGTCGAAGATTGCTGAGCTATCTGCTGACGGCATCGACGGATT
>CALDFW010000219.1 GCA_937942165.1 uncultured bacterium | reverse complement strand
ACGCCGGGAGCAACTAAACCGCGTTCGTAATACTCACAGACGTCTTCGCTCGTCGAACCCAGCAGCTGCAGGTTGGCAAAGCCGCTCATGTGCACCTCGCACTTAATGCCGTAGGCCTCGGCAATGGCCGCCATTTTCTTTACGCCCGTCACGCCGCCGCGCAGCACGTCAATGCGCGTCATATCCGACGCACCGCGCAAAATCCAATCGGCGCGTGAGTAGATACTTCCATTGACGATCTCGGGAGAGAGAATGGGGATCTCTAGCTCGCTGCACAGCTTTTCGTAGGGCGCGACGCGATACTCTGGCATCGGATGCTCATACCAGTAGAAATCGAGCTCTTCGAGAATCCGACCAACCTTATAAGCTTCTTCGTACGTTCGGTACGTGCCCCAGGGATCATAGCTAAGCACCATATCGGGCCCCACGGCGTCGCGCACCAAGCGGCATACCTCAATATCCTGTTTGATATGCGAGGGACGTCCCGGATCAGGTCGGCCGGTCTCTGGATCCCAAAAATAGTAGGGGTGTATTTTGTAATGCGTATAACCTTCAGCCTTACAGGCCGCGGCGTGGTCTGCATACTCCTGCGGGCTTCCCATATTCGGGAAGGTACTGGCATAGGCTTTGACCTTGTCTCGGCAACCGCCCAGCAGCTTGTACAATGGGAGGTTAAAAAGACGCGCCTGCAGATCCCACAGCGCCATGTCGAGCACGCTCATCAGATTTTCGGGTATCGTATGCGCCGTCCACATCCAGTGCCAGAACTTCTCCCGATCGAACGGATCGTGGCCAACGACGAGATTCTTCAAGCGACCTTCGAGGACCGCTCGCTGCTCGGGCGACATCCCGTCCATATCTCCGTGTCCCGAACCGCCAAAATAATAGCCTTCCGCTCCTTCGTCTGTAATGACTTTGGTCACGGTCTGTGTAATCGTCGACTCGGGCAGCAGTTTGCCCGCATGAAACGTACGACGCGGCACGGAAAAAGGTATGACCTTTACATCCACAATCTTCATAGCGCACCTCGCAATAAATGGGGAGAAGAAATAAGTCAAAATCGAGATCGGCTGTCCAGTCAAAAGGACGCCAATCACTCCGCAATCAGACGGGGCGTTCCCGACCACAGCGAAAGCTGTACGGATCGGCCAAACGCTGCTCCAAGCTCTTGGCGTCTAGCCCACCGTGGCGCAGCACCCAGTCGACCTCCTCCTCCAACCTGCAGTCGAATAGACCTGGATCATCGGCACCGATGGCTAGGGGCACGTCGGAAGCGAGGAAATTATGCACGGGGTGCACAGATTCTGCAGGGACGGCACCAATCCGCAAATTGGACGTTGGACACGTTTCAATAACCGTGCCCGATTGGGTCAAGCAGTCCAGCACAAAGGCCTGGCGCAGGCGAATCTCTTCTAAACGCGCCTCGCTGTAGGGACGGCGATAGGGCTTCGAACCATCGCGCGCACTCAGGTCGTCTTGCTCTGCCCTCAGCGCATCGCAATCGACGACCATGCCGCGACCACGCAGCGCCTCGGCATGGTGCAAGTCGTAGCGGATTTGTGCCAGACGCTCCGATGTAGATTCGCATTCGTGTGCCCCTTCACGGCGTGCAAGGGCAGCTGCTGGATCGAGCCCCAGCGCCGTGCAGTGGCCTAAACGCACGGCACCTAACTCAGCCGCCTCGTGACACCAGCGCACCGCGCTCTCGAGCGACTTGTCAAAGTACACTTCACCGACGTGGTATGCGACGTCGAGTCGCTGCGCAGGCCGATCGGCATTGTCGCGATGCAGCCTTTCAAAGAAAGCGCTCGTGGACTCGGGCGGATATCCCTCCTCAAAATGGCAAAAATCAAGGCCAACAAGTACGTCTGCCAGATCGGGCTGCTGTTCTAACAGACGGCGAACTACGCGATACGATTCTAACGGCTGCCAGCGCGGTAGGCTTATCAAATAACGCGGATGGAAATCGGCGCGCGCGCCCCTAACCATGGCTCGGGCCATAGTCGTGTGGAAATCGATAAAATCGTCCGCATCCTCTGCGTCAAACGGCGCCATAGCGCGATACTCAACGTAGCGCAGGCCCTCGTTTCGATGGCGCTCAACGATGCGATCGAGCAGCTCGTCCTGGCGGTCAAGAACGTGCCACCAGTGGCGAAACACGCAGATGCTAAAGTTGAATTTGGCCTGGAAACGGGCAAAATCACCGCCGTCTTCCCGCCCGTACACGCAGTATGGTCGCAGCGTCTGACCGCCGCCCTCGGCTAGGGCCTGCCGATACAGAGCGGGAGGATCAGGGCGCGTTCCATAGGCGTTCTCAAAGCTGTTTACAAAGAGCGACCAGTCGATCTGGTCGTATACTTCACGCCCTAGTTCAAACAGGTCTTCAGCCGTTAAACA
Source organism: uncultured bacterium (assembly GCA_937942165.1). Classification (GTDB taxonomy): domain Bacteria; phylum Latescibacterota; class UBA2968; order UBA8231; family UBA8231. The sequence goes on along the minus strand of CALDFW010000219.1, from coordinate 309 downwards.
ACCGCCAATATGTACGTGTAGTTCGCACGTTTTAGCAGATAGTAATTCAGACATAGAAGGGGTTTATTACGAGCCTCAATAGCGTGGATATTCCTATTCGCAGGCGCCGGGATCGTCCCGACAGTCAATTCCGTTAATCAGTCGGTTATCGTCCCAAAATTGGACCAGACGCTTTTCCCCCGAGGGTGCGTAGTTGGTCCATTTACCGTCTTTACGAGTGCGATTGTAAACACCTTCCCACTGAATCTGACCGTCGTTGTAATAGGATGTATATTTTCCGGTGAGCAAACCCAATGCATACGTAGCGCG
>CALDFW010000218.1 GCA_937942165.1 uncultured bacterium | reverse complement strand
ACGTTCCTCATCAAAGAATGCGTCCGCTGCAATTGGGCTGGTTTCCTTGATCATTAAGTGAAATTCGCCGCTGGGTTGGAGGGTCAAAACGTATTCCTGTTCCAGCCCCATATCCGACTGCGTATTCAGCACCCACGTGCCATGTAGCGTATGCGTCTCACCATCCGCATCTGCCCAAGTGACTACACTGAATTGAGAAACAAAAAACGCCAACCAATAGCTGAAAAAGAGACGTCGGATCGCTTGCGATCCATGCGCGACATAATTTTCCAAGACAAACCTCCCGCCAATGCTGTTTGAGTTAAATCTCTACCCTAATCACTCCAAACAATAGCGATTATTTCATCAATTGAGCACTCATACTGTCGAAAAAAACGTCACTTTTAGATAAATAGTCCATCAACCCCAAATCCCCGTGGCCGTTCCCTGCACCGGAAAAACGACCCTCAGCAGAGCGGCCTCTGCCCCGTCTGCTTGCACTACCTGTTCCACCGGCGCCAAACCGAGCACCATTTTCATCAGGCCATCCTGACCGATATGAACGCCGCCCCTATCTCCCTCCAGCAAGGCCAACTCCGCCCCGTCCCACGCTAAGCGAACCGATTCACTGCGCACGCACAAATCGACCGCGCCGGGAGCATGCTGAGCCGCTTGTAAACGAGCGGTCAATTCGCATTCAATAGCCTCCAATAAGCCGCGCAGATTCAGCACCTGCATCATATTGCCCCCCTCTGAAGACTGCCAGAGCGTGGGTATAAAACCGCAGCTGGCCTCTCTGTATATAGCGTAGAGTTGCGGATCCAACGGCAGCCGTGCCTTGACCGCTTCTGCGCCAACGATGGCCGCTTGGCGCAGCACGTATCGCAGGGCGGCTTCAAGCGGTTGCCCATCTTTTGGATCACACGCCGCATCGGAGATAGACACGGCCGGCGATAGCCTCGTATGAGGGGGGTCATTGGGCGATGCAAAGACGTAGGCGCGCACTGCACCGTCCTGCTCATAGACTACCCGCCATCGATTTCCACTACCTGCGCCGAACGACCGCGCGGGAGCAGCGCCCGTGCGCCCCTCGTTGAATGCTCGCCACAGCGCGACGCATGCGTCCGCATCTCGACGGCCTTCATACCAACGGATGTACGCCTTTTCTTCCGGCCGTTCCAAAAAACGCACTGGATCGGTGAATCCACCGCGCGACGTAAGCCCCTGAAGAACAAAATCGACCGAACCACGCGGGAAAGGCACCCAGCCAAAGCGTTCGTAAAACGGTCGGTAGCCACCCAGTCGAGACAGGTAATAGCCATCGGATTTTAATTGTTCAACCACCTTTTCCATTAACACTGTCCCCAACCCCTCTCCCTGACAGTGGGGTGCAATACAAACTTCACCGATGTCCGTTTTGGCGATAACGGCTCGCCCCACCTGCATTTCTTCTACAAAAACATGCAGCGCACCGACAATCGCACCGGATCGCACGAGCACCCAGTGGGCGTCTATATCCTGTGTAAGCGTTCGTCGATCGCGCTCGTATCGATCGGATCCAGGTGGTCGGTCAAAGGCCGCTGACATAACGGCGAGTATCGCCTCTGCGTCAGACGCCAGCGCTCTTCTGAACTCGATTTCATGCATGGTCATACACACCTCTCAACAGAGCAAAAAAATGCTTTATTCCACATTGCCCATGGCCTGGCGACGGCGACGGCGCGCCAGTTCGCGCAAATCGGTCACCATATCCGTTTCATCGACTATTTCGCGTCCGATAAGCTCTTCTAACACATCCTCCAAGGATACAACGCCATTCAATCCGCCATACTCGTCAATCACTATAAACAAATGCTGGCGCGACTCGAGAAACCTGCGCAGCACTCGATCCAAGGTGAGCGTTTCCGGAACAAAATCTGCAGGGCGGGCCAGATCCTGTATCAGCGTATCTTCACGACCTCCCGCAAGCGCTGAAAAAATATCGCGCCTATGTACGATACCAACTACTTCGTCCGTATCTCCATCATCGACGATGGGAATACGGGAGAATGAAGGAACGCCGGCTTCTAAGACCTGGCTTACCTTCTGCTGTGCCGAGAGCGAATACATAACCGTGCGCGGCGTCATGATCTGCTGAACAGTTTTCTCTTTTAGCGAGAGTATATTTTCAATTGCATGCCCCTCTTCCGCATCGATAGTTCCCGCACGACGCCCCATGTGAACCAGCGCAACCAGCTCGTCTGAAGAGACGGCATCGTCGACTTTACCGCGGGATATAAGTCGGGTTACCTGCTCGCAAAGCCATATGAGAGGTGCCTGCGTCCAAATGAGGGTCTGAATCGGATAGGCCACCCAGGGCACGAGTTGGCGCGCATAGACTACGCCGATGGTCTTGGGAATAATCTCTGAAAACATGAGAATCACCAGCGTGAAAATCGCAGAAAAATACGGCAACCACGGTTCGCCCAGCACCTCTGCCGCAGCCGCACCTGCAAGCGCAGCGCCCACCGTATGGGCAATCGTGTTGAGCGATAGGATACCCGCTATGGGCGCATCCACGTTCTCTCTAAACTTTTTCATGAGCCGTCCGGAAGCACTGCCCGACTTTTCCAGCAGCTCAATATGAGCGACGGGCACCGAATACAGGGCCGCCTCAAACAGTGAGCATAGAAAAGAGAAGAAAACGGCAAAGCACACAAAAAATATCAGCTCAAACATCGGACGGCTCCCATCCATGGACTATTTTTAGTTGTGGAACTAAGCGTACAGTAAGCAAAAAACGCGGGATGTAAAGCGATCTCCATATGCTCCTGCTTGCTCCGACGTAGAGCGACTTTTATTATGGAAAGAGCACTCATACATACAAATTTTATCTAATGGTCACAGCTCCCATACACACTAGACCGCGGCTGCGGCATTCGGCCTACAGGATTTGCTCTATTGTCCTTGTATTTTGGGCAATTCAAGCCTCCGGCACGAACTGCGTCCTTGCTGAATCCGCTCCCATCAGCCCGCATCATGCGGCTTGGCTAGACCACCGCCACCATCCCACCCAACCCGCCTTGATCGGCCCCGGTGGCCAGTCTCAACCGCTCTCATCACACGCGCGCCGCGCCGGCCAAACTCAACGCGCCGTGTTCGGCTTTCTACCCTACTGGATCAGCGCAGAATACTACGACTCGATCGATTTTGACCTACTGACCCATATCGCTCCGTTTTCCGTCGAGGTGAACGCAGATGGATCGCTGGGCGAAGACCACGGCTGGCCCTGGACGGCGCTAATTGATCGCGCACACCAACACGGCGTGCGCGTGATACTAACCGCAACGCTTTTTGGCGATGCGGACGTGCGCACACTGCTCAATAGCGAAACACACCGCACGCGCTTTATGCGCGAGATACGCGACAAGATACGCGCGGGAAACGCCGACGGTGTTAACATCGACTTCGAGGGCCCTGGGCTAAACGGCTGGCCCGACCAAATAAGCAGCTTCCTGCGCGCGTTAACCGACTATCTGCACGCCGAAATTCCGGGCAGCGAAGTAAGCTTTGCCACCCCAGCCATCGACTGGGGCGGTCGCTGGGACTTCGCGCAAATCGCAGCGAGCTGTGACTACCTCTTTGTGATGGGCTATGCCTTTTCGGGAAAGTGGAGTAGTAGCACAGGCCCTACGGCACCGCTTGGCGGCCCCGGACGCACCGTCGCCTCTCTGCTAGAAGATGATCGCGACTACGGTCAGGTTATGCGAGACCACCCAGAGAAATTGATTCTCGGCGTGCCCTACTACGGGTGCAAATGGAAAACGCGCAGCGGAGAGCCCAACACAAGCGTCCAGGAATTTATCAACTATCCCCGCCTGCGCGACGCAATACCTCAAGCCGCTCGCTGGGGAGCGCGGTGGGATGCTCGGTCGCAGACGGCGTGGTATCGCTACAGAGACGGAGAGGAGTGGATACAGGTCTGGTATGACGACGTCGAGAGCCTGCGCAGAAAGTACGACTTGGCGTTGGACAATGATTTGCGCGGGTTCGGCATGTGGGCCCTCGGCTACGAGGGAGACCAAATCGAACCCTGGCAGCTCATTGAGGAAGTTAACGGGCGGCGCACCCCCACTCTCGTCCAGTCTGCGGCGGCCGTGCCCGAAGCCTTTGCGATTGCTTCACCCTATCCCAATCCCTTTAACACCAGCGTCGCGGTGCGCTATCGCGTTCCGGGACCTGGGCGCCTGCAGATCGACCTCTACGACGTGCTCGGTCGTCGCATCCATGCATGGAGTCAGCGAGCAGAGAGCACTGGGTTTAGCCAGTGGCGCTGGAATGGCCGGGACCCAACGGGGCAAGAGACCGCTTCTGGCGTCTACACCATGCACTTCCAATACCAAGCTGACGACGGTTCCCTCTATTCGCAGAGCCGTCGCGTGGTTCAGCTGCGCTAGCCTACGGGCTGCGGGATTAGACGCTCAATTTATCTACTAGGAGACGACGTATGGAAACCGATCCCATGCCCTTTGAGACCTTTGCTTATTTTGAGCGAATAACCGCAGAAATGCCGCTGCTCTACGCAGAACCGCCGGCATGGGCCGCCGCCGCCCACGCCATCGTCGTCGACGAGCAGGTGCACTACCTCTGGGCCGAAAAGAAGGCCGAAGACTGCTGGGTGCTCATGCACAGCTGGGCGCCGACCAGCGACCCCACCGCCGTCTGCCACGACTCACGCAACCCCATAGTGGGCCCCGCAAAAGGAGGGTTTGATAGTCGCGATGTGGAATACCCCTTTCCATTTCACAACTCTGCAGACGGCCGCTACTACATGTACTATCTGGGCAATCAAACAATGCCGCGCTGTAAACAGACGGGCCTCTTGGTCAGCGACGGTGATTTGGGATCTTGGGAGAGGATGGGCTCCGAACCCGTGGTCTCACGCACGGGAGACCACGAGGAAAGCGGCTGCTCGCATCCTTCAATAGCCGTCGACAACGACACCATACACATGGTCTATACGGGCGAGCGACCGGCCCCGCCCGAACGCAGGAAAATCCTTTACAACGTGCCGACCATTTGCCACGCGACGGCCCCTATATCAGACCCGGCGCACGTCACCAAGAATCCAGCGAATCCCGTCTTTTGCGGCTCGGGTCAGGCGTGGGACCGCTACGGCGTGCGCGAAGCCGAGGTCCTAAAGGGACCGGGCTATTTCGACTTGTTTTACGGGGGATATGACGGAGCGGTGTGGACTATCGGACACGTGCGCACCCGCGACTTTATCGAGTTTGAGCCCAACCCGCATAATCCAATCTTCACGCCCTCTTCCGACCCGCAGGCCTGGGACAGCGGCGGCCTATTAACCCCGCAGGTGTTTGTTATGAACGGCGCGTATTACATGATCTATGCCGGGCTCAAGGGAACGGGTTGGAACCGCGTATCAGAGGTCCAGTCGGGGCTGGCGATAGCGCGCATTTAGATTCAGTCTAATCGCCTTCGGTTGGATTCGTTCCGTTTAAGTACTCTTCTACGTTAGTATAGCCGTCACCGTCAGCATCCTGCGCACCCTCTAATGACAGATCGTCCGCCGCGGTAAACGGCCGTTCCCACGCATCGGGCATGCCGTCTGCATCCGCATCTTCTGGTGGATCAGTAGAGCGCAGTTCGGGCCAACCGCCCACGTCTTTTTGGCTGCTGATAATGCCGTTACCATAGGTCGTCTCGCCCGAGCGCACTTCGCCGACAACGCGCACGTCGTGCGCGTCGCGGCGCGGCAGAGTGGCACCGGCCGTATCTAACACACGCTCATAGGTCTCCTCGGCCGTTTCCGTTTGGACGGGAGCAAAATCCACCGGAGCTTCCACCAGCGCCGAATCGAGCGGCACGTCTTCTGAGTCTATCCGCACAATGCCGCTGCGATGCACTTTGCCAGCAGTGTCTACCATTACGTTGCCGTCGATATACCAGCGACCAAACGAGCCGTCGTAAATCGTTTGCATCTTCACGATGTGGTCCCTGCGCGAAGCCGGGCCGGCCTTGTAGTAGTTATTGACGACGTTGATGCTGCGCGGCCGACCGTCCAGCGTGCGGTGTCCCCAGTTAAAGATGACGTTGTTGCGAAAGTCGAGACTGATCGTCGGTGCGTCTTCCTCGCCGGCAATGCTCGGATTGCGCCCAGCGTTGTTGGCCAGCAGGTTGTGGTGATACGACGTATTGAAGCCGCCCAAGGATGCGGCGAACCCGTGTCCCTCCTGCAGAGGCGAGTCGTGCAGCGACTCGGAGATCAAACACCATTGGATCGTGATATTTTTTGAGCCGTGGTAGGTGTTGACCGCCTCGTCCAAGGTCCAGCTGACGGAGCAGTGATCGACGATGACGTTTTCGGCATCCGACACGTCGATACCATCCATTTTCCTGCCGGCCTCATCGCCCAGCCGCACGCGCAAAAAACGCACGATGACATCGTCGGCGGAAATAACGAGCGGATAGCGACGCAGACAAATCCCATCGCCCGGTGCCGTCTGCCCTGCAACCGTAATGCGCGGATGGCGAATGCGCAGATGAGACTGTAGCTCAATCGTACCCGACACCTTAAACACGACAATGCGCGGATAGTCGGCCTCTATGGCGGCGCGCAGGCTGCCCGGGCCGCTGTCGTGGAGATTGGTTACAAAGAGCACCTTACCGCCGCGGCCGCCGAGCGAAAAACGGCCAAAGCCCTCGGCCCCGGGAAAGGCCAACTGCTGTCCTACCACTTCGGACATGAAACAGAGTAGAGTTACTGTACTAACTATAAAGGCGTATCGATTCACGGGAATAATTTCATTTCTTTGTGCGTTGTTCGTAATATGGGAAACTTCACTCTCTCACTAATCCCCTAACGAAGGTAACTCTGCGCGCCAGCGCTCGTATTCGAAGCGCACATCGTCGCGACTGACAAACGGTTTGTACAGCACGCGCGCGCGATAATTATAAGGTTGGTCAACAACGGGCTCTCGTATGACAAAGTGCCAATCCCACGCCGGACTGTGTGGATCCGGTTTTCTCTGTGCGTCGCGAATGAAGTTCCACATGGCAAAGCGAATGGACTCCGTCTGATCAAACATCATGACGTATACCATGGTATCGTCCGTCGTCCCCAAATCACCGTCCCCATCTACTAAGCCATAGTAAAAGGGGAGCGAGAACTTCTTGTGTGGATGCTCTACGAGATTAAGCGCATCGGCTCCCTTTTCATAGGGCAGGTCCGGTACGCCGACGGCAGACACGGTGCCCGTTTCAAATGCCCCGTCATCCGTCAGCTGATCGCCAAAGCTCACCCACTCTTCGCGTCCGTCGCGCTCCCCGTAAAAGTGGATGCGGCGCTCGCGGGTGCGATTCATGTAGCTAGCCCACATAAAAGCGACGTAGCCCAGCGGGAATCGATCCTCTCTTATCGTAACCGAAAACGTCAAATCAACCGCGTTTGCTTCCCTCAGCACGTAACGCATGGAGCTTTCAATGCCCCAGGTCGAGTCTTCTGCTCGATGTAAGACGGAAACCTCCCTGTCGCTGTGAGCATGAAGAGACTGCGTGTCCGTGCGCGGCGTAAAGCGATTCCGATCAAAGTCGGCGGCTACGCCGTTGAGCACGTGTTCAAAGTTGAGTCCGATCGCCTCGTCGCGATATATGTTCTGGCTGGGAAAAGCCGAGTGTACAAGGGGCCTAAACCCCGACCCGATGCAGTAAGGGCCCGGCGTATCCTCGATTAGGGAACCGGTAAATTCCCCCCCGAAAACGGGAATATGCGATCTCATCATACTCCTTAAAGCACGAGGGCTTTCGATATACCTTCGGCGCGATTACAGCGCCTTGACGACCAGATTGCGGAAGCGTATTTGAACGCCTGAAGCACCGTCCATTCCACCGTGCGTCTGCAACCCAATATGGCCGACGCGCGGCATGGTCTTCCAAGCGTATT
>CALDFW010000217.1 GCA_937942165.1 uncultured bacterium | reverse complement strand
AGCGTTAACACATCGCAAAGCAGAGCGGGGGCGTTCAGGACAAAGCTAAGCGTGGTAAATCCCAGGCAGGCCGTGGTTGATTTGCCCCAGCGATTGGCGGCAATGACAAACCCGCGTGAGCGCAGTAAGTAGGTGCCCGCTGAGACAATCGCGAGGTCGCGCAGTAGCAGCATAACCAAGAGCCATGCGGGGAAATCTCCCCAAAGCACGAGTCCCCCGAGCAAAGAGCTGAGAAAGACCTTATCGGACAGTGGATCGAGCATTTTTCCTATGCGCGATACCTGCTTGAGCCGACGCGCTGCAAAGCCATCGCCTAGGTCGGTGGCAGCTGCGATGAATAAGAGGCTGACCGTTGTGACGGTCATTTCATCGCCTCGACGAAGGCTATAGAGCAGGGGGATAGACAGAAAAATGCGCGATAGGCTGAGGATATTGGCCAGCATGTCTATTGTATGAGCTCACGAGCGTGCTGCCGCGCGGTTTCTGAGACCGTTTCTCCAGCCAGTAGATAGGCGATTTCTTCCGTTCGTCCTTCTCTATCTAACTGCTCGACGTGCGTGGTCGTGCGGGTGCCGTCTTTGTCTTTGCGCACGGCAAAATGATGATTGGCCAGACTGGCAATCTGTGGCAGGTGCGTTATGACGATTGTCTGATGCGATGCTGCCAGCGCTTGTAGTTTGCGTCCTACCGCTGCCGCGATACGTCCAGAGACTCCCGAATCGACTTCGTCGAATACCAATACGGAAATGAGGTCGCGCTCGGCAATGGCTTCTTTTATTGCCAGCATAATGCGGGACACTTCTCCTCCCGAAGCAACGCGCGCTAAGGGTCGAAGTTCGCCTCCCAGGTTGGTATTTATGTAAAACGCGACCTGTTCTGCGCCCCGTTCATCAGCATGAATCCGTCGTCCCTCGTGCTCGACGGGGCCCTTCGTTTCTGTGCGGGGTGAAAGATGCACAGAAAACTGACCGTGTTCGATGCCCAGATCTTTTAGGCTGCGTACGATCGCCGCTTCCAACGCATCTGCTGCGCTTTTGCGTCCAGCTGAGAGTTCGGCACAGTGCTCGGCAAAGCGCTGCCCGTTTGCCTCAAGTTGGACGCGCACTCTGTCTATCTGTCCATCTAATTCGGCTGTTTCGTTTTCGCTGCGCTCCAACTCTTCGCTATACGCAAGGACGGCCGTTAAACTCGGCCCGTATTTGCGTTTTAGCGAACGAAGCGCTTCGAGACGTTCGCGAATTTGCTCTGCCTGCGCGGGGTCGGCTTCTAGCGCACGTCCATATGTGCGCATTGTTTGCGCTGCGTCTTCTACTAAATACGAGATTTCCTCAAGAGATTTTGCCTGCTCTTGCAGGGATGGATCGATTTCGGTGATGCGATCAAAGCGACGTCGGACTTGACTTAGCTGTTCGTATACAGAACCGTCTCGCTGATAGAGCAGGTCGTTTATTTCTTCTCCCAGTTGGACCAGGCTATGGGCGTTGTCCAAGACTTGGAGTTCAGCCTCTAAGTCTTCCTCTTCTCCTGGTTGCGGCGAGAGATTGCGTATTTCAGCCAATTGGAACGCACGCAGTTCTCCGTCGACCAGGAGCTTTTGTCGCCGCTCTTGTAGGTCGCTTAGTGCCTGCTCATCGGTGCGCATTGCACGCCAAGATTGGGCGACCTCTTGTGCTTTATTTTCCAAGCGCCCGAAGGCATCTAGGTAGTGAATGTGTAGGTGGGGATCTAGCAGAGATTGGTGTTCGTGCTGTCCGTGTAGATCGACTAGCAGGGCGCCGATTTGACGCAATTTTTTTATCGGGCTGCCGCTTCCATTGATGTATGCCCGAGACCGGCCGTTGCTGAGAATCTCACGCCGGAGAAAAAGCTGACCGTCTTCGCATTCTATGTCGATTGCCTGGAGCTGCTTAATCAATTCGCTGCGTTCGTCAAACTCCATCAATCCCTCGACTATGCAGCGTTCGGCTCCCTCGCGGACGAGATCACCGTTGGTGGGCCCGCCGAGAATCGAATATAGCGCGCCCAGTAGAATAGATTTACCCGCACCGGTCTCTCCCGTAATTACGTTGAGACCATCGCCAAACTCGATCTCAGCTTTTTCTATGAGCGCGAAATCGCGGATAAAGAGCCTAGTTAGCATGAGGGTTTTTACGCTTCGTCTTCTTCGTCGAGAAATTCCAGCTGGAACTCTTCTTCTCCCTCAGCGATGAGCACCTGCACGCGTTTGCGAGCTTGGTCTAACCACTGACCGCAGCTTCGAGACGCTGCAATACCCTGTTCAAAAGTCGTCAGCGCCTCGTCTAATTTCAGATCACCAGTTTCGAGACGTTCGACGCTCTTTTCCAGCTTTTCTAGTGCTTCTTCAAATGAATTCGTTTCACTCATGTTCGATTTCCTCTACGCTACAGATGGCGTTTCCCTGTTGGAAACGCACCTTGATAAGGTCGCCAGGAGCCAGCTGCTCGGCCCGCTTAACTAAATCGCCACTTTTTCTCTCTTCGACTAGAGAGAAGCCTCGTGCCAAGCCGCGCAGTGGGCTCAGGTCATCTAAGCGCGTAAGCGCATTTTTAAATGCTTCGTCGCGACGGCTGGTATACCGGTCGAACGCGGTTGCAAGATCTTTGCGCCGCTCGTCTAAATACTGTGCGTTTTGCTCGATGCGGTCGCGTGCCCGGAGTAGTACGCGTCGCGGATCCAGATGACGCTGCGCTTCGCTGCGGTGCTCGATATGTCCCTGTATTGAGGTAATGAGGCGCTGACGCAGTTCAATTACGCGCGCGCTGAGCTGGCCGTGTTCCCGTGCAACGATTTCAGCGGCTGCCGAAGGGGTGGGAGCGCGGTAGTCAGCCACGTAATCGGATATTGAATAGTCGACTTCGTGGCCAACCGCAGAAATGACGGGAATGGCAGAAGCGCATATGGCCCGCGCGACGCTTTCCTCGTTAAAACACCACAGGTCTTCGGGTGAGCCGCCTCCGCGCCCCACAATGATTATGTCGACTTCACCATAGCGATTTAGATCGTCAATTCCGCGCACGATTTCTTCGGCTGCACCGTACCCTTGGACGCGTGCTGGGGCTAACACTAGCTGCATCCCGGGAGCGCGGCGTTGCATGATTTGAGCAATGTCGCGAATAGCAGCTCCCGTAGCCGATGTAACGACGCCCACGCGGCGGGGAAACGCTGGCAGAGGGCGTTTACGCTCTTCGTCAAATAGGCCCTCTGCAGCTAGGCGACTCTTGAGCTTTTCAAAGGCCAACGCCAGTTCGCCTACGCCGGCCGGCTGTATGCGCGCGGCATAGAATTGATACGCGCCGCGGGGTTCGTACACTGAGACGTGGCCGTAAACCAAGACCTGCATGCCTGCTTCAGGCTCGAAAGAGAGGCCGCGCGACTGCCATTTAAACATGACGGCGCTTATCTGGCTATCTTCGTCTTTGAGCGTAAAGTAGCGGTGGCCTGAACCGTGGTGGGTGTAGTGCGAGATCTCGCCCATAACCCAGCGAGATTCAAGCTCTTCTTCCAGCAGGATTTTGATCTGTCCAGTGAGTTCAGAAACGCTCAGTGGGTGCGTTTCGCTCTCCCCGGCGTCGTTCGTAAATAATTCGTTTTCAGACATAGGAAGAACACAGTAGCGCGGACTACGTGCCGGGTCAAGTTGTGGTTTCTGCTATTTGCAGCCGTTCTATATGTGTGGCTTTGCCGCTGTCGGTATCGATGTCTACAAGGACTCCACAGAAGCGAGCACCTTCCTCGGCGGGCTTGAAGCGCGTGGGCACCTGCGTCAAAAAGCGGCGAATGGCTTGTTCGGGCTGCACGCCAATCACTGAATCGTGCGGCCCTGTCATTCCGGCGTCTGTTAGATAGGCCGTTCCCTGCGGCAGGATGCGTTCGTCCGCGGTTTGCACGTGGGTATGCGTGCCTATGATGGCGGAAGCGAAGCCGTCTAAATACCAGCCCAGTGCTACCTTTTCTGCGGTCGCCTCTGCATGGAAATCTATAAATACAATCGGGGTCTGTTGACGGAGGCGCTCGACTTCGGCCTTACCCAAGCGGAAAGGGCAGTCCGTGCTGGGCATTGAAGTGCGGCCCTGTAATGAGAGCACAGCAACCTTGTGACCGCTGCGCGATTCTGCTATTGTCGAGCCTTGACCAGGAGCGCCAGGCGGATAGTTGAAAGGGCGCAGCACGCGGTCGTCTCGGTCGAGTTGAGGGACAAATTCTTTGCGATCCCATATGTGGTTGCCGCTGGTAATGACGTCGACCCCATAGCTGCGCAGTTTGCCGACCAGATTGTCGGTCAGACCAAAGCCTCCTGCGGCATTCTCTCCGTTGGCAATGACGAAATCGACGTCGCGTTCGCGAAGTAGAGCCGGAATGTGCACCGAGGCCATACGCCGGCCGGCTTGAGCAAAGATGTCGGCAGTAAAGAGAATGCGCATAGACGGTCAGCGCGCGTAGTGTACCGCCCGAACCTCACGCACGAGAGAAAGGCGAATTTGACCGGGGTGATCGAGCTGTTCTTCTAATTTACCAACAATTTCGTCGGCGAGCTGTTCTGCATAGGTGTCATCAACTACTTCACTGTCGACCAATATGCGAACCTCTTTGCCATTTTGCAGCGCAAACGCCTTGCGAACTCCCATATGTGACGAGGCGATCTCTTCAATCTGATTTAGCCGCTGCGTGTACTCTTCCACTTTGTCTTTGCGTGCGCCTGGTCGATGGACTGAGATTTCATTGGCAGCTTCCACTAGTGCTGCAAGCGTCGAGCGAGAAGGCGCGTTCTTTGCGAGCGTCTCGATAACCTGGACGACTTCTGCCACTTCACCGCATTTTCGCGCGAGAGCGGCACCAGACTGGCTTGGATCATTGCCCTGTTCGAACCCAAGTGCTTTGCCGATGTCGTGCAGTAGGCCGGCCCGACGTGCCAGCGTAATGTCGAGCTCGAGTGATTCCGCCATCATGCCGGCTAAGAGGCCGACCTCTTTGCTATGGGCTAAGAGGTTTTGCCCGTAGCTCGTGTGAAAACGGAGCTTGCCGAGCAGCTCTAATAGTGGCTCTGCCATATCGTGAATGCCTAAGTCAAAGGCGGCTTTTGAGCCCGACTCTCTGATCATCTCCTCGACGTCTTGGAGCACTTTTTCATAAACTTCTTCTATGCGTCCGGGGTGAATTCGGCCGTCTACGATTAGCTTGTCTAACGTGTTTTTGGCGATTTCGCGTCGGAGAGGATCAAAAGCCGATAGCATGACGATACCGGGGGTATCGTCAACGATTACCTCCACGCCTGTAATCATCTCGAATGAGCGTATATTTCGTCCGTCGCGTCCGATGATGCGCCCCTTCATATCGTCAGAAGTCAAGGGGACAACGGAGACCGAACTTTCCACTACCAGTTCGCTGGAGAAACGTTGGATGGCTCGTGTTATAATCTCTTTAGCTTCTAAGTTGGCGTTGGCAATAGCGTGATCTTTTATTTCGCGGACTCTGCGGGCTGCAAGTTGCCGAGCGCTCTGTTCTAACTGCCCTATGAGCATTTGTCTCGCTTCGGGCTGTGTCATGCCGGCCAGCCCTTCGAGCTGCTTGCGCTGTTGGAGCACCAATTCTTGAACGTCGTGCTCGGAGGCCTCTATAGCATGCTCGCGCTCTTCTAACGCCTTCTCGGTCTTGAGGAGATCTCGCTCTTTCCCGTCTAATATATCGAACTTACTGTCGAGTTGTTGCTCGCGTTCGCGCAGTTTGTCTTCTAAGTTGCGCTGAGAGCGCTTACGCTCTTCTAGCTCTTTTTCTAACGGTTCGTATTCCTGCCGCCACTCGTCTCGGGCCTCTAGCTGAGCGGTTTTCTTTATCGCTTCGGCGTCTTGTCGGGCCGTCTCTGTAATCTCGCTCGCACGAGCCTGTATATCGCGCAATCGGTTGCGACGGATCTGGGCGCATGAAAACCAACCAGCTATACCGCCGCAAATGAGGGCAGCTAAGACGAATACAATCCGGAGGACTATCTCATCCACGGAATGACTCCCTTAGTGCGGGGGCTGTAAGTATATTTCCGGGGCCCCAGTGTAGTGCGTATCTACCGGTGGTAGATGAGCCTTAGCCGTCTGAGTCTACGGCGGCATCTACCTGTTCAAAAAGACGTCCGAGAGACGCCGTCAACCTGGAAGTCCGCGTTTCGATATCGGACTCCACTGACTCATATTCAGCCTGAAGTTCGAAGAGTTCGTCCACCAGATTGAGTCCTGCAATAACTGCTATCTGCAGAGGAGACCGCTGGCCATCCTCCTCGATCTCGCGCATATGGGTATCCACCATGTGCGCAATTTGGCGCATGTACTCTACGTCTTGTCCCTCTGTGGAGAGGGTATAGCTCTTACCAAAGATATTGACTACGGCACTCTGAGCCTGTGACATGCGACACTCCTCGGTTGTGGCGTAGGAAGATCGAGTTACATTTCCAAACCATCTATTTGCTGAAGAAGGTTTTCTATACGACCCTTTACTTCTTCTCGGTTCTGATTGGCTTCTCTATACGCCTCTTCGACCTGCTGTAGGCGCTCTATTTCGCTCTGCGCTTGCTGGTTCTTTTGTTCTAATTCGCCAATCTGGCCTTTGAGATCTGCATTCTCCTGACGTAGGCGATTCAAGACTTCTACTAAGCGATTAACTTCCTGTTCGAGTCGTTCAAAATTACTGTCCATAGCCATGGTGTTTCAGTGCTCCTGAAAAGACGTGCACGATTAGCGCAGATGGGCGCCGAATCGCTTTTGCA
This sequence comes from uncultured bacterium, assembly GCA_937942165.1. Lineage (GTDB taxonomy): Bacteria > Latescibacterota > UBA2968 > UBA8231 > UBA8231. The sequence continues at coordinate 1,880 of CALDFW010000217.1, read as the reverse complement.
GTTTCTTTAAAATTTCGTTTATAGCCGCGTCGGCCTGTTTATCTTTCAGCGTGCGTTCAGGATGACGCAGTCGTATGGAGAAACTAAGGCTCTTGTGACCAGACTCAATGGGTTCACCCTGATAAAGATCGAAAAACTCAACGCTCTCAACCAGAGACCCCGCGGTTATTTCCCGAGCTATTGCGCTGTGGCTAACGTCGTCACTCACGATAACGGAAAGATCGCGTTCGGCGGCTGGAAACTTGGGCAGATGAACAAACGCGGGGCGATGCCGCTGCCACGCATTTACGAGCGCCGCAAAATCTAACTCAAAGATATACACTGCGGCTTCGATATCAAAGGCTGCGCACAGATCTGGCGCAGCTTGCCCAATATGACCGATAGAATTCCCGTCCAAGGTTACAGAAGCGCAGTGTCCAGGGCGGTAGCCAGAGCATAAAACTGGTTCAAACTCGAGTGGTATTCCATCTGCTAATCGCTCTAATACACCCTTTAAATCGTAGAAATCCAAATCTCTCTGCGGACCTTGCCACGTCGTAGTAGACAGGGGGCCCGCGTAGAGTGCTGCCATGTTCCAACGCTCTTGGGGAAGAGCTGCATCTGCTCGTGGCGCGGAAAAACACTTTCCTAGCTCGAAGAGTGCGAGTGAGCGGGCGCGCTGATTAAAGTTGCGTCGAGCTACTTCGAGCAAACTGGGCAGCAGGCGCGTGCGCAGCAGGGACTGCGCTTCCGTAGGCGGATTGGCTAATTCGATAGCGCAGGGGGCTTCTATATGCTGTTCCCAAGAGGCGTCGACAATCGTATTGCTCAGGATTTCATCCAATCCGATATCAGCCATCCGCTGGCGCGCGACTTTTTTCCAGTACAGCGCTGGCGAGAGTTGAGTCAGCCAAGGTCCGTTAGACCGTTGGCTACCCGGTATGCGATCGTATCCATAAACACGTCCCAATTCTTCAATAAGATCAGCTTCACGCAGCAGATCGGGTCGAAAGCTGGGAGGGTTGACGCGCATGTCTTCGCCATCATTCTCTACTTTGCAGTCGAGCGATTCGAGGATTTTTTGCGCATCCGCTGGACTGAAATGAGTTGCTAGGAGCCCGTTGGCTCTGTCCAAACGGAGGTGAATAGAGTCCGTGCTCTGTGGGATGGGGTAAACGTCGATGGCCTCTGCCGCAATACGCCCTCCAGCATACTCCGCTATGAGCATTGCAGCTCGGTTGGCAGCCCGCAGGCATAAATCCCAATCTGCACCGCGCTCAAATCGGGATGCAGCTTCTGTGTGCAGTCCAAATTGAGCTTTGGTTTGACGTATGCGACCCGGGTCAAAATAGGCGCTTTCAAGCACAATATCCGCTGTCTGCTCATCGACTTCTGAGTTGGCTCCTCCCATGATGCCAGCTAGTGCTACGGGACGCTCTCCATCGGCAATGACCAGCGTGTTCGAGTCGAGTTTGCGCGCAACGCCATCCAGCGTCTCAATCGACTCATTTTCACGTGCGTGGCGCACGACAATTTGACGCCCGGACAGTTTGTGTAAATCAAACGCATGTAGCGGTTGGCCTAGTTCGAGTAGGACGTAGTTCGTGATGTCGACAATATTGTTAATGGGACGCTGACCAACCGCCTGTAGGCGTCGCTGCAGCCACTGGGGGGAGGGGCCCACTTTAACGTCGCGGATGACGCGTCCCACGTAGCGCGGACAGTCGTTTGGATGTTCGATAGATATATCGATGTCGTCCGCGCACGGGGCGCCCTGTTCAGAGACGTCACAAGGAGGCAGCGATAAGGCATTCCCCGTTAGCGCGCGAACCTCACGGGCAATGCCGACTACGCTAAGGCAGTCGGGGCGGTTGGGGGTGACTTCAAAATCGAGTACTATG
>CALDFW010000216.1 GCA_937942165.1 uncultured bacterium | reverse complement strand
GTCGCGAATCGAGCAGCAGATGCATCCATTGGAAAGATCGATAGTCGATTCTCCAGAGACGCCTGTCACTAACGCAGCATCGATATTAACTGCGCCAAAGTCATTGACTAATACTGCTACGCGCAACCCGTGCTCGGCGTTTAGCAGGTAGTTGAGCAGAGTAGTTTTCCCTGCGCCTAAAAAGCCGCTGATAATGGTAACTGGAATAGGACCTCCCAAGCCGTGATCTCTCCCTTTATGACTAGATTTGTTCTACTCTATGGCAGATTGATTTCAAGGGTTACATAGACGTCTATTATGCCATTTTATACTATCTGGATTCCTGCGGGTTGGGGTTGCTAAAGCACAGACGATGACCTATTGGGTCGTCTCGAAACGCCCAACGCGTAGACCCACTACTGTATAGGGCGAGTTGATCTAGTGCAAACGCAACGGGAATGACTCACTTCTTATAAGCCAATGAGATACCTAAATACTGGACGCTACGTCTCGGACCTCTCGGCGTTCTATTTCGGCGAAGGCATCGTCGTTGTGGATACTTTCGTTGTTATTACTCGAAAGATAAAACCAAGCTATAGCGTCCCTCTTGAGCAGTTCAAGTAGCTCGATGGCAGCATCGCGCACAATATCTTCTACGAATTTTGGATTGTCGTAAGCGCGCTCGGTGACATTTTTCTCATCGGCGCGCTTGAGAATGGGGTAAAGTTGGCTGGAGGCGCTCTTTTCAGCGATATCGATTAAGTCTTCAAACCAGACATGCTCTTTGGGGCATACGAATATGCTTACTTCAGATCGCTGGTTGTGCGCGCCATATTGGCTGATCTCTTTGCTACATGGGCAACAGCTTGTGACGTTCGCTCGCACGCCAACTAACGTATCGCGTTGGCCCTCTCGGGTATACATGGCACGTAAAACGCAATTGAAGTCGAGCAGGCCTTCTATGCCTGTGACCGGTGCATGACGCTTGAGAAATACGGGGAATTCCATATCGAGAAAGACTTCTTCAGACTGCATTTTATGGCCCAATTCCTCGAGCGCCATATGCACGGTATCGAGCTGTAGGAGCTGACTTTTCTCGTTGAGAAACGTCATAAAACGGGACATATGTGTGCCTTTTTCCGCGTGCGGTAGACTAACACTGAGCGATAGATTGGCGACTGTGTTGAATGGGTCGCCGTCGCGTAGGTGCAAGTTTAGGGGGTAACGCACATTGGATACGCCAACTCTATCAATCTCAATGCCGCGCTCGTCTCGGCTCTTCTGCATATCCGGCAGAGATATGACTTCACTGGAGTTATTTCTCATTAGCGGCAGGCACGTAGGTTAGATAAATGACCCAAAACCAATATGCCTCCTCCCGTTATTGTGATGTAAACTTCGGGTATATTGATTCCCAACGCTTCGGTGGAACGAGCGATGAGGAGAATGAGTATGCCCGTTACAAACATCATGGGTTTCTTCCATGACTCACATGGACAATAGCCCTTGATTGCAGAGGCAATCGCTATGATTGAGGCCAAAATAGTGAAGATCCATTCGGCTTCATGGCTGATCAATACGCTGAGGCCTAGGACAGACAGCAGGGCTGGGGCAAGCGCACAAAGGGCGCAGTGCAGAGCACAGACCGTGCTAGTGATTGCTCCCAAGCGGTTCAAAACGGTCGGGTTTTCTACGGTAGAAATATGTTCCATTGGATTTTTTTCTCGTCGGTTAGACGTAGCTTGAATAATAGGTTTATTGGAAGCTTTTATGTGCGACGACTGTGATTCCCCACGGGTTTGTTGAGAGTGTAGTTGCCCCAGTGGACCTTCGTTAGCTCTTCATATGATTTTTTGATTTTCGCGTTATCAATTGTCTTCTTCACTGCCAGAATTGTTCATGTGTTTTGCAGTATGAAATTCGAGCGCTACGCTGAAAGAGGGTCTCAGCAAATCATTGACGTTCTCAGTAGGACTAGATACGACCCTCTTTTTTTCGGACGGCAAGGCCCATAAATGGAGCTTTGCACTCTGTTCGCCAGAGGCGAGATATCGCCCGTCTGGACTCCATTCGACCGCTAGGAAGTTGCCCTGACTAATCAAGAGCCGAGTGGGATCGTAGGTGTTAGGCTGCCAAAAGCTGATTTGACCTCTGCTGGAAGCGGCTATCTCGGGCGGGTTTGGAATGGCCAGCGTCCAAGGTCGCCAGGCAATATCTGTCAGCAGATCTGCGTGTTCATGTGAAACAAAATGTGGCTTTAACTGCCGCTCTATAATTTGAAGCTCCCACAGGTAAACTTCGCGACCTGCAGAGGCAGCTAACCGACGACCGTCCGGGCTCCAGATTACTTTCTCAACCCATATATTTTGCGCCTCTTGTATCCGCTTTTATACGTTGGAAATCGTGTAATGAGAGCGTGCGATTTTCAATCGCATTTAGACTCGACGCAAACAGAGGCCTATGCTTGATGGCGTCAGTGCCCTATGGCACGGTACGTTGCCGATAAATCAGATAGATGCTGGTTGCAGTGCTTCGAACTACTGTACGAGTAAACAGTTGGGGCGTTGCGTTAACGACGCACCGTACCCGCTACAGTGGAGTTGAGCCCCTATCTACAGCGTAAGGGAGCCAGCAAACTGTTTGCGTTGATCTATGTGTAAATGGAGCGCAGAAATTCACTTGAGGTGAATGATGCGCATCAGGATTGGAAGAAACTCAGATGTGCGGGGGGGAACGGCCTGTTGAAGGCAGGTGGTACAGCAGGTGAGGTTCTGCGATGAAATAATAACAAATCCAACGGTCTATTGACCTGTGGAATACAACGGCAACAGAGATGAGCGTTATGCTGGTGTGAAACAAGACGCATATCGTGCAGAGCGCCTCGTGACTTCCGTGATCAGCCTCTGATACATGAGCTAGCGAAAAAAGCAGGCCGCCCATGAGCAGGGAGACCAGCAGGACGCGTAGCACATGTTGGGGAAAACCCAGGTTTAGTTTAGGCATAAAACAGCTTTATAACGAAGCGGGCGCTTCTTCTGTATTTTGTGTAACACAGTCAGGACAATCAAGCCAAGTCTTTGTAGGTAGATTCACCATGGCTTTGTGGCTGAATCCGCGATCAAAAACAGGGCGATATAACAGATCGCCTTTTGCGTATTCTGTCCCACAGGTATGACAAAAAGTGGTGCTACTCAATTCTATGGGCGAGTACCCGTTAATTACCCAACCGGCATGGCCTGTATGAGTAGCCAGACTCTGCAGCGCCGCACGAATAGTCTGAGATTTATTGCCTTGGTAAAACGTCTGCGCCAATTCAGACAACAAGGCGATCGTTTCTCTGTCGAGAGTGAAGTTCAAGCGCTGCATATAGAGTACTCTTTCACGACTTAGACTATGCACGGACAAAATACACACGCATACACACTCAGTCAAGCGTATGTAGTCAAATGTGTCGGCCTCAGCTTACTATGTGCCGTGATGTAGGTTGAAGCAGCGCGCCATACTGAATTTTAGGACGGCGCCCCCGCTCTGTCTGCATCCTCGCATTGCCACATGCGCAGCGTCAGCGGCAGCAGCACGATCAGATACATACCCCAGCCAATAGCTAGCGCAGCGTGCAAGCCCAGCAGGGGCTGGGTTATATAGGTTGCTGTGAGCAACGCGCACATACCCAAGGCAAAAACGGGGGCCTGCCGACATACGCTCCACAGGCCTTTGCGCGCTTCGTAGAGACCGACTACGCCGACCAGCGGGAAAAGGGTGGCAAAGCCCTGCAGGGTACTCTTTAAGTAGATTAGAAGCCCTACGACGGCTATTACCGTGGGCAGCTTTAGATAGACGGGTAGCGGCGTGCGGTGGTGTGGTTCGCTGCGCGGGGGTTGCCAGAGGAATAGCGCTAGCGCTAGTACGCCGATTGTTCCAACGCAGATCGGAAATGAAGCGGGTTGGATGGGCACGATGCTGAGGAGCATGCGGCTACTGAGCACGTAGAGGCCCAATCCCAAGCCTATAGATGGCACGATGGGCAAGCGACGATGGAGCAGGCGAATGGAGTGGTAGTATACGATTAGCACGAGTAGCGCAAGAACGTGCGTGGAGTTGATGGGTTGGCCTTGGCCCAGTGCGATGGTGGTGAAGGGAAAGGGCAGTGCGAGCGCGAGTGCTTTCCAGCGCGGATGCGGTAGATAGGCCATGGCCGTCACTTGCAGCGAAACCACGATGAGGAGCGCAACGTCCCAGAGTTGCAATCTTACCGCCGTATGGGCAGTGGTCGTCCGGCTAGCTTGTTGGCCAGCGCGAAGACGACCAGGTTGACGCCGAACTGCAGGTTGCGCTCGCGTCCCTCTGCTTTAATGTTGGCCCAGAACCAACTGATGTTGAGATCGCTAAATACGACGGCCGTGCGCCCGCGCAGCTCAATCACCTCTAGATCGCGCACGTCGCCGTTGGGTACCCCGCTTAAGGGGGGGCCGTCGAGAAAGGGAAAGTAGGCCGTATAGAGAGGATGGCTTTTGCGCAGGCGCTTCCAAAGGCGCCCTTGGCTGCCGAGTACGAGAGGATCTTGCATCAGCGCCTTGAACTGACGGTCGAAGGGCGTGCCGATCTGTCCGATGCCGACCGGCAGGCGCGTGCTGTCGTCTTCACCAAAAGGTGCTATGTCTTCAGCGTAGAGTAACCCACCTGTGCGGAGATACTGGCCCAGCGCCTTTTTCTCTTCGTCGCTGATTCGTATAACGGCATCGTGTCCCGTCATGTAGAGTAGTATAGACTCAGGGAGACGTGGACTGTAGAGCGTATGCTTGTTCCAGGTAATACGCGCCTCCAGCGGGATTTCTTCTGCTAGGAACTCTATCAATTCGGGCAGGGCCTGACCGAGGTAGTCGCGCTGCTTTACGGCATCGTTGTATTCGACTGCGGTTACGTAAAAAGGGCCCGTTGGGGCTGGGCCACGCGCGCGCGTGGGTTCCGGTACGGATAGATGGGGTCGCTCATCTTGGGCGCATAGGGGCATTGCAATGGTCATTGCCCAGCATACGAGCCAACGCGCTGCGCGACCGGCTACGCCTTTGCGCGATGTCATGGCGTGATCCTTTCTCTGGTGGAGGAGGGTGCTCGTCAAGAAAGCGGTCTAGTGGGTCCTCGTCAAACGGAGCAGGCGGGGCGGGCGAGTGCGTGACCGCGGGTAAGCCGTCTTATTCCTGCGCGTCTCGCACGGTGCGCAGGACGCGCTGGATATTGAGCAGGAGATCGTGCATCGGCTTTTGACGCGCCGCGTCGCCTAGGCCGATTTGCATGGAGGGTTCGATCCACACGTCGCTGTCGTTGGGATCCGAGCTAACGGCGGCATCCACAAAGGCATCCCAGCCGATCCAGGTGCTCTTTGAAGCGGTGAAAAAGGTGTTTTTCCAGTATAGGCCACCCCGGCAGATAGCGAGCCCTCGCTTGCCTTCTTTTTGGTCTGTGAAGTCGACAAAAGCGATGATATACTCGTCTGCGGGCAGCGACATTTCCTCGTAGATCGTTTTGCTGCGCGACTCACTCAGATCTGCATTGGGCACAAAGAAGCAGCTCTCCGAAGACTGTTCGCGACAGAGCCGGTCAAGGAGTGTAATCGCCCGTTCGTCCAACCAGGTGGGTACGAGCGCAGCTTCCGGGGCGGGAGGGGCCATAAAAGGCTCGAGTAGCTGATTTACTCGTTCAGCGACCCGCTGGCCTTCGTCCGGATTGGCCATGACAAAGACCTCAATTAGATCGTCGTCTCTGTCCTCGTCGAGTGTCCACAGGGTGAGATTGGCGCGCGGCGTTCTTCGGTGGCGCCCCCAGTGCTCTAGTTCGAAATCGACCTTACCCACCGCGCTAAAGTCGACGGTGCGCTCTTTTAGGCCAAAGAGCTTTCTATGCTGCGTGTGGATCTTCTGCTGGGATGGGTAAAACGCAGTCGTCATGGAAAAGCTGCTGTTGCGTATGAGCATGACGAGGATGATCAGGCACAAGATAATGCGTATCCACAGCGGTGCGTCGTT
>CALDFW010000215.1 GCA_937942165.1 uncultured bacterium | reverse complement strand
AGCGTAAATGCGGCCGTAGAGCGCGGCTTGGAGATGGTCAAAGAGGGAGCGGATATTCTCGACGTAGGCGGTGAATCATCTCGCCCTCCGATGTACGGTGAGGCGGTTGAAGTGTCATGTGAGGAGGAATGTCTTCGCGTGCTCCCCGTTATTGAAAAGCTGCGAGAGCAGACTGCTGTGCCGATTTCCATTGATACTGTTAAATCCGAAGTCGCCCGTAGGGCCCTCGAAGTGGGGGCAGATATTATCAACGATATAAGCGCGATGGCCGATGATGGCATGGCTGAGGTCGCGGCCAAATCGGAGGCCCCTTTGATTCTTATGCATCGGAGAGGAACGCCGGCTACGATGCAAGACAACACAGACTACGTCGATTTAATCGGCGAAGTATGCTCTTTTCTGGAAGAGCGTATTGAGCGCGCTCGCCAGGCGGGTGTCGCACAGTGGGGCGTTGATCCAGGCTTGGGGTTTAGCAAAACGATAGAGGGAAATTTCCTGTTGTTAAAGCACATGCAGCGTTTTGCGAATCTGGATTGTCCGCTGCTTGTTGGCGCTTCCCGCAAATCCTTTATCTGGAAAACGCTGAGACAAACGGCCGAAGAGGCCTTGGAAGGAAGTTTGGCCTTGGCCGTGTTGAGCCGGGCCGCCGGAGCCCATATTCTACGCGTGCATGACGTGCAGGCAAGTTGCCGTGCGCTGCGCGTGGCCGATGCCGTCTTACAGGCCGAGGTTGAATCCTGAGGAGCAACGTGTGTTTGAAGACGGATTGACCCTTTTTTATCTCTTTGGCTTTCTGCCGGTCTCAGTTTTTTCCCTGATCGATATCGCCCTAGTCTCACTCGTGCTGTACCGCTTGTTTGGCCTTATAAAAGGGACCCGGGCGGGCCAGATGTTAGTGGGACTCTTGCTGCTGGTCACCCTAGCTATGGCCGCTCCCTGGCTGCAGATGAACGCACTGGCCTGGCTGTTGGAACAGGTGCGTTCGATTCTGCTTATTCTGTTGGTAATTCTTTTCCAACCCGAACTGCGGCGCTTGCTATTGGCTTTGGGGCAGAGTCAATTTCTACGCTGGTTTTATAAGGTAGAACCCTCGCGCGTTATTGATGAAGTAGTCAACGGCGTGGTTCAAGTCGCAGAGCAGGGCTATGGGGCGCTGATCGTCTTGGGGCGGCAGAGCTCACTGGGATCGGTTGTTGAAACGGGCGTCGCCATCGACTCGGAAGTGTCGGACGATCTACTTACCACTATTTTCAATCCGCGTACGCCTCTGCACGATCAGGCCGTTGTCATTCAAGGCGAACGCCTCATCGCCGCTCGCTGTACGCTGCCACTGGCCGAGGAGGTGGAAGATCAGCGTCTGGGAACTCGGCACCGCGCCGCGCTGGGGTTAGCCCAGGAATCGGACGCCGTAACGATCGTCGTATCTGAGGAAACGAGGACGATTTCCCTGGCCATAGGCGGCGTTCTCTTACGAGGGCTTAACCGGGCCGAGCTCAAACAGCGCTTGGTTGAATTACTGGCCCCTCAGCAAACAGATATGGTGGCGGCAACAAGGAGCCCAGAAGAAGACGAAGTCTGACAGGCTGCGCTGCTTGACAGAGTATTAAGACGACGATATTTTTCTATTTTTATTTTTCAATAGTAATATTTATTGGATTGCATATGCGCAACAAACAGGCGCGTCAAACGCGGATTCGCGAGTTACTTTTCGAACGCGTTATCGATACGCATGAAAATCTGGCGGCTGTTTTACATGAGCTGAACATCGAGGTCAGTCAATCGACGCTCTCTAAGGACCTGCGTGAACTGGGCGTAGTGCGCGTTCCGCAGGCCGACGGCGGCTTTCGCTATACGTTGCCCGATTCGAAGGCGACTCTACGCGACCGTCACATCCTGGAGCGCGAGCTGCAGGACTATCTCATACAGGCCGAGCAAGCGGCCAATATGGTGGTTGTGAAAACGGTCTCGGGGCACGCGCAGAGCGTATGTGAGTCGATTGATCGGATTGGATGGGATGAAGTGGTTGGGACTATCGCAGGAGAGAACACGATATTTGTTGCCGCTCATTCGAACGAAGGTGCCGCAAATATACTAGCTCATTTATCCGCGATCTGCGGAGACTAGAAGGGCAATGTGAACGCATTACAAGGGTCCATAGAAAAAGCGGCTACGCTCATAGAGGCGCTTCCGTATATTCAAAACTTCCGCGGTAAGGTAGTCGTTGTAAAATACGGCGGTAGCACGATGGTGGGCGACCAAGAGGAAGATACCGTACTCAAAGATATCGTCTTTATGGCGAGCGTTGGCATCTGTCCCGTTATCGTACATGGAGGGGGTCCTGCGATAAATAGACGGCTGGAAGAGCGCGGTGTGGAAACGCAGCGCATCAATGGACTGCGAGTAACGGATAAGGCCACCATGGGCGTAGTTGAAGACGTGCTTTTCGGAGAGGTGAACGCCGGGATTGTGCGCGACATCGAGGCTTTGGGGGGCAAGGCGGTAGGCATATCTGGAAAAGATACAGGTGTTCTAAACGTGCGTAAGCACTGGGCAAATACGGCGGATGGACCAGTTGATATAGGCTTTGTCGGCGATGTCGAACGAGTCTCGACAGAGCCCATCACAGATCTAATTGAAGGCGGCATGATTCCCGTTGTCGCACCGATTGGTCGAGGGGAAGATGGGCAGAGCTACAATGTAAACGCCGATACGGCTGCTGGAGAGATTGCGGCTACGCTGCGGGCAGAAAAACTCGTTTTTCTAACCGACGTAACCGGGATTATGCGCGACCCTGAAGAGTCTTCAACGTTGATTTCTACGCTGCACGTACTCGATGTAGACCATCTTGTAGAAGAAGCCGTTATCAGTGGAGGTATGATACCCAAAGTAGAAGCTTGCGTTAAAGCTGTTAAATCTGGGGTGCGGAAAACGCACGTTGTGGATGGACGCATCCCTCATTCCATGTTGCTCGAAATTTTTACGCGTGAGGGCATCGGAACAGAAATCGTCCAGTAAATGGAGATCACTATGCGCACAGAAGATATTATCAAGGCAGAAAACCAGTATATACTGCAGACGTACGGACGTCCCGAATTCGTTTTGGAGCGCGGCAATGGAGTCTACCTATTTGATACAGAGGGCAACCGCTATCTAGATTTCGTTAGCGGCCTGGCCGTTAATGCGCTCGGCTATGGCGATTACGAAGTGGTAAAAGCGATTGAGGAGCAGGCCGGAAAGTTGATGCACGTTTCCAACCTCTATCACACCATTCCTTCCGTTGAGTTGGCCAAGTCTCTAGTAGAGAACTCGTTTGCCGACCGGGTGTTCTTTTGCAATAGCGGCACTGAGTCGTGGGAAGCGGCTATGAAGTTCTGTCGCAAGTGGGGTAATACCACCCACGCCAAGCCTAAAAACCGCCTTATCGCATTTAATAATTCGTTTCACGGACGCACGTACGGTTCGATCTCGACTACCGGACAGCCCAAATACCACAAGGGCTTTGAACCCCTCTTACCGGGTATTGATTTTGCCGATTTTAATGACTTGGCTTCCGTTGAAGCGCTGGTGACGGACGAAACCTGCGCCATTTTGGTCGAACCCCTTCAGGCAGAAGGTGGTATTCACGTGGGGACTCCCGAATTTCTCGCAGGGTTGCGTGCTCTGTGCGACGAACGAGAAATGCTGCTGGTCTTTGATGAGATTCAGGTTGGCTGCGGCCGCACCGGTTCTCTCTGGGCCTACGAGCAGTTGGGGGTCGAGCCGGATATCATGACGCTTGCCAAGGCGCTTGGTGGTGGGTTGCCCATAGGCGTAGCGTTGATGCGTCAGCACGTTGCCGATGCAATTGCTGCGGGTGACCACGCCGCCACGTTTGGCGCCAACCCCGTAGCCTGTGCTGCTGCCGTCGTGGTATTCAACAAGCTTATCGAAGACGGATTTGTCCAGTCGGTAAAGGAAAAGGGCCAGTATCTGGCCGGTCGACTGCAAAAGCTGCAAGAGCGGTTTCCCGATAAGATTACGGGCGTGCGCGGTCGCGGACTGATCGTCGGTGCGGTGACGGAGAAGCCGGCCGCCGAATATCTGGTGCCGTTTCGCGAGCGAGACATCCTCGTTGCGACGGCAGGTGCAGATGTCGTGCGGTTTTTACCGCCTCTGGTCGTGGAAAAAGATCGCATCGATGAAGTTGTAGACGTCTTTGACGAAATACTGCGCCAGGAAAGCGAATGAGCGATTCGGTCGACAAGCCTTGGGGAGGGCGGTTCGCGTCAGCTAACGATGCATTGATGGAGCGTTTTAACGCTTCTATTCGCTTTGATCGGCGCCTTCTTTCGGCCGACATAGAAGGCAATACGGCCTATGCGCACGGGCTGCAGCGGATTGGCGTTCTCAGCGAGGAGGAATGCGCCCGTATCGTAGAAGGACTTCAGCAAGTAGAGCGTGAGTTTAGCGATCCCGACTATCCGTTGCCCGATGCCCTAGAGGATATCCACATGGCGGTGGAACGTCGCCTCACGGAAATAGTGGGTTCATCTGGGGGAAAGATCCATACGGGGCGCAGTCGGAATGACCAAGTCAACCTAGATGAGCGGCTCTACCTTCGCAAGGAAATTGCGTCCCTGCGCGAGCGCATTGTGGCTTTACAGACGCTCCTGCTCGATTCTGCGGAGCGGCATGTGCAGGTGGTTCTCCCCGGATATACGCATCTTCAGCAGGCTCAGCCCATTCTGTTTGCTCACTATGCGCTGTCGCTTTTTTGGATGCTTGAGCGCGACGGCGGTCGTCTAGCTGATGCGTGGAAAAGAGCCGATTATATGCCCTTGGGTTCGGGCGCATTGGCCGGTAGCACATTTCCAATTGATCGGGAATTCTTGCGCGATGAATTGGGATTTGCTGCGATCACGCCGAACAGCCTCGATGCGGTGAGCGATCGCGACTTTTTAGTCGAAACGCTGTCGGCGTTGTCTATTCTGATGATGCATCTGAGTCGGTTCTGTGAGGACCTGATTGTTTGGTCTTCAGCAGAGTTTGGTTTTGTTGAGTTGTCGGACGCGTTTTCCACCGGTTCAAGCATGATGCCGCAAAAGAAAAACCCCGATTCACTAGAACTTATTCGAGGAAAGACGGGGCGCGTTTACGGAGATCTCATCGCTCTGTTGACGACTATGAAGGGTGCGCCGCTGACCTATTCCAAAGACATGCAGGAAGACAAAGAGCCGCTCTTTGACGCGCTCGATACGGCGACTATCTGTTTGGATGTATTTGGCGGGGCGTGGGCTGGAATGACGCTGAACGCAGAGCGGATGGAGAGCGTGGTCGATCCCGGGGCACTCGCAACCGATTTAGCCGATTATCTTGTCGGTAAGGGGCTTCCTTTTCGCGATGCCCATCACGTTGTTGGCGCATTGGTCCGTTCGGCGCTGAGTGCTAATAAATCGCTTACAGAGCTTACCTTAGAAGAGCTCCAAGACGCTAGCCCCCATTTCTCAGAAGATACTTTAAAACTGCTCAACGTTCGCTCATCGCTGGCGTTGCGCAATATTCAAGGGGGCACAGGTCCTGAAGCGGTGCGCGCCCAGTTGGCCGAGGCTAGAGCGCTACTTGCGCAGTAGGTTCGGCTGTCCATCGTTGTAGTGTTAAAACCCCGGAGGGCTCCGGGGTTTTATTTTTGGCCCTATGAAATGAACTTTATAGTAGACGGAGATTCTGTATGAATGAAGCGCTACAATTCACAATAAAAGATCTGCGTTTTTATGTGCGCAATGCGCCGATGCGCATGCCTTTTCGCTTTGGATCGATAACGCTTACGGCTTCGGCCATTCTCTATGTGCGAACGGAAATAGAGCTAGCCAATGGGCAGCGTGCAACGGGGTGGGCTGCCGATATGCTCGCCCCCAAGTGGTATGATAAAGATCCCGAAAAAGGCTACGCAGAGAGCTTGGGGCAACTGCTGGAAGCGGTGCGCGCAGCAGGCGATATCTACGGACAGATCGGTGGGGAGTCCAACTGCGTTTTTCGTATTTGGCAACAGGGTTACGAAGAGATGATGAACTGGAGGCAGCAGCGAGGAATCAATCGCTTGATGGCTTCTAACGGTGCTTCCCTACAGGAACGTGCGCTGATTGATGCCGTCGGGATCGCGTCTGGTTTGAGCTATCACAGCCTGCTTTCTTCAGGTCGACTCGGCATTGAACTCGGTGCGTTGCACAAAGAGCTTGGTTCCATGTCGGTCGATCAGGTTATTGCGCCGACGCCACTTTCTCGCCTATCCGTTCGACATACGGTTGGTCTAATAGATCCAATCCGCACGGTCGATATTGCTCCTGATGGCGTGCTGGGCGACGGCTTGCCCCAGTCTTTGGAGGACTACGTTGTCACACAGGGCGTTCGCTATGTCAAGATCAAGATTGGCGGAGATGCGAAGTCCGATTTTGAACGTCTGTCGGAAATTTCTGCCCTGCTCGATGAGAAGTGTCGAGATGGCTACAGCGTGACGTTAGATGGGAATGAGCAGTACGGCGACATGGATGCGCTCATTGGACTGCTGGAACGCGTGGAAAGAGAGCTGCCGCGGATGCACGAAGCTCTGCTCTATATCGAACAGCCGCTGGACCGGTTTGTAGCGTTGGATAGAACGCTCGCGCCGGCCATTCGATCTGTATCTGAGCGCAAGCCCATGCTCATTGATGAATCAGATGAAGATCTAAATACCTTCAAGGATGCGGTGGCTTTGGGGTATCGAGGCGTTTCTTCTAAGGCTTGCAAAGGAATGATAAAGGCGTTGGCCAATGCGGCTTTGGTACGACATCTAAACGGAGAGACCGATCAATACTTTTTAAGCGCTGAGGACCTTACCAATATCCCTGTCGTAGGACTACATCAAGATCTAACACACGTCGCAGCGTTGGGCATAGATCACGTGGAGCGAAATGGTCACCACTATGTGCGTGGTCTGGACCATCTATCAAGCAGCGAGCGTGCTCAGTGCCAAACGCGTCATCGGACTCTCTACGAAGATAGGGGAGATCTGCTCACGCTCGCAATAAATCATGGGCAGATCAATGTTGAGTCTCTACAGACTCCGGGTTTGGGCAGTGATGATCTGGTCGATCGGGACGCGGTGATACCCTTGGAAGATTGGAGTATGGATACCCTAGTGGAGAGCAATAAATGAGCGCACCCTCGATGCGCATAGATTCAGTCGATTTTTATATGCGCAATGTTCGCACGCGGATGCCGTTTAAATACGGCGTGGCGATTCTTACCTCGGTGCCCATTCTACACGTTGTTGTCAATGCGACGGTGGAAGGGAAGCGTGCTCGGGGAGTAGCCGCTGATATTTTGCCCCCCAAATGGTTTGATAAAGATCCCGAAAAAGAATATAGGGACAACGTAGAAGATCTCCTTTTTGCTGCTCGTGCAGCCGCCCGCGTCTATAGTGCAGCTGCCCGCTCTACCCGCACATTTTTTTCGATTTGGCAGGAGGGATACGAGGGGACGCTTGCCGCGGGTGATACTCGGGAGTTGAATCACCTGACGGCAGCGCATGGAAGCAGTCTAATAGAGCGCGCTCTCATCGATGCCTGTGGTCGTGGATTAGGACGGACCTATTTTCAGTTGATACGCGACAATATATTGGATTTAGATTTGGGGTATTTGCACGCAGAACTCGCCGACATCAACCCTGCCGTTGCTCTAGCTAGCGTTCCGCTCAACTCAATTTCTATTCGCCATACGGTTGGGCTGGCCGACCCTATTTACAGCGGGGATATACCCGCTGAAGAGGTATTGGACGACGGTTTGCCGCAGGCGTTGGAGGAGTATATTGCCGCACAGGAAATCGCTTTTCTCAAGGTGAAAGTCAGCGGTGATATGGACGCAGACCGAGAGCGACTGCACGCTATTGCTGCTCTGCTCGACCAGCGAGCCCGGGGTTGCCAGGTTACGCTCGATGGCAACGAGCAGTACTGCGATATGGATGAGTTCTCGATGCTGTTGGACTATATCGATGAGGAACTTCCCACGTTGTGGAGACGCATCTTATATGTCGAGCAGCCGTTGGAGCGCGGCGTTGCTCTCAATTCGGATCTACGCAGGGGTATCGCTGCGGCCGGAATGCGAAAGCCGTTGCTCGTAGACGAGTCAGACGGAGATCTCGATACATTCGCATGGGCCATGGATCTCGGGTATAGCGGTATATCCTCAAAAGCCTGCAAGGGACTGATTAAAGCAATCGCCAATGCTGCTCTAGCGCGTACGCGTGACGAGAAGCGATACTTCCTCACCGGTGAAGACTTGATGAACTTGCCGGTAGTGCCGCTGCATCAGGATTTAGCACACGTGGCGGCTCTCGGTATTCGCCACGTTGAGCGGAACGGACATCACTATGTGCGCGGGTTAGATCACCTTTCCCAACGGGAATGCGCAGAGTGCCTTTCGCAGCACAGCGATATGTATGCTTATAGAGAGGGACTCGCCGCTCTTGCGATTGAATGCGGACAGGTCGCTATTGCTTCCCTGCAGTGCCCAGGGCTGGGTGTTGGTCCAGATGTAGATGTAGGATCAATGGTGCCGCTTGAGGATTGGTCCTTTAGACAATTGGGATAGCTCGACTCGAACCGGATGAGAGTAGAAAGAAATGGGGGCGTGAGATTGTTCCCACAGGTGTTTCCCAGTGTTGTGGCGCGATTTAATGATTCAAGTATAGGAGCGTAGTACGATGGAAGAAGAAGTTTCTTTTGATGCTCTATTTATCTATTTAGAAACGCATCCACTTGTCGGGATTCTGCTGGTTGCGCTCGCCGTTATGTTTATAGCGAGCCTAATCCGAATGGTCGTTCGCCTCGCCGTTGTTTTTGCATTGGTGCTGGGAATCGGACTATATTGGACGCACAGCGAGGCGGTCAGTGACTTAGATGTCCGCACTGAGCTTCTCAAGCGCAAAGCTGCTGAATACGGAAAAGGGGCGCTTGAAGTGGGGAAGGTGTTGCTCAAGAAAGGGGCAAAAGAGCTCAAAAAACAAATAGAGGAATCTCAGTAGAGCGATCCTGTTAAACGATGCCTGTCTCAGAGAGGTGGGCTATGAAAGCGGTTTCATCCATCGTTTCAACGCCCAGAGTCTGCGCTTTACTTAACTTTGATCCCGCTTTTTCTCCGTAGACGACTATATCGGTATTCTTGCTGACGCTCGAGGTGGTGCGACCGCCCAAGCGTTCAATATATTCGGCTGCTTCTTCGCGATTTAACTGGCTCAAGCTCCCTGTTAAAACGACCGTTTTACCTGAAAACACAGAGTCGTTCACTG
>CALDFW010000214.1 GCA_937942165.1 uncultured bacterium | reverse complement strand
TATGTACACCCGACCATGTTAGCCGGTCTCGGCTTTTATGACGTACGAGAGCGGCAGACGGCTCATGCACTCATTGAGAGCATAGAGCACATGAGCAACGTGCAGATCCATTTAGACACGCCAACAGATTCTATTGAAGTTGCTGGATATTGGGCGCACGGTGCCGAACGCGTGCCCATTTACGTTGGCATTGGCGACCATCAGTGTTCGCTACTAGGTGCGGGCTTAGTCAGTGCTCAATCCCTCTCTGTCAACCTTGGAACGGGCGCACAAGTTTCCACATTAGAGGACAGGTGGACGCCCGAAGAAGCAGAGACACGACCCTATTTTTCTGGTCATATGCTCAAGACGATCACCCACATCCCCGGCGGACGCGCACTGGCGGAGCACGTGGAATTTCTGGGGGAAGTTAACGGGCAAACAGAAGTTATTTGGCAGCGATTAGCTGCGTGTCAGATCGACGATATACAGACGAGCACGCTACAGTTTGGCCTGAGCCTCTTTCCGAGCGCACGCGGCTATACAGACGGAGGATATATACGGCACATCGGCGAGGGAACATGGACGTTAGACAACTATCTCTGCTCGCTACTGCGCACCTTTGTACGCCAGTATGTCGATATTATGCAGCTCTTTGATCCACGAGACCAGATGGAAGAGGTCTTACTCAGCGGAGGTATCGCGCGTCGTCTGCCCATAATTCAGCAGATCGTTGAAGCAGATACGCAGTATGCAGCACAGGGCGCAGCGCAGATCGACGAATCCCTACTCGGCCTACGCGCTATAGCCAAAGCGGCGAACGATAGAATAGATCTCTTTGAGGCCCAATCCACGCTAGACAGAGATATCGAAACCAACGATTAGCGGTTCAACGGCTCCTTGCCATGACGTTCAATCGCCTCGGCGCAGATCGTGTCTAACTGGCCTGGGCCTCGCGGAGACGACGCGATAGCATACGCATCATGTTAAAAGAAATGGACGCATGACGACGCAGAATCCGCTCTAAGTTGGAACGCTGTAGAGACAGCAGATGCACGTCTCCCATCGCCGCAACAGACGCAGAGCGGGGTTCGTCGTCCAAAAGCGCCATATCGCCAAAAACCTGCTTTTCACCAAGGACGGCCAGCCGCGGACCGCCCTCTTTTTTAACTTCGAGTTCTCCGCTGACGACAATATACATTTTGTCGCCCATCGTTCCCTCTCGGATGACGGTCTCACCCATTTTCACGCTCTCTTCTTCAATAGATAGCGCTACGTGGTACAGCTCTTCCAAGGGCAGCGACGCGAAGAAAGACGATCCCCTCAGAAACGTGATCTTTTCCATGGTCGTGAGTGGTTGCAGCTCGTCGTTCATCAGGACTTCTCCCCGTGCATGGTCTGTTTCTTTTAGTATTTCCTGTGCCGTAGGTGTCAACAAACCTCTAACCTTTTCGCAAAGCGGTCGATATCCCCACTGCACTGCGGCCCAAACAGTGGCAACCTGCGTCCATGCACCGCCGTTGTTCAGCAGGTACTTCAGCCCTTCTTCGACCTCAACCCCTTCCCATTCGACCACTCTCTGCGCCCTCTGTAACTGCTCACCCTCATCGCTTTCTAACAGCGGCAGTAAGCAAGTCAATAAGTCGCCCTCTGCTATGTTCTCCAACAGCTCAATCGCATTGTCTCGTGCAGCCGCGTCGTTTCCGCCAAGGCGCTCTACGAGATCGCCAACGACGCCCGTATCCCCGAGGTGTCCCAAGACGCGGACGGTCGTATCACATACGGCCTGCACCTCTGCATATAGCTGGTCTGCCAGCAGCTCTGATGCGCCATCTCGTGCCCACTGCCTCGCGGCATTGAGGACAACTATATAGCGATTTGCCTCGACTAAACGCATGCGACACGCACTCAGAAGTGCGCTATCCAACGCGTCATCATCCATAGCCATCAGCGCCGCCATGAGCCCCTGCCATTCTCGCAGAGGCGCCGTTGCTAACTCATCTACCAATCGCTGTCGTCGAGGGGGTTCTCCGGTATTTTTTAGTGCCTGTATAACCGCAGCAACCACGTCTGGATCCGAATCATCCAACTGCTGGCGCAGCGCGATAAAGCACTCTTCTGTATCCAACTGCCCCAGACTGTGTGCGGCTGCTTCGCGCACGGCCGGATATCCCGACTCAAAAAACGGTACCAGCTTTCCCACAAGCGCTGGATTCTCAGCGCTGCCCGCCGCCTCAATGCCAGCAATCAGCGCTTCCGGATCTTCACTCGTCAGCAAATTGTCCAGCACCTGTGCGCGATCAGTTTTAGACGCATCGTGTTGCAACCGCTCTAGCACGATTAAACACCGTGCCTGCATCGCCACGCGCTGGCCTTCGCGGCGCAATTCTACTGCAACGGCATCACCCACAACCGCCCCCTCTCTCTCGCGCACGCGATCGTCCAACAGCTCAGCCAGACAACCCACGGCAGCTAGGCGAACCTCGTCATCTCCATCACGCAGGCGGGAAAGCACGGCATTAACTAGGTCCTGAGGCGCGGTTTGACGCTCTTGGGGGCGGAGAGCAGAAAGGGCGGCAGCCCGTATTCGAGGATTGTCATGAACAAGCAATTCTACGCAAACAAGCTCGCCGGCAGGACCTGGATTCTCCCGCAGCATTTCTATACCGAGTCGACGCACGCCGTCATCGCGATGCAGCAGAAGATCGCGCGAAAAGTCTGGAGAATGAGCAATCAGACCGCGCAGTGACTGCATTGCCTGTTCGTCCTCCAAATCAAAGTTTTGCTCGCGGACGGCGCGGACCAACACATCCGTATAGCTTTTTCGCAGCAGCACGCCGCATACAACCATACCGCCAGCAAGGGCCATAAGGGCAATAAGCAGCTCACTCATATTTAGCGTACCGTCTGCATGCAGGGAGGTTATACCGGCACCTGCCAATCCTCCCAAGAGCATAAATCCTCCCTCCATAATCATGCGAGTGCCATCGCTATTGCGAGCGGGCACGAGCTTAATTAACACTTGATACGCCGGCGCAATAACGCTATCCAATAGCACGTAATTCAGGAGATTGCCGGCAAATATGGCCACAATAATAGGGATGGGAAGGGCATTTTCAAATACTCCAAGGAGCAGACCAACAACGAGCGCGTAGACCAGTCCGACCCAAAGATAAATATTTCGCGTGCCCAACCAGCGCAGGAGACGCTGAAGAAGGAACGTAGTTACGAAGAGCGTCGCGATACCGGTCAGACCAAAAAACAGACCGAAAAATTCGGTAATCTCCGCTTCTGTACTAAAGTGCTGACGGCCGAGCACGTTAAATCCGTAGTGGATCGCCGTATACAGAGCAAATACAGCAACGGACAGAATAAAGAGCAGAATCAAGTAGGGCGAACGGACAAAAAAACGAATATTCTCGCCCATCGATGCGCCCGCTCCGTCTTCGCTCTCATCCTGCACGACAAAATAGCGCCGCAAGAGAAGTCGCAAGAGAAAGAGTACGACAACCATATTGCCCACGGCCAGCGCATAGAGAACGTGGGCCGCAAAGAGTCCACTGAGGAGCTGCACGGTAAACCCGCCGGCGATATCACCAAGAACGGCACTTGAGGCGAGTAGCGGAAACAGGACCTTGGCACGAGACGTATAGCAAATGCCGCCGGCGACGATCCAGATCTGAAAGTTCATCAGCGTGCGCGCCAGCTCAGAGGAAATAAATAGAAACGAATAGGCCTGCATTCCCAGTCCTACCGCGCTCCGATGCTCGTACAATAAGAGCAGGGCATTAGCGGTCAGGACCGAAGCAACAAATACCATCAATCCCAACAGCAGGCGCTGCCGTGCTACCTTAGATGTAAGCCAGGAAAGGAACGCCATACTCAGAGAAAACACCACGGCGATCCAAGTATACATCAACGGGAGTTTTTCTACACCTGCACGCACGTTAAACACGGCCGAGGAGACGCTTTTTACGATTCCATCATCAACCTGAGCAAGGAAGAATACGGCCGAAGCAAGCAGAAGGCGCGGCACTTCGTTGCGCCGCACGTTCAATACGCGCAGTAGATAGTTCATAGGTCTATAAGCGGCCTAACCGTCGATCTTCTTCTCTCAGCCATTCGGCATAGGGACGAAGTCCTGCCTGGGGTGGTTCCATACCCGTTGACGCGCGCCAGCGCACTAAAGGATGCGTGCGGTCCGCCTGGGGCAACGCAACGCGCCTTCCTGTAGCTGCGGATTCAAAAATCCCCAACAGCACTTCTAAGACGTGCAAGCCCTCGGCACCGCTGCACTCGTGATCGGTCCCTGTGTCTAAAGCACACACGAAATCATCTACATACGAATACTCTGATTCGTTTGCCGTCCCCGATGGATCGAATCCCAAAGGCATCGAAATTGGAAGCGGCTGCCAGTCCGTTTCGCCCGGGACATAGTGGGGATCGGGCAGCAACCAAGCCTCGTCTGTGCGCCACAGTAAACGTCCTTCACTGCCAGCAAATTCAACCCGATAAGCGCGAGAGTCAACCGATGAGAAGCGCTGCTGTAGGTGCACTCCCTGAACGCCACTGGCAAATTCAATCCCAGCCGTTATGTCTTCGCCAACGACGTAGCCCATCCCGCCAGCGGCGACCAACACGTCGTCCGGCTGCACGGGCCTTCCGTCAACCTGTGCTATCGCCGTTACAGCCCGGACCGAACCAACTACGCCGAGCATCGCGTTCAGGACGTGCGTGCCGATGTTCATGAGTCCGTATCCGGCATAATAGCCCTTGCCGCTCCCTGCGACAGACCGCAGCTGACCTATTTTCCCCTCCGCGATAGCCGCTTTCACGGCTTTCATAGCGGCTCCGCTCCGCCCCTGGTGATGCACGGCGATACGCACCTCCTTTTTTCTGGCAAGGGAAAGCAGTTGGTCGGCCTCGGAAAGATCGGTGCATATGGGCTTCTCGACGTCAATGTGAACACCGTATTCCAAAACGGCCATCGAAAGCTCGTAGTGCAATTCCGTCGCTGTCGGTATTACGACAATATCGGGTGCTTCCGTACGAATCATTTGGTGAAAATCCCCGTAGCGCGCTGCAATCCCCAACTCGTCTCCAAGTGCGTGCATGCGCTCAGGTAAAAGATCGCAAAGCGCGACGACCTCCGTGCGCGCATGGACCGCATACGCACGGGCCGCAGCCCCGCCGCGTCCTCGACACCCCAGTATGGCGACTCTATACGTTTTCATCATCTGCCTCCTGAGCAGAAGGGCTATCTTTCCAAAGGTCAATCATTGGAACTCCCCCGCGCACATACTCCTCTGTGTTGACTTCTTCCATCGTGCGCAAACGCTCCGTAACTTCGGCAATACGGCGCACCTGCTCCTCGATGCGTTCCAGCTTTACCCGCGCTCTGTCGTCGCCGTATTCCCCGTGCATGCGCAGCATCTGTGCATTGGTCGATATAATGCTCAGTGGATTATTAATCTCGTGCTTTACGGTAACGGCTAGCTGGCCGAGAGTAGCGAGTTTCTCCGCGTTTACCAACTGGTTTTCAAGCTGCACCTTCTCCGTTACGTCTTCGACGATCAGCACAATACCTGCTGCAGATTCCAGCTCTTTGACCAGAGGCGTTGCCAAGACCGATAACACGCAGGGCACATCATCGGACGCATCATAAGCCCGCCGCGTCAATTGCTCGCGCAAGCCACTGTGCTGGGCACTCTGACACAGAGCGTGCCAATGGGCACCGCCCGGTGCAGGAATCACTCGCTCTAGCGTCTCTCCAATTGCGTCGACCGGATTTAAATCACCTCCCAAGCGATGGATCAACGCTCGACTGTGAGGATTCATGGAAGAGATTCGCAGTTGACCAGTAAGCACGACAACCCCTAGCGGGATATGGCTTATTACCCGCTCCAAGTAGCTTCGTGCATTGAGTAAAATTTCCTCGGAGATTGCATAGTCTGTAACGTCTTCAAAGAGAACCCAGAAAAGATCGTCATGCCGCGCGCTGACCTTCACCTCAAACGTTCGCTTTCCGCGAACCCATATCCACTGATCCTCCTCCCCCGCACGGACGAGGCGAGCCGTAGCTAACGCCAGTTCGTCAGCCAGATCTCCATGGGTCTGTATCTCACGCCCCAAAGCTAGACAGGCCTGATCGACATCCTTTAACGGGCGCAGGCCTAAAACGGTGAAGGTCTTCGCGCTAAAACCCAACACGCAGAGCCCTCCGTCAACAACCAAGAGTGGACTGGGAAATTCCAGCAGTGACTCCTGCATATCAAACTCGCCTGATATCGCGCATTTCCTCACTCATACGCTCCATAACACCGAGCACATCGTCTATCGCCATACCGAGGATCTCTAATGCCGCCGGGTTTAAACGAGGTATTTTGCGGTCGCCCCCGCGGCCCAATGCCTCTGCTCGACACAGTATATCTGCCAAATGCACGACGGCCGTACTGCGCGCAAAGGGCTGGTCCTCGTGAAAGTTGTGATGGTCGGCAATCGGGCGCACCAGCCGATCCGGCAGGCCCCATTTCTCTAGTAACCAGCCCGCAAAATGTCCGTGATGTGCGCCCAGCACGTGCTCTTCAGCTTCGACAAACAGCCAGTCACGCTCTTGAACAAGGCTAACAACCGTGCGAAATGCATCCTCCATGCTTTGGCGGAGAACAACTTTACCCAGATCGTGCAAGAGACCGGCCGTACAAACTTCTTGCACGTCGTCTAATAGGGCGTGTTCAGCAATGAGAGCACTCGTGCGCGCGCAGGCCATAGAGTGCTCCCACAGACCGGGTAACGCATCTTTCATCATGTCTAATACCGTCGAGCCAAGCACGAGGGTCTTCACCGTTTCAAACCCCAAGAGCGTGACGGCATGAGGAACCGTTGCAATAGGCTGCGAGAATCCGTAGAAGCCCGAATTTACGAGTCGGAGAACCTTAGCTGAGATCACTTGATCTTTGGCAATTTCCAACCCAAGCTGCCGCCCCGTTGTTTCGGCGCGATCGGCCATCTCTGTAATGCGTATGACTACGTCAGGAAGCGTTGGCAGGTTACCCGCTTCTTCAATGCGCGTTCTAATCTGGTCCCGATCCATCGCTAGTGGTGCCGGGTGAGATGACTGCGCGCGGCATCCTTTATGCGCATCATGAGCGGATCTTCTTCATGTCCGGTAAATCGGTGATCTAACGCCTCCAAGAGAATGCGCGTTTGCTCGTCAGAGGGCATCTCTTCGCCATCGACAGCGATCCGATCAACGCCCCAACCACTCAACCTAGACAGCACTGCTTCCGAGAGGCGAGCGCCAACCGGCAGCAGCACGCGACCATTTTCACTGTAGATCGCTTCAGCTATGCGATCGCCGACTTGCGCTTCATCAACCGGTATATACCGCATCTATTCTCTAGCCTGCATCGGCGAGCTCTGAGCTCTTCCAATAGGATTTAAACTGAGCGCGTAGCCACTGCAGGGGTGCAAAACGTACGGCGTTATATCCGCCCCAACTCCACCGAGTAGGCCAGTTGCGCCGTCCGCTGACTCGCTGGAATAATGTGCGCCTTTCGCCGCCGGCAATATCGACCTGTAAGCTGAGTCGCGTCAGTTCGCGCTCGTACGTTCCATCTGCTGTCCGCTGCGCATGGAGCCTCACTTTTTCCGGTTCGAGCACCGCAACGCGCGGGCATACCATTGCTCCCTCGCGTCGCGAGAAGTCGCGTATCCATCGATCGGGTAGCTGGCCGACCATATGCACTGACTCGCGCTGAATAGACCGTGGATTCATCGCTCCATACGTCCGACATATCAGCGGCCGCACAGAGTAAATAGTGCAGCCCTGATCAGCACCGAGAAAAGGACAGCGGCGGGGACGCTCTTCCGTGTGGGCGAGCAGCGCATCGCGGCGCTCTGCAGGCATCTCTCGTTCCACGTGCTCTACGATGTTCAGGTATTCTACGCGATAAAGTGGAAACATCGTTGCGTAGTGATTATCAAACTCTTCCGGCGTCAGCTGACAGCACTCTCCTGAACCGGCACAGCGCGTTGCAGGCACACCGTCATACAGGGCCTGCAGATCTCGTTTAATTGATTTATTCATAGCATTATAGAGGGATAAAATTGTACCAAATGTGTGCAATGCCTCGCATGGACGCAACCATTGCTTGACAGCCCTTAAACGGCAATTCTATATTGAGCAAAAGGTTCGAAATGACAGAAAAACGCAAATTCCTAGGCGTGCATTTCACGTGCTGCAACGTGTACTCGCGCGTCTATATAAATCGAGATAAAACGGCTTACCAGGGAGCCTGTCCGCGCTGTGGGAAACGCGTGTCTTTGCGCATCGGATCTGGAGGTACAGACGCTCGTTTTTTTACGGCGAGTTAGCGGATTTGTCCCTCAAGCAACTCAGTATGTCCTCTGCAGCAGCGCGAATAATGTCTTCGCTCTCTGGACCTATACCGCGCGTGCCTGGATAGACCTTGTACGCCTCGTCAATCTCGTACCCTCCACGCTCATATTCATCTGCTGTAGGCACATAGCCGATACAGCCGTTGGCGAGCCCACACACTACGACCTCCGGATCTATTGCCTCCATATCGCGCTGGTAGCGCGCAAATAGTTCACCTTCAAATCCCATAAAAACCAGCGACCCAACGGCAATACCTTGGATCGAAAAAGCCTGCGAATAATTCGCCTGTGCGGACCGAGCATCAAGCGCCCAATCCAGGCGCGCACGCGCTGCGTTCAACGCACCTCTATCTCGCCTTTTTAGCATCGCTCGCCCAAGCAGCTTCAATGCCAATATAAGAGACTGCTTCCGCAGCGATTTCAGCGGCCGTAGAGGCAATTCTACCGTGCGCAGGTGCCAATTGATCTGCTCGTTGGACAACTCCTGCGCGCCCGAGCGCGCTGCCAACACCGCAGACGCGAGTTCTCCACCTACGGTTCGAACAGTCGATTCGTCTGCGTTTGTCTGAAACGGATTAATATCACCACACGCACCGTTAAGAAAATGGGCCGTACCCCCCGTATCTCGCTCAATTAGCCGAGCCGCTTCTCCTGCAAAGTCACCGCTTATCTTGAGATTCTCTGCGCCGAGCACAACAGGGTGGCAGGCATATTGAAAGAGCGTCGCTACACACCCGTCTTCCCCTTCACACCATAGGACGTGGGCATGTCTGAATACAGGACCGTGAGACGAGCGGCGATTCTGCCCAATCTCCGCTCGGGGACGGGCATAATACAGCCGAGCCTCTTTACGCATTGCAAAAGCATTTTCGACACTCTCTGCAGCCGCGGAAATAACGTCGGCTAAATAGCCTTCGTCTACGACTCCCATACCGCGGTAGGCCAGCGTCAACGGACCTGAATGCGTATGTGATGCGCATATCATAACAGCGTCCGGCGATATATCCACACGCGCCGCTATCTGTGCGCATATCTGAGCTACGGTTTCTGCACTGACCGATATTAAGTCTAGGCTGACCAGCGCACAGCGCCGCGCACCTGCCTGAAATACAACCGCCCTCGCATAGAGAGAGTCCCCGATTTCAGTAGCACACCCACTCCGCCCCCAGTAGCCGCCCATAGGCATTCCAAGCCGAGGCGTTATGTCGATTCGAGCGCTTCCGACCTCCATGCATTACTCTCTCTGCCAGTCGGCGGGCAAATAGACGAGCACTGTCCCCTCGGGACACGCGCCGTATAGCGCGCGAAAATCGAGCGTATCGACCAACGCGCTCATTCCTTTTTCCGATTGCCATCCCCGATCAGCCGTCAGCATCATTCCGCTAGAAAAGTAGAGAGCTCCATCGTCAGGCGCTTCGTGCACAAGTCGATCTTCCCAGTCAAAAGGCCCCGATTTGATCGATGCCAAGGGAACAAGCGTGCGGTAGCGGCGCACGCGCGCAACCAGCGTATCCCGCACGGCGGGAAAATCGGGCAACGCTACATCGCGCAAAGGACAGGTACGCAATAGCGCACCTCCCTGCATAAGTCGCACGGTGTTTGCCGCTCGGTCAACCAACAGATAGGGCGTTTCGACAGCACTCCTTTCGACCCAAGCGCGCAGGGCCTCGTTCCCGTAGGCCAACGAGTCTTCAGCCCGCACCGACTCGGTGCTCATAGATCCTAGCGCGAGCGCAAAGAGCGCAGATACAATACGCACGCTCTACTCCTCGGACACATCGAGTAAAACCTTCATCACTCCGCGCTCGGAAGCGCGTGCAAAAGCCTCTAACCCCCGATCTAGGGCAAACCGATCTTGTATCAGAGGACGAACCTCCACTTCTCCACTAGCTAAGAGATCTAACGCCGGCGCAAAAGGTCCGCAGCGCGATCCAACAAGCGTTATCTCGTCGACGACAAGCGCTGAAGCATCGACCTCTAGCGCGCCGGCATAGGTGCTTTTCATCACCAGCGTACCGCCAGAGCGCAGTGCGCTACGCGCTAGACTAAACCCGCCAGCATGACCCGTACATTCCACGACTAAGTCAAAGGATCCTAGCTCAACTTCTCGCTCAAAATACGCGGAGATCCCCCGCTCCTTTAGCAGCGCTAGCTTGTGCGTATGACGACCAATTACGCCGAGCTTACAGCCCGTTAATGCCAGCGTCTGCGCAACGAGCTGTCCTAGTTTCCCATCCCCCACAACGAGAACGCGCTGGTCGGCATCCACGCACACCTGCTTTCTTATTTGCAACGCTGCGGCCAGCGGTTCAACAAACGTAGCCACGTCCGTCGATAGGTCGTCGGGCACTCGATGCAGATTTTCCTGCGGCAGTACGACATATTCGGCAAAGGCGCCGTTGCGCCCTACGATGCCGAGCACAGTGCGCTCAGGACAGTGGAGGCGACGGCCGGCCTCGCAGACGGCACACGCACCACAAGCTGCGTTAATTTCTCCCACGACGCGCTGGCCTACCCACGTTTGGGGGCCGGCGGCAACGATACCCACAAACTCGTGCCCCAACACGCCTTCAAACGGATAGTAACCGTTACACAGTTCTAAATCCGTATTGCATATTCCAGCACGCAGTACGCGAATTAAAACTTCGCCTTCCGGTGCATGTGGAACGGGTAAATCCGAGCGAAACTGCAGGACGCCGTTATCGAGGAGCAATCCCTTCATGGACCTTTTCTCCATCACAGTTAATAGATATATACCGGACAGCCCACGTCGACGCGCTCGTATAGATAGCGTAGATCATCCGCTCCTAAACGCACGCAGCCATGCGTTATGCTCTTACCCAAATTGACTTCGAAAAGCGTTCCGTGAATCATGTAGTCGGGAG
>CALDFW010000213.1 GCA_937942165.1 uncultured bacterium | reverse complement strand
ATCTCCGAAAGCGGTGCGCAGGATGACCAGACGCAGGACGAGAGCTAATGGAGCTCCTGCTATTTATCCTCTTCATGCTCTTCAGCGTTGTCTCATCGCTGCTAGAGCGTCGCAAGCGAAAGCGCGAATTAGAAAATGCGCGCCAAGCTGAGGCTGCACGTGCACAGCGTGCAGAGCCCGAAGGAGAAGAGGAAGTTTCTACTGGATGGCCTTTTGGCGACGGCAAGGATCCCTTCGAAGACGAGGTGCTGACGCGTCGCTTTGGCGACTTGCAGCGCCTCGGAGAGAAGGAAGACGAGTCGGACCTCTGGATGGAAGAGTTGGAGGTTGCGCCAGAGCCGCCGGTAGAGGGTTCGCCAACGGAGGGGCGCGATGCGTTGGCCGCGGACGTGGATTCATCGGCCGATGAGTCTGGATATGCGACTAGGCGCAAAAGAGGTTGGAAGATAGACGCGAAGAAGGCGCGCGAAGCCATCGTCTATTCTGAGATCCTCGGGCCGCCAAAAGCGTTGCGCAGCGAGGAGCGTTAGACTCTTTACAGAAGGATCGTAGCGGCTTATTTTAGTTGGCCGAAAACGAGTGCCGAAGTGGCGGAATTGGTAGACGCGCTGGATTCAAAATCCAGTGTCTTCACGGGCGTGTGGGTTCGAGTCCCACCTTCGGCACCACTGAGATAAAAAAAGACCTGCGCCATGCGTTTTGACGGCGTCAGGTCTTTTTTTTGGTCGCTGCGCGATAGTTATTTGCCTCTCATGCCCATTTGCGAATAGATTACGTCCGGTTGTTGCTGGATGGAGACAATTTGCCTTATGGCATGAGGTGACCGAAGTACAGTTGAAGGAGGAATAACTGCACTATGTCAGATGGAAAAGAGCTCGACCCACGCCTTTGCGTACCCTACTCCATTTCCACGGGTATCCCCAGCGGCGGCGATGCTGAGATCGAGGGCTACATAGAGTCACTGCGTCTGCAGGGCTTTTGTGTTATCGATCGCGTGATACCTCAAGACCAGATAGACGCGGCGCGCCAGAGCGTGCTGGAGGGACGCGCCCTGCTGCAAGAGGATCGCGCAAAGGAGCGCCAAGCGCGCGTTGAATGGATGCGCGAAAGCGATCCCGACTTTCAGCCTGGAGACGGTCCCGTGCGTCCTCAGGCGGCACCGCGGGCCGAGATCTGCGACGTCGCGCACTGCGAAGGCTTTGCCCAGCATCTGGCCGAAGAGCGCGTGCTAAAGGTGGCCAAGACGATGCTCGATCCACACGTGCGGATCATGCAAACAGAAATTAATAAGTCGTCGAGACCGGCCGGACGACCGATTACTGACGAACAGCGTCAGCGGCGAGGATGGCACTCTGACTGGCCGCACGATCTGACGGCCTACGGGCCTAACGAGGAGCACCCTTGGAAACACTGCGGCGCCGTTGCGCAGCCGTTTCCCGACGTGTGTATGGCGCTTTCTACTATCTGGTATCTCGGTCCTGAAGACGTGACGCCGCACAACGGAGGGACGTGGGTCGTACCGGGCTCGCATAAGGATCCGCGCAACCCGCGCGGTCCCGATGACGGTATAGATCAGTGGCGGGCTATTCCGGGCGAACTGCAGATCTCGGCGCCGGCCGGTTCGGTCTATCTACAGGACACGCGTGTATGGCATTCGACGGCGCTCAACCAGAGCGAGCACGAACGAACGGCGGTGGTGTGTCGCTATGCGCCGTGGTGGCTGTCCGGAAATGAGTTTTGCAACTTACACTCTGGCGGGCATGCCCTGCGCACCTACGTTCCGCGCGAGGTGTACGAACGATTTTCTCCGGATTTACAGCTGCTGTACCGGCACTTAACAGAGGGTGTCGAAGACGTGCTACAGCCCGAGAATCAGCTCCAGGCGGTGCGCGCACAGGGCCTGCATTCGGCCGAACGGCCGCCCGATAATAGTCACGTAGTAGTTGGTGATATGACCCATGAGCAATGGCGGCGGCGCAACGGGAAGGGGCCGGCTTTAAGCGAATGAATCGGCAAGCATATCTGGATTATGCCTACAGCGTGGCGGACCTGATCTGGCAAGACTATGATGCGCTCCGAAGTCAGGCCATTGAACGCGGCAAAGCAGCGCTGCGCGATCAGGGAAAGCTTCAAAATACTTTCCAGTTTGTGGGGACCGTCGCGCCCGCTGAGGTGATGCGTTATAGACAGACGGGCGCAGTGCGCTATCTGGCACGGGCCAAGCGCTACTTACTCGACGTCTATGATGTGTATCACACGCTAAAGACCTATCAAGAAGCAGAACATATTGCTATTCGTAACGCGGATTTCCCAACCCTTGGCTGGATGTTTGAACCCGAGCCCTATATCAGTGCCTACAATGGCATCAAGGACGTAGCAGCCTTTACGGAGGAAGAAATCGTACAAGTCGAGACCGTCGTCGAACGGGCGATGCGACCGATTGAACGGATGCCTGAGTACGGGCCGATGAACCGGAGTATGCTGCGTGCCCTCAACCTAGCGGCCGCCGGTTCATCCTTTCCCGAGCACAGGGAAGCTCCCAAGTGGCTGAAGATGGGGCGCCATATATTCGCAGATAGTCTGGATAAGTGGTCCATGGAGGATTCCGGGGCCTATCAAGGCATCTGGCTATACAGCTTTATCGCATACAACGAGTATGTTCCCACCGTGAGCACGGAAGACAACTATATCGTTAAGCACTATGCCGATTTGTGGTCTAGGCTGGTCACGCCGCTTGGCTTTATTCCTGACTATGGGGATTGGGATCTAGCCGAGGATTGGGTCCATATCGCGGCGGTCATGGAAAAATGCGCGACCCTGTATCATTCTACCACGCTCAAATATGCCGTTAACCGCTTTACGGAAGCGCACGTTGGATGCGCCTCGGGACTATCGGGCGGCATAGACCGCTTTCTGCGGCAGTTGGTTTCTGCCCACGATTGGTCGAATGATGATCTGGCAGAACAGGCGCCTCCACCGCATTCCCAAGAAGTGTGCGATGACACCATTGGCAAGAAATGCGTCTTCCGGAATGGCTGGGATCGCAACAGTTCGTATTTGCTGCTCAATTACCGAGACGAGCCGGCGACAAACGAGATTTATCACAAGAACCTGACGTTAACAATTCCAGTCAAAGCAGAGAAGACTCATCACGGCCACAACGATGAAAATGCCCTGTGTATGCTCATCGCTCAAGAGCGTATTCTACTAGCTGAAGGCGGTTATCGAAAGGGTGCTGAACGAGACTGCACGTATCGAAGCGACTACTACCACAACAAGCTCATCGTTCGCAAGGGCGTCACTAAGGCGTATTCGTTTTTTGAGCATGTCTTAGACTTCGGCGAATATAATCCCGTGCGGACCGAGCGCATTTATTTCTATCGTTTCGATGAGGTCGATTGTTCGAGGACGCGCTTATATGATGCCCGCAACGCGGCGGTGTGCGACCGCATTATCTACTACCTGAAGAGAGAAGACTGCTTTATTGTCAACGACGTCGTCTGGCCCCAAGAAGATGGCAGTTACACGATCGGGCCCGTCTACCACGCACAACATATCGAATCCGTTGGTGGCAGCAGTTACGCGCTGAGTCAGCCGGAAGTCAGCATGGGGCAGGAGTTGAAGTATACGCAGGCAGATGACGTGAAGCTCTATCTGCACTTCCCAATGGATGAATACGATGTGGAACTGCAGACAATAGACCGGGCCTATCGCGACCAGCGGGCGGTGAGTCAGTTTTTTGCGGGGTACGTGAATGATCAATTTCCGCTCTTCTTCTCTTCTGTGCTATATCCCAGCCGACAGGGCAAGCCGTCTTTCTTTGACTCGTTTAGCTACCAGAAGAAGCCCAAAGGGGTGGGTCTTCAATTTTCTATTGGCGCACGGAGTTATACTCTGTTCGACCGATACTGCTATGAGTCCAAGATAGAAGACCTGAACAAACGCCCCGCGTACTCCTTCGAAGCGGGTCGGGAGCAGGTTTTTGAACTCGAGACAGATGCATATTCTGCCCTAACGCTTGAAGAGGGTAAGTCCACGTACTTTTGCTGCGTCGATTTTAGCACGTTGATCCACAAGGGGAGCTCCCTCTTCGAGATGAAAGCGATGGATCAACTGCAGTTGGACTTTAAGGATCCACTTAAACGAACGACGAGCTGGAGCAACTGGGATGACCGAGTCCAGCAGTAGGAAGCGTGTTGCAGTGAGCGCGCTTTGCCGTAGTGCAGCGGGCCGGATTGATCTGCGTTGGGAAGGATCTACGGCGTGAAGGGTTTGCTCGTGTGGCGGAGTGCTTTGGTCAGGGCTATCTGGCAGGTAACGTAGTTGCCCATATAGCCGGTGGCAAAGCCCGGACGCGCATCGCCTATGGCTAGCGCCCGATATAATTTGCCCGCCTTGAGAAAGCCGGCTGCCTCGTAGTCGTTGTCGGCCCCGCCAATGGTCTCTATGACGACGGTCTCATCTAGCGCAATCGTGCCGCGGATCTGGCCTATTGCCGGATCATCAGGTCCACTGTAATGCGGTGTCCTAGCGCGGTCTACACCACGAGCATTTTGCGCGTGAGTTCCTGAAAAGCGGCCTGGAGCGCGCTCGGCGACGGTGCACGCATGCGGTCGAGCAGCAGATTTTCAATGAGCTCAGCGGGTTTAATCTGCTCGGCGATGCAGTAGTCGTTTAACGCGGTTAAGACCCCCTCGTCCAAATCAAAATAGACCGTTTTCTTGGTGCCTGTTGCGCGGACGTGTGACAGTGCTTCGCGCGAGCGCTCGCGCTGAACAAGCTGAGATAGAATTTCGGTATCTCTGCTCGATAGAGCCTCTAACGCTGAGCGATCTGCATTTCCCATTTTTGCTCTCCTCTAGTGTCTGTGCTTCGGCAAAGATACTAGCGTTTATCGTTTTTGGCCCCCTTATTTTGCGTGGACACTGCTGCTTAAATCTGCGGGATTGGCTGGCTGTTCATCGGTTAAAAAAGTCCGCGATCCCACATCGTGCGATTGTATGATTCTCAGGCAATTTGTGGAGCTATTATTGCCACCGTATTTTTCTGCCAGATCGCGTCCGTCCAACTGTCCTAAAGCGAGGGAATGCTCATGCAGACTCCAGTCGACTATTCCGAACATATGCGCCATTTAAACGAGCAGGGTTTTCTGCTTATTGAAGGGGCGCTTTCTGCGGATAAGGTGGCCCAATGGCAGGACGTGCTCTACGGCATGTACGAGCGCGGCGAATACGAGATTGATAATAGCGTCGGCAACGTAGCCTTTGAGAAGTTGTTGGCACTGCAGCCCGATCTAGCCGGTGAACTCATAGGCCACGAATCGGTAGCGGCCTACTTAAAAGCCGTTCTCGGCCGACAGTGCCAGCTGCGCTCGCTGCGCGCTCACGTCAATCCGCGCGCCTATAAGCAGGAATGGCACATGGACTTTTACGACTACCACTATCAACGAGAAAGGGCGGAAGGCCACCAGCCGTTAATCGGCTTGTGTATGAACACGACGTTCTACCTGACGGATAATCCGCCCGAGCGCGGCCGTCTGACCTTTCTCAAGGACTACTTTAAACAGCCGATCCCCGACGGCATGATCCAGCACATGGGCTACACCGACGATCGCAGCAATCCCTTTCAAACGTGGTGTGACGACCAGGAACACGTCGACCTGCATCCCCAGGCCGGCGACGTCGTCCTGTTTTACAGTCACGTGCCGCATCAGGGCGCTAAAGTCGGCGAAGATCCCGCGGGGCGTCCGCGCGCCAACGTCGTTTTACACTACCAGCAGAATCCGATGTTTCCCGGTATTAACTTTGTCAGCAACCCGCAGTTTACGCTCGATACGCTGGGTTATGCCGGCACCTTTCCCTTTGCTAATTGAGGACCCATGAACGCCGAACAGAAACAGTTTTTTTGCGACCATGGCTTTGTCAACCTCGGCAAGCTGCTGACGGATGAAGAGGTGGCTTATTTCGACGGTCTGTTCAACGCGGACCGGCAGACCTATCCCTACTTTTGGCATCTGTATGGACACCACCAGCGCGCCAACTACGACGCCTTGCTGACGACGCCGCAGTTTGATGAACTGATACGTCACCCGCGGATTTATCCGATCATTGAGGAGCTCATGGGGGGACCGCTGTGCTTTGGTGAGATCGGCCTGCGGTCCATGGGCGAGTACGACGGTTCGTTTCATCAGGGCTGGCATCGCGACAAACCGCATTGGATGGAACATCCGCTGCGGATGGACTATATCCAGTTGATCACGTACTTCGCAGACGTAGATGAGAACACGCACTGCTTTTCCATTTCGCCTGAGTCGCTCGACGATCCCGTGCTGGAAAATCGCGACGAACAGATAGCGCGCGGTGGGGTATGCGATTTACACGGTCCGGCTGGCACCTGCGCGCTCTTTAACGTCGCCGTGCTGCATACGGCGACTACGCGGCCTACCGCAGCAGAGCGCCGCACGGCACAGATTTACTACGGACATCGCGATCGCGCGCCGTTGGCCAACGATTCGGGTATTCCAGCGACGCTGTGGCGCGATAGTGACGATCCAGAAACGCGCGCGTTTTACGGGGTGCTCAACGAGCGCACACGCGTTTATGCGCGCGCCTTCGGAGGAGAAGCGTAATGCGTATTGCGTTGGCCCAGATGGCCGTCGTATCAGACGTGTCTGAAAACGTGGAGACGCTGCATCGCGCCGTCCGATTTGCCATTGATCGGCGCGCCGACGTCTTGCTGACGCCGGAGGGTTC
This sequence comes from uncultured bacterium, assembly GCA_937942165.1. Taxonomy (GTDB): domain Bacteria; phylum Latescibacterota; class UBA2968; order UBA8231; family UBA8231. Next base: position 1,153 of record CALDFW010000213.1, on the reverse strand, counting down.
GCTCAGCGGCTATACGCATGAGTTTGATGTCGAATCCGTCAAAGCGGGTTTGGCAGAAGTGACGACGCAGGCGCGAGAAGGTGGTCTGGCGCTGGCGCTGGGAACGTGCTTTGTCGAGGAGGATGGCAACTGCTACAACCAGATTCGCTTTTACGAGAGCAGCGGTTCATACCTTGGTTTTCACAGCAAAACGCTGTGCTGCGGCACCCTAGAGACCCCTTCGCGCGGCGAGATTGAGCACTATGCAGTTGCGCCGCTGAGAACGTATGCTCTGAACGACGTGTGCGTGGGGGGGCTCATCTGCAACGACCTGTGGGCCAATCCCTGCTGCACGCCCATGCCGGACCCACACCTGACTCACAGGCTAAAGCAGCTGGGCGCTCGCGTTATCTTCCACGCGGTTAATGGCGGTCGTAGCAGCGACCCGTGGTCGGAAGTCAATTGGCATTTCCACGCGTCTAATCTGCGCATGCGCGCCCGGGCAGCGTCGATATATATCGCAACGGTAGACAGCGCCTTTCCGACCGATGTGCGCTGCTCATCTCCTTCGGGAATAATCGGTCCGCAGGGCCAGTGGGTGGCGCGCTGTGCGGAGCGCGATGAAGAGTTTCTCTGCTGTGATATTCCACTATAATAGTGCGCATACGCCGCACGTATCCGACGTTCTAACGAGTTTATTTCCCTTCTATTTGAGTCCGTAAAACGCCGTCCATTTGCCGCTGAGGACCATCTTTGCCATCTTAGGGGACGAGGACTTTCGGAAACATCGACTCAAGGACAGCTCCACTATGGAAAACGGTATTATCCGAGTAGCCATCGGCGGTCAGGGCCGCAGCGGCTACAGCATTCATGCACGCCATCTGGAAAAAGACTACGGCCGTTATCAGATTGTCGCCGTAGCAGACCAGATACCAGAGCGCCGCAAAGATGCACGCAACCAGTTTGGTGCGCGGACGTATAAGGATTGGACGACGATGATTGCGGCGGGTGAGTTCGACCTCTTTGTCAACGCGCTGCCTTCGCCCCTGCACACCCCGGCCACCATAGCGGCGCTCAATGCGGGCGCACACGTCCTGTGCGAGAAGCCGATGGCCAAGAACTTGCAGGAATTTGATCGCATGGTCGCTGCGGCTAAGCGGAATAATCGCGTTTT
>CALDFW010000212.1 GCA_937942165.1 uncultured bacterium | reverse complement strand
TCTGCCCGCGCTTTACGACCCTGCTCTACCAGCCAGTCTTCTAATGCGATTTGACTCACCTCGAATCGATCAAGCCTGAACGACTGAAGGTGGACGGTATGCACAGGCCGTTCGTCTCCTAAGCCCTCGGTTGATCCCATGGTAAACTGGCCGGACGGAATGCGAACCATTTCAACGGGGCGTAATAGATCTGCCCGGGCGATGAGCCGACGGGTTAATGCGGTAGCGCCTGCGCGCATGGTCTCTGCATCTGGCCCAATGTGATGTGAATCAACTCGAATGACCTGATTGGTTTCTACGTCAATTGCCTTAAGCGTAAGCCGGTATTCAGTCCCTACGCGGTGCGTCTGTAAGAATACGAGTAGGTCTACGTTGAGATGATGACCTATCTCGATCGAACTATTCTGATCGGTGATGCCGCTCTGCTGAAATGCAACTTCCTCGAGCACGTTTTCCACGCGTTCGCGTTCCACCAGAGTAAAGCGATCGCTCGCTTGCAGCGCTTCTTCTGCCACGGCCTGTACGTAGTCGACATAGAGACCTTTATCGGCGATGACGGCTACGGAGGATGCATTTGTCTGTGCCCAAACGTGACTACAGGCGATGAGGATGAATGCGTATAGTGCAATCATAGATGATCTGCGTAAGTTAACTGGCTGTTCACTGCAACGTATCTGATGGGGCTAAAGGGGAGACGCCTCAGTTGAGATGGCGTTTCGCTTCATTTCGCACCAGCGTGCGCAGCTGTGGGTCATCGATGCAAAAAATGCGGAAGATTTTTGCTTGGTCTTCGAAATTATCGAGCAGTGAATCACGTAAACGCGTTACTTCTGGATCATCGAAGGTAAGAGGATCGGCTTTTTCAGAAGGGCTTTCTGGACCGTAAAAGACTTTGAGATCAACTTCCGGGCTCTTGTTGAAGCCGGGTATATCAATCAGTATTTCGTGACCTGAAAGAGGTCGTCCTAGCTTTTGTGAGAACGTATGACACAGCTCAATTTCTTTTTCTCGACGTTTGTCTGGGTTGTGAAAAAGCTCATAGAGGAAATCCATTAGCGCGCGTTTGCGCTCGCCGGGGTGAATTACGGCTCCCACTTTGTACAGGCGGCGATAAATGGTGCCATTCAGAAGCTCGGCCGAGCCCGTCAACTGGAGGCGCTGCTGCTCTGACTTGAGCTCGGCTATGAGTTCGCTTTCGGTCAGAAGGTGAAAACGGTTGCCATCCAACTGACATTCCGGATGGAGCAGGATTTCTTGCACGGCTCGTTTGAACATGGCTGAAGCAGAGCGCACGCCGTGGTGCCAGTACACGTTGCGATACATGAGATAATTAGTGAAAACGAGGGCCTCGACGGCATCCACCCCCTTGCTCGTTATGGCCAGACGCTTGCGTTCTGGATCGTATTTGATTGACGATGCAAGACGGTCTCGGTTGACGCTTTCCCCAAAAGGCACACCGCAGAAAAGTGAATCGCGCAGTAGGTAGTCAATTTTGTCTGGATCGAGCGTGCCGCTAAGGATATTAGCTAGGAGCAGGTCTTCAGGCGGAATGCTATGCTGTGCGTTTTTGTAATCAATGACGTTGGCGACGCGGAGTGGATCAATTTCAAACTGCGTCTGCAGTATGTGGTATATGGGGCGATCCTGATCGAGAATGATCTGTCGAGCGCGCTCTTCGTGTAGCACGAAAAACGGCATGAGCTCTTCAAGGGTATGAGAAAAAGGATAGTGTCCGATGTCGTGCAGCAAGGTTGCTGCCACAAAAACGCGGATGTCCTCGTCTCTAAGCTGCAGGGGAGGGTCGGAGACGAGCAGGCGCGACATAAATTGCTTGGCCAAGTGGTAGACGCCAAGCGAATGTTCGAAACGCGAATGGCGCGCTCCCGGATAGACCAGATGAACATATCCGAGTTGAGTTATGTTGCGAAGGCGCTGGAAGTCTTCGGTGTCTATAAGGGACAGCACGGGGGGCGGGAGGTGTATGTATCCCCAGACTGGATCACGGATTGCTTTGCCTTGGTCGGCCAATAATTGATGTTCCATAGGACGGCCAATCTAGGCCCCTCTACGCACCCTGTCAAGCGAGTCGATTGCCGTCTTTTATGGCCGAAACCCTTATTTAAAAAGGGACTTAGGTTGATTTTTACTCTTTGCTAAATCATTGACACGCGTGGATTATTTTCTATTTTATGTGACTTGCATAAAATACTGTGTAATGACTGTGTGAACGCCAACGATAGGAAGTAGAATAAAATGGCAGATCAAACGCTAATGATTGTGAAACCAGATGCAGTGGCTAAGAATGCTATTGGACAGATCGTAGCACGTGTAGAGGGAGATGGATTTGTCGTCCGCCAACTGCGTATGATGCATCTGAGTCGCGAGCAGGCCGAGGAATTTTATGATGTCCATAAAGAGCGCCCGTTTTACGGTGAACTCGTCGACTTCATGACGTCGGGGCCAGCCGTTCCCATGGTGCTTGAGCGAGCCGATGCCGTTCCGCACTTACGCGAATTTATCGGTCCGACCAACAGTAATGAGGCGCCCGCTGGTACTATACGCGGGGACTTTGGGACGGACGTTCAGTGCAATGCCGTGCACGCATCCGATTCGTCCGAAAATGCAGCCCGAGAAATTGCCTTCTTCTTCGGAGAGTAGATGTGACGGACTCTGCTTCCAGCGTAGATTTAGTCCTCGATGAGTTAGGAGAGGGCGATAATGAGTTTGTTTATGCGCTTGATCCCAAGGCGCTGGTGTTGGAGCATGAGTTCTTTTCTTTTTCTAGTCCGGTAAATGTCGAAGTGGGGGTGCGACGTAGCATCAACAGCTTCTCGCTCCGCGGAGACGTCAAGTGGACGCTGACTGGAGAGTGTTACCGCTGTCTTGAGAAGATGCAAGAGTTGCAACAGGCAACGTTCGAGCTACTGTTGCAGCGGCGTCAGGCCAGCGAAGAGGAACTCGCTTCAGCTGAAGAAGACGGATTTATTGAAATTGTGGATCCCGGCACGCGACGCATCGACCTGGCGGACTACGTGCGCGAGGCCATAGTATTAGAAATGCCCTTGCGCATTCCCTCTCAAGCAAGCGCAGGTGAGTGTCCCCACTGTGGCCAGGGCGAGGGTTTGGTCGAGCGCGACGCCCAGGAGCAAAACGATCCGCGCTGGGATGCGCTAAAGAAGATCGAGTTTTCATAGTAAAATCGCTATATAGCGAAAGGAGTTCAACGTGGCTTCAGTACCCAAAAGAAGAATCTCGCGCACGCGCCGAGACAAACGACGCACCCATTGGAAGATTAAAGCTGCTGCACGAAGCACCTGTGCTAGCTGCGGACAGCCGGCTCTGCCGCATAGAGTTTGCTCAAGCTGCGGCACGTATCGCGGTCGCGAATACGTAGAGCCCGAAGTCTAAAGTCGCCTTTTCCTAGAGCTAAGAGCGTCGTGGGAAGCGAACACAGATACGGTGCCGTCATAAGCGAAACCGCGCATTTCTTGCCGGAGCGCATAGTGACCAATGCCGAAATAGAGCAGCACGTAGATACGTCAGACGAGTGGATTCGCGAGCGGACGGGCATCGTTGAGAGGCGCTTTCTCGCCGACGATGAGCCGACCTCCCACATGGCTGTGGAAGTGGCCAGATCGCTGGTCGATAAGAGTGGTGTCGATCCGCTCAGTATCGATTTAGTGATCGTTGCGACAGTTACGCCGGATATGTTTTTCCCGGCAACTGCGTGCATTGTTCAAGGCGCTATTGGCGCCCGAAACGCTTGGGCTTACGACCTTTCGGCTGCGTGCTCAGGCTTTGTCTTCGCGCTAGTCACCGCTTCGCAGTTTATACAGAATGGCGCTCATCGGCGCGTTATGGTTATTGGCGCAGACAAGATGAGTTCCATCCTCGATATGCAAGACCGCAATACCTGTGTGCTGTTTGGCGATGGTGCGGGAGGTGTGCTGTTGGAACGCAGTGAAGACCCTTCTTTGGGTCTGGTGGACTTTGAGCACTTCTCCGACGGTTCTAATGTGGACTGCCTCAATGTGCGCGGTGGCGGAAGTGCCCATCCAGCTACGCACGAAACGGTGGATAAACGCCTCCACTACGTTCGCCAAGATGGCCGTGCTGTCTTTAAGTTCGCCGTTGTGAAGATGGCTGAAATTTCTGCTACGGTGCTGGAACGCAATGGGTTGACGGGCCAAGATCTGGCTCTTTTTGTTCCGCACCAAGCCAACCGGCGCATCATTGATGCGGCTGCGGACAGAATGAACCTACCCGCAGATAGGGTCATGGTCAACATAGATCACTTTGCCAATACTACGGCTGGAACTATTCCCATTGCTCTTTCCCAAGCTTGCGCTGAAGATCGCCTGAAAAAGGGCGATTTTTTGTTGATGACAGGCGTCGGGGCAGGTCTGACATGGGGCAGTGCACTTTTTCGTTGGGGCGTTTAGCGTGTCTAATATTGCCTTTATCTTTCCAGGACAAGCTTCTCAGTTTGTGGGTATGGCGCACGACCTGCACGCTCAGCACGAGGGCGTGCGGAATCTCTTTGCCCGGGCTGATAGCGTGCTGGGCTTTAAGCTGAGCGCAGTGTGCTTTGGCGGACCGGAAGAGCAGTTGGCGCAAACGGTCGTAACGCAACCCGCAGTCTTTGTGCACAGCGTCGCGGCATGCGAACTGTTGGTCAGCAGGGGAATAACCCCTTCTGTCGTGGCGGGGCACAGTCTGGGAGAGTATTCAGCGCTCGTCGCTGCGGGTGCACTCGATTTTGAGACGGCCCTGCAGTTAGTCGGGGAGAGAAGCCGTGCGATGCAAGAAGCCGGAGAAGCGCGTCCCGGTGCGATGGCAGCCCTTATTGGGCCCACAGACGGAGAAGTGATAGCGCTCTGCGAACAGGCTGCCGATGCAGGCATCGTAGTAGCCGCCAATTTTAATGCGCCGGGGCAGGTCGTCGTTTCCGGTGAGAGAGAGGCCATTGCTCGACTGGGGACTCTTGCCAGTGAGGCCGGCGTGAAGCGTTTTGTCGAGCTACCCGTTAGCGGTGCCTTTCACTCGCCGCTCATGCAGCCGGCAGCTGACCGAATGCAGGATTTGCTGCGCGATGCGCGTATCGAAAAGCCCAGCGTTCCCGTCATCACCAACGTATCCGCAGTCCCGGTAGACGATCCAAATGTATTGCGGGCTGATCTCATTAAACAGATCACGCATTCGGTGCGCTGGACAGAATCCATGGGTTCGCTGGTCAATGCGGACATTGACCAGGCCGTTGAGGTGGGACCCGGATCGGTTCTCAAAGGTTTGATGCGGCGCATCGCTCGTGGTGTTACCGTGCTCGGCGCGGGAACGGTCGATGATGTTGAGCAGACTGCAGCCCAGCTAAAGGGAGAAAACTGATGGGTTTAGAAGGTAAAGTCGCCCTGGTTACAGGTGGCTCACGAGGCATCGGACGTGCCATTGCCTTGCGTCTGGCTTCTGACGGAGCCGATATTGCGCTTTGTGCACGCAACGTTGAGGCCGCCCAGTCCGTGGGGCGTGAAGTTGAAGCCTTGGGAAGGCGCTGTCTCGTGCGTCAGGCGGATGTTTCGCACAGCGACCAAGCAGACGAATTGATCAAAGCTGTTGTTGGTGAGATGGGTTCGCTCTATGCGTTGGTTAACAATGCGGGTATCACGAGAGATAACCTGTTGATGCGTCTTAAGGATGATGATTGGGATGATGTTTTGCGGGTCAATCTGAAGGGCGCCTTCAACTGCGCTCGCGCTGCGGCGCGCCCCTTGCTCAAGGCGCGCGGAGGACGCATCATAAACATCACCTCTGTCGTCGGTTTGCAGGGCAATGCCGGACAGGCCAATTACGCGGCTTCAAAAGCGGGTCTAATCGGATTGACAAAGAGTTTGGCACGCGAACTGGCTTCGCGATCCATTACCGTCAATGCCGTGGCACCTGGATTAGTCCCAGACACGGGTATGACGGATGAGCTGTCAGAAGACGTAGTTGACGGTATGTTGGCCAATGTACCACTGGGCCGTCCAGGCACGCCGACGGACGTTGCCCATGCCGTGGCATTTCTCGCCGCCGAAGAGGCCGCTTATATAACGGGTCAGGTGCTTTCGGTCGACGGCGGGATGGCCATGTAGACATTGGGCTTGTAGGAGACTGCGGGACCGTACTATATTTGACCCTAGCTTCAGTTGTTTAACTCTACTTAAGGTATGAAAGGGGATTTAAAATGGCATCTATTGAAGAGAGAGTTCGAGATCTGGTTGTCGAACAGCTGGGTGTGAGTGAAGATCAGGTTAATCCACAGGCTTCGTTTATCGATGATCTGGGCGCTGATTCACTGGACACTGTAGAACTCGTTATGGCATTCGAAGAAGAATTCGGTATCGACATTCCCGACGAAGACGCAGAGAAGATGTCATCCGTTGGCGATGCGATTAAGTACCTAGAAGAAAACAGCAAATCTTAGGCAGGAGTATATACGTGGCATCGAGGCGCAGAGTTGTAGTTACTGGATTGGGTGCATTGGCTCCCAATGGTAGCGATCTAAAATCTTTCTGGAACGGTTTGATCAACGGTCGTTCCGGCATAGGCTTTATCAGTCGATTCGACACGACCGATCATCGGGCTAAGATCGCTGGTGAGGTGAAGGATTTTGACCTGTCTCTAGCTCTCGATTCAAAAGAAGCGCGCACAAACGACCCGTTTACGCACTACGGCGTCTATGCGGCGACTCAGGCCGTTGCAGATTCTGGCCTTATAATCGATGAGCGCAACGCTGAGCGCGTGGGCGTCATTTGGGGATCGGGCATTGGCGGAATTGCAACACATGAGCAGCAGCACTCGGTGCTGATGGAGAAGGGCCCTAAGCGGATCAGCCCATTTCTAGTTCCGATGATGATTATCGATATGGCTGCGGGTATGATTTCGATGAAGCTGGGAGCTAAAGGGCCGAATTTTGCCACGGTTTCGGCCTGTGCTTCGGCTTCTCATGCCATTGGTGAAGCGGCGCGAAAGATTCAGTATGGCGACGCGGACGTCATGATCACCGGTGGTTCAGAAGCTGCCGTTACTGCGACTTCCGTCGGCGGTTTCGCATCTTCCAGAGCCCTGTCCATGCGCAACGACGAGCCAATGAGGGCGAGTCGTCCTTTCGATAAGGATCGCGATGGCTTTGTCATGGGCGAAGGCGCGGGCGCGATTGTTCTGGAAGAACTCGGAGCGGCGCAGGCGCGCGGTGCGACAATTTACGGTGAATTTTTGGGGTTGGGTTTTACCGCCGACGCCTATCATCAGACGGCAATGGCGCCCGAGGCGGAAGGTGGCACGCGCGCCATTGGTCTTGCGCTGGCGGATGCTGGACTAGACCGCGAGTCTATCGACTATATCAACGCGCATGGAACGTCTACGCCCATGGGTGATAGTCAGGAAACAGCAGCCATTAAAAATTCGTTTGGAGATCATGCGCGTTCGCTGGCAGTCTCGTCGACTAAGTCGATGACCGGACATCTTCTTGGCGCAGCAGGAGCGATAGAGACGATTGCATGCCTGATGGCTATTAAGGAAGGCGTCGTTCCACCGACTATAAACTATGAGACTCCCGACCCAGAATGTGATTTGGACTACGTGCCAAACGAGGCGCGCGAGATGGAAGTGCATTATGCACTCAATAATTCGTTCGGCTTTGGAGGCCACAACGCATCGCTGATAATGGGTCGTTTTAACGGCTGAGCCTGTCGGTTAGGCGCTTATGTTTCCTATCCTGAATCGGGCGGTTTAAGCGCTTATATTATGCGATGGATTACCGCTTTTTTTGACCGCTTTCGCGCGAGACCAGTAGTCGAAGAACCCTCGGGTCAGCTCCTGGGCGACTTAGAAGCGCGCATTGGATATCGTTTTCAAAACCCCTCTTTACTCGTCAAAGCGCTCAAGCATCGTTCGTATGTGTACGCTCGTCAAGAGAGCGGTATTGAGTCTAATGAGCGTTTAGAGTTTCTCGGCGACGCGGTGCTTGATCTGCTCGTAGCGGAATATTTGTTTGGCGACTTTAGTGACAAGCGAGAGGGGGATCTTACGCAAATGAAATCCCTGGTTGTCAGTCGTCAAGTGCTGTCTAAAAAGGCAACACAAATCGATTTGGGTCGATTTATATTGCTCAGTGCAGAAGAGCGCGGCGCAGGTGGAGATAGGCAGCCGTCCATTCTGTGTGATGCATTTGAGGCCTTGCTGGGGGCGCTGTACTTAGATGGTGGTTTAGGGGCGTGTCGTCGTTTTGTAGCAACTCATGTATTGGATGATTTTTACGATCTCATTCAGCGTGACGATTACGTCAATTTCAAAAGTAGGCTGCTGGAGCATACACAGAGCAAAGGCAACGGGCATCCGCGGTATCTCGTGCATGCTGAAGAAGGCCCCGACCACGACAAATTGTTTAGCGTAGAAGTGAGTGTCACCGGTGAGCGGGTAGGGCGCGGACAGGGACGTAGTAAAAAAGAAGCACAGCAAATGGCGGCAAAAGATGCGCTGCAAAAGCTAGGTGCTCTTTGAATCGAGTATTGCGTTACCTCGACACGGGTGCGCACAGCGGTTCTAACAATATGGCATTGGACGAGACGCTCCTACGCGCAGTTCGGGATGGATCTGATCCCATCTTGCGGCTCTACGAATGGGATCCTCCGGCTGTTTCTTTAGGATATGCTCAAAATGCTGAGACTGAGCTCGACGTAAAGGCCTGCCGTGCCGCCGGTGTAGATGTCGTGCGTAGGCCAACAGGAGGACGGGCCGTTTTACACTGGCAGGAACTGACGTATAGCGTGATCTGCTCGGCCGGCAGCGGTCTTTTTGGCTCGCGAATAGAAGATGTATACGGTACAATCGGGGCCTGTTTGGTGTCGGGACTTCGCCGTTTTGGAATTGAAGCAGACTTAGAAGAAGCACAATTGAGGGCACCGCGCCCGCGTCAGGGGCGTGCCGCACTTCCCTGTTTTTCCAGTATTGCGCGTTCCGAAGTCAAGTGGAACGACCGGAAGCTAGTGGGAAGTGCACAGCGCCGCTTTCCCGGTGCGGTCTTGCAGCACGGTTCGATTGTGATTGGGCCGGCACACGAGCAGTTGGTCAACTGGCTGCGGATCGGCGAAGACCAACGGGTACAGTGGCGTGATCGCCTGCGCGCCGATAGTGCTTGTCTCGAAGAGTGTCTGGGAGAGCCCGTTGATCGAACGGGCTTAATCGATTCAATCGCAGCCGGTTTTTCCGATGTATTAAACTGTGAACTGGCGCATGATGAGGTGCGTTCTGATGAATGGCAACGGAGCCTCGAGCGCGCCAATTTCTGGACTGTAGAGAGCCGGTCGGCAGAGGCCGCAGGATAGAATGGTAGACGCAGAAGAACACCTATTAGAAGTGCGCAATCTCTGCACCTACTTCCATACGGAAGAAGGCCTAGGTAAGGCTGTAGATGGCGTATCGTTTGAACTGCGTCGAGGAGAAACGCTCGGACTGGTCGGTGAGAGCGGGTGCGGTAAGAGCGTTAGTGCGCTTTCTGTCATGCGCCTTATACCTCAGCCTCCCGGGCAAATCGAGTCGGGAGAAATTCTCTTTGGCGGTCGAGATTTGCTGCGCCTGAGCGAAGAAGAGATGTGTCGGGTGCGTGGAGATGAGATCGCCATGATTTTTCAAGAACCTATGACGAGCCTCAACCCGGTTTTGACGTGTGGTTTTCAGATTGCCGAGTCCGTTATCTTGCATCAAGGTGTCTCAAAGCAGGAAGCGCGGAATAGAGCTATTGAAATGTTGCGCCTTGTTGGTATTCCTGCTCCGGAGCAGCGCGTCGACGAGTATCCGCATCAGCTATCGGGAGGTATGCGGCAGCGCGTTATGATCGCCATTGCGCTTTCGTGTAATCCACAGCTGCTCATTGCGGACGAGCCTACAACGGCGTTGGACGTCACGATTCAAGCTCAGATATTAGAACTGTTGCAGCGTCTGCAGGAAGAGCTGAAGATGGCGGTGTTGATGATTACGCACGACTTAGGCGTTATTGCCGAAGTGGCTGACCGCGTGGCCGTTATGTATGCGGGTCAAGTAGTCGAATATGCTTCGACCCGAGACCTCTTTAACAGCCCGCAGCATCCCTATACGCGCGGCTTAATGCAGTCGGTGCCGCGCTTGGATGAGTCTCGCGAGAGACTCGAGATTATCTCGGGTATTGTGCCAGATGCACGCGAGTTTCCCGAAGGATGTCGCTTCGCTCCTAGGTGTTCTTTGGCTGAAGATCGCTGCCGGAGCGCGTCGGTGGAATTGCGCGCACTGTCTGAAGGGCATTTGGGACGCTGTTTGAAGATGGAAGGCTAAACGACTCTTGTTTGATATTTTACTCTTGTCTGTGTAAAGATTCGTATGGATACGCCCCTCATAGAAGTTGAAAATCTAAAGAAGCACTATCCTGTGCGAAGTGGTTTATGGGGACGAGTGCGAGCTTCGGTTAAAGCCGTTGATGGCGTATCCCTAAAGATCATGCAGGGAGAAACGCTTGGGGTCGTAGGCGAGAGCGGGTGTGGAAAAACGACGCTTGGGCGCTTGCTGTTGCGTCTAGTGGAGGCAACGGAAGGGCGCGTTGTCTATCAGGGACGTGATGTGCTGAACGTTGGTACTCGACAGATGCGCGAGCTGCGTAGGAGTATGCAAATCATATTTCAAGATCCATATAGCTCTCTCAACCCCCGCATGACGGTTGGTGGCATTATTGGAGAAGCGCTTAAGATCCACGAGCTCGTGCCGCCTGAACGCATAGATGCGCGCGTTGCCGAGTTGATGGAACAGGTAGGCCTACAGCCCAGTTATGCTAGGCGTTACCCGCATGAGTTCTCCGGCGGTCAGCGCCAACGCATTGGTATCGCGCGTGCCTTGGCCGTCGAGCCCAAGTTTATTGTGGCTGATGAGCCGGTATCGGCACTCGACGTGTCTATTCAGGCACAAATCATTAATTTACTACAGGATCTACAGCGCGATCTGGGCTTGACCTACCTGTTTATTGCGCACGATCTTAGCGTTGTGCGGCATATATCGGATCGAATAGCGGTTATGTATCTGGGACGTATTGTGGAACTGGCCGATCGCGATGAGCTATACGCCCATCCCTCTCATCCTTATACTAAGGCGCTCCTTTCAGCGGTTCCCGTTCCGGAACCTGGGGCGTCCACGCAGCGCGTAGTTCTTGAGGGCGATGTGCCCAACCCGGCGTCCGTGCCGTCCGGGTGCCCGTTTCATCCCCGCTGTCCAGAGAAGCGGGACCGTTGTACTAAGACCGTTCCGCAACTTGTGGATCTGGGAAATGGACATCAAACAGCCTGTTTGCTGCGCTATCCCGAAGAGATGGCTTAGTGGATGAGGCATTGCTGCCTTGTTGAGTAGGCAGGTTGAAAGAGAAATAGAGTAGGAGAGAAATAGCGTATGATGACTGCACTGCGCGAGAAGACCGCGCTCATATTGTGGTTTGTTATTTTTGCCTTTGTCGGTTTGATCGTCGTTGAATGGGGCGCCGACTATACGGGTGGTCAGGGGCCACAGGCCGCTGGCGATGATGTTGGAGTCGTTAACGGTGAGGCCGTTTCGCTCAAGGACTTTCAGGGCGCTCTGCGTCAGGCCGCTGGCCAGATGCCAAGAGATCAGCGCGCCGATGAGAGCGTATTGGTTCGCCAGGTATGGGATTCCTATGTGCAAGAAGTTTTGCTGACGCAGGAAATCGAGCGTCTGGGCGTGCAGGTAACAGACAAGGAGATTGCCTATTACACGCGCATGCAGCCGCCGCCGGCGGTGCAGTCTCTGGAAGCCTTTCAGACGGACGGGCAGTTTGATATGGCCAAGTATACGCAGTTTATTGGCGACCCCAATAACCTGAGAGATCCCAACAACCGTAGCTTCGTCATGCAGGTCGAGTACATGCTGCGCCAACAGTTGCTCAACTACAAGCTGCAGCGTCTATTGATGAGCAGCGTGCAGGTCTCGCCTGCAGAAGTGCGCTATTTCTTTGCCCAGCAAAACGAGAAAGTGCAGATAGATTTTGTCGTGGCGCCGGGCAGCGCGGTGAGTGACGATCAGGTCGAAGTTGCCGATGCCGATATTGCGGCGTTCTACGAGGAAAACGGCGCAGATTTTGCCCATCCTGAACAGGTTCGTCTCTCGTATGCCTACTTTCCCAAGGTCGCTAGTGCTGCCGATTCGCAGTCTGTCGCCGAAGAAATCACGCGCCTGCGCGAAGAGATTGTCGCCGGAGCTGACTTTGCCGAGTTAGCAGAGGTCGTTTCTGACGATCAGGGTTCGGCTGCTCAGGGCGGTGCCTTGGGCACGTTTGGTCGGGGTCGAATGGTTAAGCCCTTTTCTGACGCTGCGTTTGCACTGGAGCCGGGGCAAATTTCAGAACCTGTGCGCACGCGCTTTGGTTGGCACCTGATCAAGGTCGAAGACAAGACGGTTGAAGACGGTGAGGACAAGGTAACGGCCAGTCATATCCTGCTCAGCTTTCGCTCCTCGCGCAGCACGGAAGATGCGCTCCGTGATCAGGCAGATGCATTTGAAGCTAAGGCGAATGAAGTGGGCTTTGAAACTGCGCTGGGCGCCTCCGGTATAGAGGCCATGGATTCGGGGTACCTGCAGCGAGATCAGATGGTGCCGAGTCTGGGACAGGGAACGGCCTGGCTCGTGAACTGGGCGCTTGCACAGGACGTTGGAGCCGTTTCGCGCGTTGCGGAAAATGAGCGAGGTATATGGGTTGCAACAGTTGTCGACAAGAGGGCCGAAGGGACGCTGCCGCTGGACGAGATTCGCTCGCGTATTGAGCGCGAAGTGCTTGCTAATAAAAAGGCCGAAGTAGCCGCTGAAAAACTGCAGCAAGTGCGTCAGGTGGTAGAAGGCGGAGAAAGCTTAGAGGATGCAGCGTCTGCAGCGGGGCTTGAGGTGCGTCAGTCAGCTCTGTTCTCTAGGTCCGAGTCCGTGCCCGGTATTGGCCGGGGCAACAGCGTTACGGCGACTGCTTTCAATATGGATACAGATGAACTGAGTGACGTCTTGACCCTGCGTCAGGGAGCCTATCTGATCAAGCTGGTGGAACGGGAACCGATTGATGAGGCGCTGTTTGCCGAGCAGAGTGCGCAACTACAGCAGCAACTGCTGGCACAGCGTCAGCAAGAGGCGTTGCAGAGTTGGTTTGTTCAACTCTACGAAGCAGCGGTCATAGAAGACAACCGCCATCAGTTTTTTACGTTTTAGAAGGAGAGTTTTTACATGACTGCTGAACCTGGAAAGACGCAAATTGGCTTTATCGGATTGGGCATTATGGGCGCTCCGATGGCTAAGAATCTGCTCGCTGCTGGTTACCAGCTCAAAATCTATAATCGCAGTGACCGGCCGCGCGTTGCAGAAGTCGTAGAGGCGGGTGGCGTGCGCGTCGCGACGCCTAAAGACGCTGCTGAGGGTGCAGATGTGATTGTCACCATCGTCACGGATACGCCGGATATGGAAGCCGTAATCATGGGCGAAGAGGGTGCGATTCACGGCGCGAAGCAGGGGTCGACCATCATTGACATGAGCACGGTATCTCCCAAAGTCACGAGAGACATTGCTTCAGCGCTGAGTGCGCGCGGCGTGTCCATGCTCGATGCGCCGGTCAGTGGGGGAGACGTTGGGGCAATTAACGCGACGCTCTCTATTATGGTTGGTGGTGATCAGGACGTCTTTGATGCCTGTCTGCCCGTGTTCGAAGCGATGGGCACAAATATCAACCTCATCGGCCCCAACGGGGCAGGCCAGACAACGAAACTCTGCAATCAGATTGCCGTCGCCGGCGCAAACTTAGCTATGGCAGAGGCGCTTATGTTGGCCGCTACGTCGGATCTAGACGTGGGGAAAGTGATTGATGCTATATCCGGAGGTGCTGCCGGATCTTGGCAGTTGAGCAACCTAGGTCCGCGCATTATCAAAGGCGATTTTGAACCGGGTTTTATGGTGCATTTACAGCAGAAAGACCTCAAGCTGGTTTTGCAAGCTGCAAATGACGTCAAGCTGGCGCTCCCGGCTACTAGCCTTGCGCATCAGTATTTTAATGTGGTTGAGCGCGCTGGATGTGGTGAAGAAGGCACGCAGGCACTCATAAAGGCCTATGAAATGCAGGCGGGCAAAGAAGCGCGTTCCACATAAGAGTTGAGACCTTCATCAGAGAGGGCTGCGCGATCTGTCGCGCAGCCTTTTTCGTTGATATACGTATCTAAATGACTCTAAATCTCAATAGAATAGGTTTGCTCACGCGCGACGAGAGCAGCGAGTACCCCTTTGATGAGGTGCGCGATCTCTTTGGTAAATACCAGATTGAGGTCGTCTTAATCGAAGAGGGAATCACGCCTGATCATGTGGATATGGTAGTAGCTATGGGGGGAGATGGCACCGTCCTGCGTGCATTAGACCGCTTTCCCCGCTGTCCAGTACTGGCAATCAACTTTGGCACGGTGGGCTTTTTAACGGCGGGTGATCGAACGGATTTAGCTTCGATCGTGAAGTTGCTAATGGACGGGCGCTATATCGTTAGCGAACGGCTTGTCCTCAACTGTCGTTACCCCGGCGGAGAAATGCACGTAGTTAACGAAGTTATGGTGCGCGCCAGCTATAAGCTTGCTTTTACAGACGTATTTGTTGACGGAGCGGAGATTCGCACGATAACAGGGGACGGCGTTATCGTTGGAACGCCGACGGGGAGCACGGGGCATCTGCTCTCTTCTGGGGCACCTATTGTCGTTCCCGATGTGCGCTGTATGATACTCGATGGAATAAATGAATACAACTTTTCCTCTCGTGCGCTAATCCTGCCTCCAGAAGCGCATATCCGACTCTATATAAGCGAAGAAACGCGCGACGAAAACGTATCGCTCGTGGTTGATGGGAGACATCTGGGACAGCTTTTGCCCGGTCAAGAAGTGCACATCAGCCAGGCTCAGCACCGCGCTCGCTTGATCTATCTCGACAAGAGATATTTTTTCCGCAACCTTTCATCTAAACTTTCTTGGTGACCTATGAAGATACTAGTTACTGCAGCTGAGAGCGCGTTGGGGACGATGCTCTGTCAGCATTTGGCAAGAGAGCATGACGTCGTGCCGACGGGCCGCAGTGAAACGGCAGATGTAGATGGCTATCGGTGCTTGGATTTGACGGATCCCGAAGCCGTTGCGACGAACTTGGAAGGGGTGGATGTTGTTGTCCATGCCGTGCCTTGCACGGGCGAGCAGGATCGCGAACAGAGTGAGCAGGAGCTCTTAGATTGGGTTTCTCGGTCTACATACGTCCTGACTACGGCCGCCTGTAGCAGAGGGGTAAAGCGCATTGTATTGCTAAGCACGCTTGATTCCATGCGTTCGTACGACGAGCGTTTTATCGTGACGACCGACTGGCAGCCACGTCCACGCGCCAGTGCGCCCGCGCTTGCTCCCCATATGGCTGAACTCGTGGGGCGCGAAATAGCTCGAACGGGTAAAATTGAGGTTATTGCGTTGCGCTTGGGTGACCTAGGCG
The DNA here is from genome assembly GCA_937942165.1 of uncultured bacterium. Classification (GTDB taxonomy): domain Bacteria; phylum Latescibacterota; class UBA2968; order UBA8231; family UBA8231. Next base: position 1,468 of record CALDFW010000212.1, on the reverse strand, counting down.
TAGAAGTATCCGAACAAGAGGTGGTAGAGGCCGTTGTAAATGCATTGGATAGTGAGCTGGGTGCCCAGTATCACTGGGCTGTTCAACACGTAGCGTCCAGCGGACGCTTTGTTCGCTGAGGGAAGCTTGATATGGCTACAGTAATGGATGGCAAAGTGCTGATATTGGGAGCAGGAGGTCCCGTTGGAGCCGCGGCTATTGATGCGCTAAAAGATCATTATCAACTGCGCGTTACCGATGCGCGCCCCATGGCCGAGGCGGCAGAAGGTCCGCGCCAAAGCCCGCGTGCCCCGCTACCCGAACTCCTCGGTGCACCGCATGAAAATCGCGTGGTAGATGTGTCGCAGTATGATCAGGTACTGGCTGCTGTTGAAGGAATGGATGCCGTTATTAATCTGACGGTGCTACGTCCCCATCCGGTGCTGGCTTTCCACGTTAACGAAATAGGAGCATATAATGTGGCAAAGGCCTGTGTGGCGTGTGGAACTAAACGCCTGATTCATACCGGGCCGTTTCACTCGGGTTTGGGATATGATAGTGACTGGTGGAACGATTTCCGCGTTGGCGACGATATTCCTATTCACCCGGCTGACGATCTATATGCGTTGACAAAGTATCTCGGCAACGACATTACCCGGATTTTTGCCGAGGAACACAGTCTTGAAGTGCTGACGTTTTTGTATTGTCACTTTCGCCCGCGTGAGATTTTGCCGGAAGAGCGGGGTAAAGGCATTCATCCCTATGCGAGCTCTTGGGAAGATACGGGAGAGGGTTTTTTATACGGTCTGCGTGCCGGAGCCATGCCGTCTCCCTATGAGACCTTCTTTATGTGTTCGCGCCTGCCGCACGATAAATATCGACCGGACAAAGCCAAGCGTCTGCTCGGGTGGGAAGCCAAAGATACGTTTGAGGTTCTCTTTAGTCGGTAGGCTCTGTTTGAAGGTGTAGAAAGCATAAGGGACGGCCCTGAAATAATAGCTATTTCAGGGCCGTCTTCACGTACATGCGGGTGCTTGGCTGATGGCAGAATAGAATAACTTGTGCGCCGCTTGCAAAACGGCGTCGATAGAGACAGCTACGATCGGAAGCCTTAGAATGGTTTCTCTAGGTTACCGAGTAGATGACCGACTGGTTATAAGGAATAATTAGCGGATCTACGCCCGAGAGTTGGTCTGCCCATTCCTTCGGATCGTAATTGCGCCGCACAAAGCAAGCGTAGTGGGCGGGGACGGCCGCTTTAAGAGATAGGGCAGAGGCGATCTTTGCCGAGCCCTCAAAAAAGGGAAATTCACCTTCGTTGGGGTGTGTGGTCAGCAAGCCGATATCTGGTTTAAGCTGGCGCACGGGCTGTAACAGCTCTTCGTGGTCGCCAAACGTATTGACGGGATCTCCGGATATATAGACGCGCGTGTCTCCGGCTTCCAAAACATAGCCTAAGTGAGTTACGTCGGGTGGGCTTATGTCATCC
>CALDFW010000211.1 GCA_937942165.1 uncultured bacterium | reverse complement strand
CTATATCGGTATTCTTGCTGACGCTCGAGGTGGTGCGACCGCCCAAGCGTTCAATATATTCGGCTGCTTCTTCGCGATTTAACTGGCTCAAGCTCCCTGTTAAAACGACCGTTTTACCTGAAAACACAGAGTCGTTCACTGTGCGATCAGCCGTTTCGGCTATTTCCATTTGCAACCCGGCTAGCTGTAGTTTGTCAAAGAGAGTGTCTAGCGTGCCGCTGTGTAGCGCCGCGTGCACGCTGGCGGCAATCTTGGGACCGATCTCGGGTACCTCTTCCAACGTCTCTACTGAGGCTTGGCGCAGGCCTTCTATCGAGAGGAAATGGCGAGCTAAGGTGCGGGCGACGGTGATTCCGACGTGCCGGATGCCAACGGCAAATAGCACTCTGTCGAACGTGCGCTCTCTGCTCTGCTCTAGCCCTTCTAAAATATTTGCAGCCGATTTCTCTCCCATGCGTTCCAGCTCCGTCCACTGGGCTAACTGGAGCGCATAAAGGTCGCCTACGTCTCTGACGAGATCCCTGTCTACGAGCTGTTCAACTACGGCGGGTCCCATGCCCTCTATATCCATGGCATTACGGCTGGCAAAATGCTCTATACGTCGTTTGAGTTGGGCCGAACAGGCCGGGTTTTCGCAGCGGGTTGCGGCTTCTTCTTCATCCTTAATGAGCTGCGATTGACAGATAGGACACTGCGTTGGAAACTGGAAAACGCGCGCGTTTTCGGGACGATCCCGAAGCACGGAAGACACGACTTTGGGGATTACGTCGCCCCCCTTTTCAAGCATGACAAGATCGCCTATCCGGATGTCTTTGCGCGCGATGTCATCGGCGTTGTGCAGGCTGGCGCGGCTTATCGTCGATCCGGCAAGGGCTACAGGTTGCAAAATGGCTACGGGCGTAATTGCGCCGGTGCGTCCGACCTGTAGCTGAATATCGATTATCCGCGTTTGGGCTTGGTGTGCGGCAAATTTATAGGCCATAGCCCAGCGCGGACTCTTGGCTGTATAGCCCAACCGCTCGCGCTGGCTTAGATCGTCCACCTTGATTACTACGCCGTCTATATCGTATGGTAGTCCGTCGCGCATGCCTTCATACTGAGTGTAAAATGCGATCATATCTTCAATCGTTTTACAGCGCAGTCGCGCAGGGTTGACGGGGAGTCCGAGCGTGCACAGGCGTTCCATATTGAGAGCATGCGTGGTTGGTTGCGTGTCGCGTTCGTCCAAGGAGTAAGCGAAGAAACGCAGAGATCGGCCGGCTGCCACCGCGGGGTCTTGCTGTTTTAGGGAGCCAGCTGTTGAATTGCGCGGGTTCGCAAAAAGTGCTTCACCGCGTCCTTCGCGCTCGGCATTGAGCCGGGCAAAGTCTGCGTGTTCCATATAAACTTCGCCGCGCACTTCACAGGAAACGCCTTCTTGATGCAGGCGCAGTGGTATAGACCGAATTGTGCGCGCATTATTAGTTACGTCATCGCCCTGCATTCCGTCTCCACGAGTGACGGCCCTGACGAGCGTGCTGTCCTCGTATACGAGGCTCAGCGCGACGCCGTCTATCTTAAGCTCTGCCATATAAGCTAGCGACTCGTCGGGAAGGCCTTGGGTTACGCGCTGATGGAACGCTTCTATGTCTTCTCTCGAATAGCTATTATCGAGGCTGAGCATGGGCGTTGTATGGGAGACCGTTGGAAAGTCGCTAACGGGTTCTCCACCGACCCGCTGACTTGGGGAATGTGGACTCCGGAGAGAGGGATAGCGCTTTTCTAGCTCGATGAGTTCTCGCATTAGGCGATCGTACTCACCGTCGGAAATAGTGGGCTCGGCCAGCGCAAAATAGCGGTGGTTATGGTCCTCTAACTCGGAAGATAACTGGGCGATACGCCGTGCTGGATGGGCTGCCATAAGCTCGCTTTTTTTGTGGGTGTTGGCGCAATAATAGGGGGGAAATACGACGCTGTCAACGTCGCGAGTTTACTCATATTGTCCGAGCCCATATCCTAGTGTATATTGTATTATGATCATGGCAAACCCGTCCAAAAAAATGTCGTACGGCGTCCCTTGGGGCGCCTATTGGGAGCTGACGAAGCCGCGCATCATCTTTATGGTGCTCGTTACGTGCGCGTTGGGTTTTTTCGTTGGTGGACGTGGGATACATTCTTATACGCTGCTGTTTGCAACCCTACTAGGCACTGCGCTGACGGTGGGGGGATCTGCCGTTCTTAATCACTACTTAGAACGAGATGTGGACCGGCTGATGGAGCGCACGCGGAATCGTCCTCTACCCGCAGGTCTCGTGCGGCCATCGACGGCGATGTCGTACGGGTTCATACTCGTGCTGCTCGGTGAATGTATACTGCTCTCTTTCACGGGGTTGCTGACGGCGTTTCTTGCCTTGCTCTCTGCGTTTCTCTATGTAGTTATATACACGCCCATGAAGCGACTCACTTGGCTCAATACCTCTCTTGGTGCTATTCCGGGGGCTCTTCCTCCCGTCGGAGGATGGACCGCAGCCACGGGCGAGTTAGAAACGGGTGCTTGGATATTCTTCCTTATCCTCTTTGCCTGGCAGCATCCCCATTTCTATGCCATTGCGTGGATGTTTCGCGAAGACTATGCGCGCGGTGGTTTTAAAATGCTGCCCGTTGTTGAAGCCGATGGAAAACGCACCTGTAGGCAGGTCATCTTCTTTTCGTTGATGTTGCTGCTGGTTTCGGTGATGCCGACTCTGTTTGGGCTTGCTGGAATGGTCTATATGGCTGGAGCCATTCTTCTCGGCATTGCCTTTCTCGTCGCGAGCATAGCGCTGGCGCATTCACGCTCTGTGTTAAGCGCGCGGCGCCTTCTACAAGCATCGGTAATTTACCTACCACTGCTGCTTGTGCTGAGTGTTTTTGACGCTGGTTTTTAGATAATAAACAGGTTGCAGAGCTGTCAGCGCGCTAGTAAAAGCTAGCGCGCTTTTCTGTGCCCTGCCTCGTACTCTTCTGGCGTATTGATATTGGCAAAGGGGTCGTTTGCTTCCGACGTTGGAGCCCACTCTTCTTTCTGCACGATCCGTGCATCGATGCTCCTTACAAACGTTTGCATTGACAGTCGGCCTTGTCCAATTGCACTTTCGGCTAGCGGTAGAATAGACCGGCTGTAAATAGCGCACAGCGGCTGCAGTCTCTCCCCGTCTTCTGGGACGATTCCTCCGTGAGATGGATGGATACGATCTACTAAACAATGCAGCAAAGCCGGTGTTAAATTCGGCATGTCGCACGCTAGCAGTAGTAGGTGAGAGGTCGTCGTATGGTGCAAAGCTGTTGCCAAACCGCCCAAGGGGCCCGCGTTGGGAAATCGGTCGGGAAACAGTGGCCAAAGGAAGGATGCATGGGTAGAAGGGCTGTTGCTAATTATAATGCAATTATCGGCCAACGTATGTGCGGCGTTTATAACTCGCTGGAGTAGTGGGATGCCGTCTACGGAGAGTAGGGCTTTGTCGCAGCCCATGCGTCTGCTGCGGCCGCCCGCTAGAATGCCGACGGTTAGGTTCACTAGTCGACTTGACTCTGATTGTTTATAAGCGCTGCGCTGTAGCCCGCGCCAAACCCGTTGTCAATATTGACTACGCTAACGCCTGAAGCGCAGGAATTAAGCATTGTAAGCAGTGCGGAAAGACCGTTAAAGCTCGCGCCATATCCGACGCTGGTGGGCACCGCTATTACGGGCACGTCCACTAGGCCGCCTACGACGCTGGCGAGCGCCCCTTCCATACCCGCAACTACGACGATCGCCTTTGCCGTGCGCAAAGTATCTCGATAGGCGAGTAAGCGATGAATCCCCGCTACGCCTACGTCCACTATAGACTCAACGTGCGATCCCATAGCGCGCGCGGTAATTTCTGCTTCGCGCGCCACGGGTAAATCTGAAGTGCCTGCAGACACAACTAAGACTCGGCCGTGCTCGCTTGGCGAGTGTGCGCCGGGAATAAAGACGGTGCGGGCAATTTCATCATGTTGCGTATTGGGAAAGCGTTCGCATAGGGCTGCGGCGGCTTCGGGCGCTATACGGGTTCCCAGCACCTGTGAAGTCCGCTCGACGAGTCGATCGGCAATCGCTACAATCTGCTCCGGCGTTTTTCCCTGACAGAATATGACCTCTGGATGACCCGTGCGCAGGGTGCGATGATGGTCTACGTGGGCAAAACCCAAATTCTCAAACGGTAAGTCACGCAGATCGTTGAGGGCATCTTCAGGGGATAAAGTGCCGTCGGCCACGCTGTCTAATAGGGTGCGAAGAGATGCTGGGTCCATAGATGCATGCTTTGTTCGTGAAGGGGAAGAATATGCTCTTTTAAACGCTGTTTACCGCGCTCGGTTGTTTTCGTAAACTGTTGATTAAAATAGAATTAATAAAAAAAGGTGTCAATGGCATACGCGTTGCTTGTTCAAGGGGAGACCTTTGTATATGAGGAGTGATATTTAATGAGTGACGTAGTTTTTATTCTGCTGTCGGCCTTCTTTTTGGCCATCCCCGTTGTGATAAAATACACTATTGCTTTTCAGACGCGCGGCATGGTGAGTCAGCTGCGCAATCAGGAACGCTTAGTGCATACGCTTTCGCTGCAGCTAGAGGGTGTGCAGAGCGAAAAATTGGCTGTGCGCCGAGCACTTTCGCAGGTGCATGCCCAGCGTCGACAAGCTAATGCGCGCCGTCAGATGCAGGAAGAGCAGCTCCAGCACGTGCGTTCTCTCGCCGAAACCGTCGCACTTCGTCGCCGTCGACCTCAGGTCGAGAAACCGGCTGTATCCACGCTGGAGATGCCTCAGTTAGAAGAAGTTATTGATGTAGATGAATCTGTGGAAACGGCGGCTTAGCGACAGCAGCGAAAACCGGTGAGAGGCTGATCGAGCTGTTGCCGCTGATCGGCTGAGAGCTCGGATAGAAATTGCTGGATAGAAGCGGCATCAGAAAAGTCAAACCGGGTCCCCTGTAGAGGCGTAAATTCGAAGCGCTCTATGGATGCGCAGGTCGCTCCAGAATCTGGCTCGTCTAATGTTACGTTGCTCAGACTGCTGCCTGCCAACCAATCGCCAAAGGTATCCACTTCACCGGTCCACTCCCTGAGATTTCCCGTCAAATCATATACCCCATTACCCGATTGACAGTTGGAGTAGCTTCCCGATTCAGCAATGCCATCTTCGACTGTGCTGTGATAAGAGCGAGCCGTATTGCAGAAGCGCAGGCCAAAGTCTGCAAGAGCCTCTAAACCGGTTACGGCGTCGGTTGAAGAATACTGAAGAGCGTTATCACCCGCACACGCGTGCTTCCACTCAGCAGGTTCGCATAGCCGCTTTCCCTCTGCAGCACAGAGCGTTGCGGCATCAAACCAGGTTGCCAATAGAGGCTTTTCTCCAAGGCGATTTGGATATTCATACGCATCTATTTCGAACGCGTGTGTGCTGCCTTCCGATGTAGTTAATTCCAAGGCTACCATGCTGCTCGCTGGCAAAGGGGTTTGGTTTACCACCTGTATCGATATTTCGCTCTCGATGACGGCATCCCCGTCACTCACGGTGACTTGTAATTGATACAACCCTGGTGCGGTCGGTATGAAAGAGGCGCGACTGCCAAGGGGCACACCAGTTTGGTCATCGAGGATAGATTCGCTGGTTATGGAAAGCGTTGGCTGTTGATCGAGCTGCTGCCAATCGTAGGTTAGGGCATCGTTGTCTGGATCTGCAGCAAACGCTTCTATCTCGGCTTGCGGCGCCTCAAAAAAGACGGTGGTGTCTTGAACGACGCTTAGGACTGGGGCTCGTTGGACGACGGTGACGGTAAATGAAATGCGCTGGGTGGACGCATCGCTTAGGCAGCGTTGGCGGTCTTCTTCAAGCTGGACTGAATCGCAGTCGCGGTCTGAAATACTTGCTTGTATAGAGAATGTCTCTGAGCTGCTTTCGATATTGGGGGGAGCAAACCAGGATGTTTGAGCAGCAAGTGAATCCCTGAAGCTTCCTGCGCCGAATGAGCTCCATCGGTAAAATAGGGGATCGTCATCTTCGTCAGAGGCGAAGGTATTCAGTTCAACTTCACCACCTCGAGAAACCTGACAGGTTTCCCCCACGGAAACGGTATCGCGCTGGCCGTCCGTTGTTATGCAGACGAAGCGCGCTAGTTCAATGACGGGTGGTTCGTTCGGTAAATCCTTGTGAACTAGACTACAGGCACTGAATAATAGAAGGAACGCTAGGAACGCGATGCGAATCATTCGCCATCATCGTGTAAGAGCTCGAGAATTCGGTCTAGGTCACCATCGTCATAAAACTCAATTTCGATACGGCCCCTATTTCCACTGCGACGAATGTGAATGGCCGTGCCAAAGCGATGCTGCAGGCGCTCTTCCTGCTCACGCACGAGTGGATCGTCGTCGCGCTGTTCGGCTTTCTGTTTTTTCTTCTTGTCGCGGCCGCTGCGGCGAGCGTTAACAGCCCGCTCAACTTCGCGGGCGGTGAGCTTCTCTTCGGCGGCTCGCCGCGCCAGTTCGAGACGGTCGTCGTCGTCGTCTAACCCGAGAAGGGCACGGGCATGACCCATTTGCAGGCGGCCCTGTCGCAGAAAATCTTGAATCTCGAGCGGTAAGTTGAGTAGTCGAAGCAGGTTAGCTACGGTAGATCGGTTTTTACCCACTTTCTGTGCGACCTGCTCTTGCGTGAGAAAACAGCGGTCCATTAACGCTCGGTAGCCCTCAGCTTCTTCAATGGGCGTTAGGTTTTCGCGTTGGATGTTTTCAATGAGCGAGAGCTCCATTAAATCTTGCTGCGATTCTATTTCGTGCACAATGGCTGGGATCGTTTCAAACCCAGCCTGACGCGTCGCTCGCCAACGTCGCTCACCGGCAATCAGGTGATAGCTCTGGCCCACGCGATTGACCGTGATCGGTTGTATAACGCCCTTTTCTTGAATTGAGCGCATTAACTCGTCAATGTGTTCGGGGTCAAATTCCGTGCGCGCTTGGAAGGGATTGGGCTCGATTTCGTCCACGTTTATATAGACGATTTGCCGCGTGTTATCGTCCGGCCCGCCGCTGTCGGGGTGTTCCGGAATAAGCGCATTTATACCCTTACCCAGTACCGGCTTTTTACCCATGGTTAATGACTTCTCCTGCTAGGCTCATATAGTTTTGTGCACCGGGAGAGAGGATGTCGTACAGGACAATTGGTTGCCCGTGGCTAGGGGCTTCTGCCAGCCGCACGTTCCGAGTGATGGCCGTCTTATAGACCTTGTTACCGAAATAAGATTTTACCTCGGACGCGACCTGACGCGAGAGGTTGAGGCGCCCATCGTACATTGTCAGCAACACGCCGGCAATCTGTAGCCGTGGGTTGAGATGGCGCTGAATCAGGCGGACGGTATTGAGCAACTTACCCAGGCCTTCTAACGCGTAGTACTCGCACTGAATTGGAATTAAAACGGACGTAGAGGCGGTGAGGGCGTTGATGGTCAGTAAGCCTAGGGAAGGGGGACAGTCTATGACCACGTACGCATACTGGTCTTTAACCTTGGAAAGCAGCGTTTCTAACTTCTGCTCGCGCGCGATCAGGTTTACCATTTCCACTTCTGCCCCCGCTAGGTTGACGTGAGAGGGCATCAGTGAGAGATAGGAGATCTTGGTTTGCAGCGTAACTTCTTCAGGTTCCTTGTGGCCGAGCAGGGCATGGTAAATATTGCCCGGCTCGACCTCTTCGGAATCCTGAAAGCCGCAGCCCGATGTGGCGTTGGCCTGCGGGTCCATATCAATGAGCAAGGTCTTCTGTTCGGCCACGGCTAGTGAAGCGGCCAGATTTACGGCGGTAGTGGTTTTGCCTACGCCGCCTTTCTGGTTTGCAATGGCTATGATCTTGCTCATGGGGGTCCTACTTATTGCTAACGGCGGCCTGAGCAGCTGCTAGGCGCGCAATGGGAATGCGATAAGGCGAACACGAAACGTAGTTCAGACCCACGGAGTGACAGAAGGCGACCGATTCGGGATCTCCGCCGTGCTCGCCACAGATGCCCACTTTGAGGTTTTTACGTGCCTTGCGTCCACGCTCTGTGCCCATGCTAACCAACTGTCCAACCCCTTCCTGATCTAGGCTCTGAAATGGATCGGTGGGTAAGATGCCCTGTTCGACGTATTCGGGGAGGAACTTACCCGCATCGTCGCGGCTATAGCCAAAGGCAAGCTGAGTTAAATCGTTGGTGCCAAAGCTAAAGAACTCAGCCTGCTCGGCAATCTGATCGGCGACAAGAGCCGCGCGCGGGATCTCAATCATCGTCCCCACGCTATAGCTGAGCTTGGTCTTGCGTTTTTTGCTAACTTCGCTCGCTACGCGATCTACCATTGCCTTCAGATCGCTCAGTTCGCGAACCGTTCCGACGAGGGGAATCATGATTTCAGGCAGTGCCTTGATGCGCTTCTTCTTGGCGTTGATAGAGGCCTCGAAAATAGCTTCTACCTGCATCTCGTAAATTTCGGGATAGGTAATTCCCAAGCGGCAGCCGCGGTGTCCCAGCATCGGATTAAATTCGTGCAGCGAGTCAATCTTCTTTTTAATCTGACTCAGAGGCACTTTCATCTGGGCTGCCATTTCTTTTTGCTGAGCCGCCTCGTGTGGTAAGAACTCGTGTAGGGGCGGGTCCAGCAGGCGAATAGTAACGGGCAGGCCGTTCATTGCCTTGAAAATACCTTCGAAATCGCGGCGCTGTATTGGCTTGAGCTTGCCCAGAGCCTTGCGTCGGCCCTTCTCGTCTTCGGCCAAGATCATCTCGCGCACGGCCAAGATGCGATCGCCCTCAAAGAACATGTGCTCGGTGCGGCACAGACCGATGCCTTCGGCGCCGAATCGACGAGCGACGTCTGAATCGTGCGGCGTGTCGGCATTGGTGCGAACTTTAAGCTTACGAGCTTCGTCGGCCCACTTCATTAGCTGGGCGAACTCTCTGGAAAACTTAGCCTCCTGCGTTGGAACCTCGCCCAGCATGACCTCACCGGAAGATCCGTCCAACGAGACCCAATCGCCTTTTTTGATCGTTTTACCACCGGCAGTGAATTGATCCTTCTTGTAGTCGATTGAGATGTCATCGCAGCCGGCCACGCAGCATTTACCCATACCTCGAGCAACTACGGCCGCGTGGCTGGTCATGCCGCCTCGTGCCGTTAGAATACCCTGTGCCGCATGCATACCACCGATGTCTTCGGGAGAGGTCTCGAGACGGACGAGAATGACCTGCTTGCCCTGAGCGGCTAGCTCTTCGGCCTGATCAGCGTGAAAAATGACCGTGCCGCTTGAGGCACCTGGCGATGCGGGTAATCCCTTGCCGATCACTTCGCTCTTCTTACCTGCGGCAAACGTCGGATGGAGCAACTGGTCCAAGTCGGCAGGATTGACGCGGAGAAGCGCCTCTTTCTTGGTGATTAGGCGCTCTTTAACCATATCGACGGCAATCTTAACCGCCGCTGCGGCAGTGCGCTTGCCGCTGCGCGTTTGCAGCATCCACAGGCGACCCTGTTGGATGGTGAATTCCATGTCTTGCATGTCCTTGTAGTGCTTCTCGAGGAGGCTGCAGACGTCTTCAAACTCCTTGTATGCCTTGGGCTGCTTGCGCTTGAGCAGGGAGACGGGCTCCGGCGTGCGAATACCGGCAACCACATCTTCGCCTTGGGCGTTGATGAGGAATTCGCCATACAGCTTGTTCTTGCCGGTAGAAGGATCGCGAGTAAATGCCACGCCTGTTGCGCAATCGTCGCCCATATTGCCATACACCATAGATTGGACATTGACGGCCGTGCCCCAGTTGTGGGGAATACCTTCAATTTCGCGGTAGCGGATGGCGCGTTCACCCTGCCAAGAATTGAAGACTGCGCTAATCGAACCCCACAGCTGCTCTTTGGGGTCTTCGGGAAATGTGCGCTTGAGGCGCTTCTTGATTTCTGCTTTGAATTCGACAACTAGTTCCTTGAGATCCTCAGCGAGTAACTCGTTATCTAACTCGACGCCGCGCTTGTGCTTCTTCTTCTCTATCAACTGCTCGAAGGGATCAATCTCGATACCCTCGGGGCGAACGCCCATAACGACGTCACCGTACATTTGGACAAAGCGGCGATACACATCGTAACAAAAGCGGGGATCGCCCGATTTTTCAACAAGGCCTTCGATAATTTCGTCGTTGAGGCCGAGATTGAGGACGGTTTCCATCATACCTGGCATGGAGACGCGAGCTCCGGATCGCACGGAGAGCAGCAGTGGATTTTTGGGGTCGCCAAACTTTGCTCCCATCTTCTTCTCCACTTCGACGATGGCGGCCTCGACTTGCTTACTCAACTGGCTAGGATACGACATCTTGTTGTCGTAGTAGTGGGTGCAGACTTCCGTGGTGATGGTAAAGCCCGCTGGAACAGGTAAGCCGAGGCTAGACATTTCGGCTAGGTTAGCACCCTTGCCGCCGAGCAGGTTACGCATGCTTCTATCGCCTTCGGATTTACGGGTACCAAACAGGTAGACGTATTTTTTCGCCATTCCTCAATACACTTTCGCTAATGGTTAAAGTTGATCGGAAAATCGCGTTGAGCGCCTTCGCACAATAGGGTTCATATTGCAAGCGGGGGCTGATTTTCAGCAGTAGTTTAATATATATTAAGGTATTTACGTATGCAAGAGAATCAGTCCCAAACGGACTCCCATTTGCCGCTTTCTGCCGAGCGGTAGATCGCTAGGGCCGCGCGGAGTTCGCCCAACGCGTATTCCGGTCCGGCTGCCAACGTTTTTCCATCGAGAACGGCGGCGGCAAAATCCGCAATTTCAGGTCCGAATGAGGCCGTATATCCCGGACTGGAAAAAACCATTTGCCCGTCTCTGTGCTCCGCATCCCAAAGCCACAGTTCCGCACCGGACAGGCTTGCGCTAATGGTTATTTCACCTTTGGTACCCGTGATGCGCCACCACGGTTCGGGGGCGAATACGGTATCGATCATCATGGCATCAAACTGCGCGCATTGCCCGGATTGGAAGCGGAAAAGTGCGCGCGTCAGAGACTCGCCCTCCATTTGCCGTAGGGGATGTCCCACGATGCCTATGACTTCCTCAATTTCTCCCATCCACATGCGCAGCGGGCGGATCCAGTGTGAGCCACCGTCGATGGTGATTCCTCCGCCCGTTCGATTTCGTTCAAAGCGCCATGGACGTGCTTCCTTGAACCAATAGTCGTCGTACTCGTAAACGAAGGCGGCGCGCGCGGTGATAATCTCGCCTATAGCCCCTGCTTCAATCAGCTTTTTTGCCTCGACAATTTCGGGCCAGTACTGCGCATTTTCGGCGACCATAAAGACGGAGTCCGTTTGGCTTGCGACCTGTAGAATTCGATCGCAGGCGTCGAGGGTGGGTGCCATTGGTTTTTCCAGCAGGACGTGTTTTCCGGCTTGCAGGCACTGTATGGTCAAGTCCTCGTGTAGATCATGGGGGAGCATGAGGTCGACGGCGTCAAAATCCCCGTGCTCGAGAGCCTCTTCTAACGAGGTGAATGCCTGGCCTCCGGTCTCGGCGGCGTAGGCCTGCGCTTTCTCTGGATCGGGATCGACGCAGGCGGTTATACGGACATTAGTGGCGTGTTCGAGTAGGCCGTCTAAGTGGTAGCGTGCGATCGCGCCGCAGCCTACAAAGGCCATATTAAGTGCTTGTGACATAGTTCCCCACTGGGCTGAGGTAATTGCTAGAGGACGCAAACATAAAAATGGGTTTGCTGAGTTGCAAATGGATTGTTATATAGGGGTCTGTATTTGTAGAAGAAGTTTTAACGTTGCGCTTCGCGCAGGGACTGCGATGCGCTGAAAGGGAGGGTACACATGGCAAGATGGTGCATTGTTTTAGGTCTATTATGGGCCACTGTTACCTATGGTCAGAGCCTTGGCCAACTGTCGGGCACCGTATCGGATGACAGCGGCA
>CALDFW010000210.1 GCA_937942165.1 uncultured bacterium | reverse complement strand
TGGCGGCACGATCTTTCTAGATGAAATCGGCGATATCAGTCCGGGCGTGCAGCTCAAGCTGCTGCGCGTGCTGCAGGAACGCGAAATAGAACGCGTTGGTAGCAGCGATACGATCTCTGTCGATGTGCGGGTGATTGCTGCGACCAATCGCGACCTGCGCGCGCTCATAGAAGAGGGCCGCTTTCGTGAGGATCTATTCTACAGGCTGCACGTCATGCCGATCGAGCTGCCCTCACTGCGTCAGCGCAAAGAGGATATTCCACTCTTGGTGCAGCATTTTATAGAAATCTACAACGCGCGCACGGGGCGGGCTATCGAGGCTATTGACCAAACTGCGCTCGCCTTGCTGCTCGACCACGGGTGGCCAGGCAATGTGCGCGAGTTGGAAAATGCCATTGAACATGCCTTCATCAAGTGCCGTGGAACGGTGCTGATGTATGAGTGTCTGCCGGCGCATTTGCACTGCGAACGGCCGTCAATCCCGTCAGTTCCCGCTCCAGTACAGCGCCCCGAGCGGGAGCGGGTAGTCGAAGTGCTCGAACAGTGCCACTGGAATCGCTCGGATGCGGCGGATAAGCTCGGTATGCACCGCACGACGCTGTGGCGCAAGATGAAGGAATGGGGGCTGGGCTAGAGCTGGTAGCGACTGTATCGCACGTGCGTCAGCACTGTCCTCAAGGTCTGATATTAATAACCAAGATAGAACGGGAGATACTTTTGATGTTGAAGCATGCGAACCGCGGGTGGTTTCTATCAAAGAATCCGGACGGTATGCCTGCGCCTTCCGATTTCGAACATACCCCCGCCGCGTTCATCGAGCTGCTCGGTGGTGCCAACTTCGGTAAGCAGTTGGCTCAGTTATAGCACCGTCGCGGGACGCTATACTTTCAGCCGGCGTCGGTGCCAGCGGTACATGCGCAGCGCGGGGTCGGACGTTTCCACCATCCAATCGTCGAGCCGATCGCGCAGCTCTTCCAGTGGCCCCGCGTACGCTGGGTCAGTGGCCAAGTTGTGCATCTCGTGCGGATCGTTTTCCAGATTGTAGAGCTCGTCTTGGTAGGTCAGGTTATAGCCGTACTTTAGCGCGCCGCAGCGCAGCGTCTTCATACAGGTACCGATATGGCCTAGGCCGAGGAATTCGGTTACTACGGCATCGCGCCACGCTACGGGCTCGTTGCGGACCAGCGGCATCAGCGAGCGTCCGTGCGACGGATGGTCTTCGCTACAGTCTCCCGCTAGGTCGAGCACGGTAGAATAGACGTCGGCCAGGGAGACCAATTCGTCTCGCCGTTTGCCAGCACCCGCACCGTCGGGCATGCGCACGATCATCGGTATTCGGTGTGTCTCCTCAAAGTGATGCCAGCCCTTGTCGAGCAGGCCGCCGTGGCTGCCCAGCGTTTCTCCGTGATCGGCGGTAAAAATGATGACCGTATTGTCCAACTGTCCCGATGCTTCTAAGGCGGCGTAGAGCACGCCGATCTGGCTGTCGATCATCGCGCTGCGCGCGTAGTAATAGCGCACGGCCATCGCCCAGTCGTCCCAATCTAGTCGTTCTTGATCCCAGTGGATTTTGTAGTGATGCGGTCCCTCGGTGCCGTATGCGTCCCACGCGTAGTTTGGCCAGGGCGGAATCTCCACGTCGCGGTACTGCTCGACAAATTCGCGCGTGGCGTGGTAGGGGCTGTGCGGCCCCCAGAAGTTGAGCGCCATGTAGAACGGCCTGTCGCGCTGGGCAAAGCCCTCGATGTGCGCCAGCGTGCGGTCGACCAGAAACGCGGGCACGGTGGCCTCGGTCGGCAGCTCGAGCAAGCCGGCGCGGATATTGGTCGTTGGTTCGCTCCAGGACGCGACCGTGTATTCGAAACCCTGATCGGCCAGCCACTGGCGGTAGAGGGCGTAATTGTGTCCGTCGCCGCCGTGTCCGCCAAAGTCTTCCCCTTCAAAGCCAAAAGTCGAGGGCAGCGAGGGCGTTTGCTGTCCGTAGAAACTCTGACCGCGCTCTGTGCCCAGATGCCACTTGCCGGTATAACCCGTGCTGTAGCCGGCCGTCTGCATGCGACGCGGGAGTAGGTGCGGGCCGTCGGGCAATTCGTGCACAGAGCACGCGATTTCGTGGATATTAGCAGTGACACCGTGTGCGTGCGGATAGAGGCCCGTTAGGACGGATGCGCGCGCTGGGCTGCTGACGGGAAAGGTCGTGTAGGCGTTTTCAAAGAGCGTGCCCTCGGCGGCCAAGCGGTCTATATGGGGCGTCTGGCAGGGCGTCTGGCCGTAGGCACTGACGGCAGAGAGGCGCTGCTGGTCGGTCATGATAAAGAGAATGTTGGGCTTTTTGCTCATATTTTTCAAAAGGGTTTTATTCGAATAGATCGGCGTAAGCATCTGCGTGCAAAGATAATACAATAGAACACATCGAGGGGGTATACATGGCGATGTCGCCTAGCGGTTTATTTGAGATGAACGACACACATATCGAAGAATTTTATCGGGACGGATACTTTGTGGCGCCTCGGCTTATTGACCGAGAGACCGTAGAGAGCATAATCGACGACTTTGAGTCTCAGGGGGAAACGGTCGATCCGGCAGGGGAATGGAAGGCTACGGGCTTTACCCATTTTTCCTCCCACGCAGAAACCTATCCCCGCGTCGCTCAGTTCCTGCAATCCGAACGCCTCGTAGATATGATGGAGCGCCTTTTCCGTTCGCCCGCTCGACTCTGGCTCGGCATGTATGCCGTGGTGCGACCGCAGGGGGGTCGGGGGTTGGCTTGGCATCAGGACAATCAGTATACCCACATATTGGGGCCGGCACTCAACGCCTTTATTGCGCTGGATACTATCACCGAAGAAAATGCCGGGCTTTGGATTGCGCCCCGATCTCACCTTCTGGGCCGGCAGCCCAATATCAACGAGGGGGAAGGTCATCGCCGCGCAGCCGATCCGGGAAACGGGCAGCCCTGTCCGGAGATGGCACCCGGCGATGCGGTATTTTTTCACCGGGAGACCCTACATCGGAGCGGTGAGAACCGCACGGAAAATGTGCGACGAGCCTTTGCATTTCAGGTGGCTAGCGACGCGTGCCACTATGCCGAGAGCGGAAGGCCGATTGTCGATCGTCAGTTGCTGCGTTCAGAGGGATAAACCTGAAGGCTCGACCTATTTACTACGGTCTCGCACTTCGACAGAAGTCCGTATATTTACCGGGACCGTTGCGGCAAATGTGAAAACACCTAGTGTGAGAATATTCCATGTTTAGAATCAGAGAAAACGAAATCGCCGATGCGCTGACTACAGCAGATATCTGGCGTATTATGCTCCGAGAAATTCCCCCGATTGCCGCTGAATACTTTGTCGGTGGCGCGGACGAACTGACCACGCTGAAGGCGAATGTCTTGGCGTTTCAACAGACGATGCTCGCGCCTCCCGGAGCTATAAAACATAAAGAGTTAGATACAACTACGAACGTATTCGGTCAGGACCTTTCCCTTCCTTTTTTCGTAGCACCGGTTGGAAGTCTTCGCACGCTGTGGCCCAAGGCTGACGCGGTCGCATCGCAAGTGGCTGGGGAATTTGGAACGGCGATGGCCCTTTCGACGCTTTCGCAAACGCCTATGGAGTCTGTGGCCGAGGCGTCGAATGGTCCAAAGTGGTTTCAACTCTATCTGTGCGGCGGCGTGGAAACGGCAAAACGAGGCATTAAGCGGGCAAGAGATGCGGGTTTTTCTGCCCTCTTACTCACGATCGATACAGCGGTTTCGGGCAATAGAATAGTGCACGAACGGATGAAGCCAATGGATGCTGTGAGCTCTCTTTTTTCTGGTCCAAGGAAGCTTAAGCGGGCGTTGCACAGGGTGAAACTAGGGCCTCAAGTCCTACCCCGAACGGGGTGGTTGTGGAGGCATTGGCGCGACGGTGGATTACTTCCTTTTTGCAATATCATCAACGAGCACGGCGAGCCCATGCCCTACGCCGGTATTGGGCAGCAGCTTGCCGCCTCAGCTGTTACTTGGAGTGATTTGCCGTGGATCAAAGAGGCGTGGGGCGACCAGCCGCTCATCGTAAAAGGCGTTCACTGCGCGGAAGATGCGTTGAGAGCAGAGGAACTGGGTGCAACGGGCGTAATTTTCTCCAATCACGGTGGGCGTCAACTAGGTCGCGCTATTCCGTCGCTGCAGATTGTCGCCGAAGCTATGCCCAAATTGCGGGCGGCCAATTCTAAACTCGACTGCGCGATGGACGGCGGTATTCGAAGCGGGTTGGATGTCCTTATTGGGCTCAGCTACGGCCTAAAGGCCGTGGGGTTGGGTCGAGTGACTGCAGGAGGGCTTGGAGCCGGTGGCCACTTGGGTTTGAGGCGCGCCTTTGAGTTGATAAAAGAAGATCTACTGCGGTCCATGGAACTGCTCGGAGTGCAAAATATTAGCGAGATTCAAGAGCAAGGAGAAAAGCTTCGTCGCCAGAGTATGGTTTTAGGCACGGAGCATATTCCCCCATTCTCTTTCTAGTCGCGCTTGCGACCAGTGCAGCGGGTGTGTCCTTATGCCTTGGCTATCGCGCGTAATTATCGTTCTAAGCACTATACTTAACGCTGCGCTACTCCGTCCGACACGCATCAAAGCGCGCCTGCAAGTCATCGGTGTTGATCCCATGTTCTTCACCGATAAAGACCAACTGTGTCTGCGGTTTTTCGTCGCCCCACGCTTCGCCCATGATCAGGCGCGTACGCTGTCCGGCAAAGTGAATGATTCCCTTTTGCTGGGTCGTATCATCGAGCAGAACAATCCCCTTAGCACGGTAGATCGTCGTAGGTAAACTTTTCACAGCATCGAGCAAGGCCCGGCGTGAAAGGGGCTGATCCGTTGTGTAGCTCCACGTATTATAAACGAGCGTGTGTTCGTGGTGTTCGTGATGCTCCACCTCAGTGGGCTCGTGCGCATGTGCTTCTTCACTCGAATGAACGTGAATATCTAACTCCGGTTTATTGGCAAAACGGTTGAGGTCGTATGCTCCGACACCTAATACCATATCGAGCGGCACTGCGCCATGTATCGCTTCAAAAATACGTGCGCTCGGAGCGCGTTTTCTAATAAAGTTAGCCAACGCTTTACGCTCTATTTTATCAACCAAGTCGATCTTATTTAGCACCACCATATCTGCCGTAGCGATTTGGTCTAATGCGAGCTCTCGCCCTTTACCTTCGACTTGGCTAATGTGCTCTGAATCAACCACCGTTATCACGCTATCCACGCGAGTTTGAGACTGCAGTTGGGGTGCGATAAAGGTGAGTGAAACCGCCACGGGGTCCGATACGCCGCTTGTCTCAACGACAATATACTCCGGTGGGTCTGGGCGTTGGATCAGTTGCACCACAGCCTCAAATAGGTCGTCGCGAATCGAGCAGCAGATGCATCCATTGGAAAGATCGATAGTCGATTCTCCAGAGACGCCTGTCACTAACGCAGCATCGATATTAACTGCGCCAAAGTCATTGACTAATACTGCTACGCGCAACCCGTGCTCGGCGTT
>CALDFW010000209.1 GCA_937942165.1 uncultured bacterium | reverse complement strand
AAAAATATAAAACGTGTCCCGTCGGGGCTGAACAACAGGTGGTTAAAGTAGTGCTTGGCCGCGCTCAGGTCGCCGTGCGGATAGGGCAGAGCCGCAATCTGCGCGACGGAAACGATCAGTTCGCTCGCCCCCGTGTCCATGTCCTGCGCCCAAATGCCGACGTCGTCCGGCGCCAGCACGCCGGCGTTGGGATCGGGCAGGCCGGCATAGCCATAGCCCGGCCGCATGTCCTGAATCCGGCGAAAGTCGGCGCACACCGCCGTCTTCCCGTCCGGACTGAGCGAATAGACGGCGCGCGGCAGGGTGCGGCTGCGCCCGCTGTCCACATCGAGCACGCGGCAGACAAAGGCGTCGCCTTCGCGCGCGTTCCAGAGCACCTCGCGAGCCGAGCCCGGGCGCCACTGCAGCATGCAGCCCTGCTGCCAGCACCAGGCCTGCGTGCGTCCAATCTCGCTCCAGCGATCGCCATCCTCCAAGTCGATCAGGCCGAGAGCGATCTCGTCGTCGGGCCGCGGCGAGCGCCCTTCAAAGTCGACTTCCATCCCCAGCGCGTAGCGGTCGCTCGGATCAAACTGCCACTTGTCGTAGTAACCAAACCAGTGGAACTTCGGCCCAGCCGTTACCGGCCGCATCAGCACGTCCTGCATAGACCCTCCCTCGCCCGGGAACTAAACGGGCGTTACGCCCTTCTTAAGAATGATATTGCCGTATTTGGCCACGTCGCCCGTCATCACCACGGCAAAGGCGGCCTGCGCTCGCTCGTAAAAGGCGAAGCGCTCCAGGCCCGCGACGGGGCCCGCGTCGGGCCAGCGGCGCGCGACGATCTCTTCATAGGTGGCCCGCACCTGCGGATCGGCGCTGTCTCCGGGCACCGGATCCATGACAAAGGCTGCGCTTTCGACGTAGGTGTCCAGCGCAAAGAGCGGCAAAATGGCCTCGAGCAGCGCATCGATTTTCAGTCCGTCGGCGCGCAGCGTCAGATCGTTGCAGGAGTGGCCGGGGAAATGGGCGTCGGCTAAGACGATCTCGTCGCCGTGCCCCATCCGGCACAGCACGGCCAATAATTCGGGACTCAAGAGGGGGGAAATACCGACCAACATGACGCCCTTCCTTTCTCTCTAAATTTCACTCTGGCATTGACATAGAGCCTAGTTGATCCCTATATAATGGGGGCCCTAAATCATCCCTATAACGCGGGACGTGCACATGAATATTATTACTGTAGCTCGCCAAATAGGCAGTCGCGGTGATTGGATCGCCGAGCAGGTCGCCGCCCAGCTGCAATACGATTTAGTCGACCGCAGGCTGGTCGAGGAAATTGCCCAAATTACGGATACGTCGCCCGAAGAGGTCGAGCGCTACGACGAAAAGGGCGAGGGACCCATTAAGCACTTTCTCAAGCGCCTCCTGGTCCCCGAAGTGGCTCCGGGCACATTCCCGCTCTCGGCGGCCGCCTACGCCCCCGAGTTTGGGCTCGAATTTTCCTACGTGCGCGAGCACGACGGCAGCCCCACAACCTATCTCGATCGGGGCACCTACCAGCTGCTAATCACGACGCTCTTACAGGATTTCGGCCAGACGGGCCGCGCCGTCATTGTGGGACGCGCCAGCCAGATCATTCTCGGCGACCATCCATCGGCCTGCCACGTAAAAGTGGTCTCGCCCGTCGACGAGCGCGTCGAACAAATCATGCAATCGCGCGACATGAGCGCCGAAAACGCGCGCAAACTGATCGAGCAGCACGACGGCTGGCGCGACGCCTATCTGCGCAACGCCCACGGAGCCGACTGGGACGACCCCCTGCTGTACGACCTGACGATCAACACCGGCCGCGTCTCTCCGGAAGCGGCCGTCGAACTGATCGTCGGCTACGTCAGTGCGTCGCAAAGCCCGTCCGCTTAGGACGCCACCCGCTGCTCGGGCAGCCACCACAGCTTCTTCTTGACGGCCGGCACCAATTCCAGCGCA
Source organism: uncultured bacterium (assembly GCA_937942165.1). Taxonomy (GTDB): domain Bacteria; phylum Latescibacterota; class UBA2968; order UBA8231; family UBA8231. The sequence continues at coordinate 1,452 of CALDFW010000209.1, read as the reverse complement.
CGCGCCATAACGGTGCGCTCTTCGTCCGGGTCCAGCGGCGCGTAGTGTTCCGCCACGCGCACGTGGTCTTCGACGTGCTCTACCGTATCCATGCCGACAATCGCCACGTCGGACTGACTCATCGCGTAGCGCAAATGCAGCGCCCGATCCGTCGCAGGCACTTCTCCAACGGCCATGACCTTCATTCCGATCACGCCCATGCCGCGCTGGCGGGCCGCCGCAATGCTCGTAGAGACAAAGTCGTTCCAAACCACGTTGACGGGGCCTGCCGGATTCAAAATCGTATCGAAATCGTATTCACCCACCATGCGCTGAAACTGCGCCGGCGCGGTGTGGCCCGTTAGCCCGACAAAGCGGATCTTGCCCGCGGCACGATACGCCTCGATGACGCGCAGCGCCCCGTCGGACCCCAGCACTTCGTCCAAGTTTTCCTCTTCATCAATGGCGTGCACCTGCATCAGGTCGATCACGTCGATGCCCAAGCGCTCAAAGCTGTCCTCAATTTCGCGCTTGAGCTCGTCGCCCGATCGCTTGATGCACTTGGATGCGATAAACAGACCGCTGCGGTCACGCTCCCTAAGCGCAACGCCCAGTCGACGCTCGCTCTCTTTATACGAGGATGCCGTATCGAGATAGGTGATGCCGCGATCAATCGCCCGATGCACCACCTCGACGGCCGCGCCATCGCTGTCTGCTAGGTTCCAGCACACGCCGCCCAAGCCCAGCGCGGTCACCTCAACGCCCGTTTTGCCCAATATTCTGCGAGGGATTGTCATTCTATATTCTCCAGTTTCGATAGAGTGCACAACAAAAGCGCACCCTTGCCTCCCTGTCAAGCAACGCGGGTGCGCGATCTCCGCAAACCTCTACGCACGTCCGGCCAGCGTCTCGCGAAACGCCGCGCTCGACGTCTCGGGATGCCATTTCTCATTGGGGTTTTGGCCCGCCTCGTCATACAGATACTGCTCGTAGCGGCACAGGCGACCGTTGTGGCGCAGACCGCCGTGCGAAAAGTTGATGCCAAACGTCAGCTCGGGCGCGTCGACCCAGTGCGGAGTTAGCAGGTGGTTCCAGAGCAGGACGTCGTCGCCGACCTCGTACGAGAGCACGTCGCCCTCCGACAGACCTTCCGGCATGACCTGCTCCTTGCGGCTCATCGTCGCACTCTCCAGCGGCACCCAGCGGTCGGGATCGGAAAAACCGTGAAACGCCTTGCGCCCGCGCACGTTCCAAAAGAGCACGTTGGAGCGATCCATGTGGTAACCGGTGCAGGTATTGGGACCGGATACCCGGGCCAGCGCATAGCAGCGATCCCAGGTAAAGCCGTTATCGAGCAGGAAGCGCTTCCAGGGGTCCAGCACCTCTTCGGTAAAGCCGGCAAAGAGGTCGCCCGGCCCGTCGAGCAGCGTCACGTCGGGAAAGCGAAACTGAAACGAGGTCTCCATCAGCTCG
>CALDFW010000208.1 GCA_937942165.1 uncultured bacterium | reverse complement strand
TCAAAAGGTGTAATCCAGAATTCCAGCGTATATTTGCCGCTTTCTCCAGGCTCGAAGTCGTAGTCGTCGGCCGCATTGGCCCACGGCAATTCGTAGATCCACTGGTTGGCTCCCCAGACCATGGTCCACGGTTTGCCATCGGCAGGCGTCAGCACGTGGTAGTTCTGCGCGTGCACGCCGTGGAACTTAAAGTGGCCGTCCAGACCCTCTAACCCGTTGACCTCTTTATCGGTGCGCAGCTGAGGTATCAGCGGGCCGCCCGACGCGTCGCCGTCGACCACCACTTCGAAAATGTCGTTGTGCAGATCGCGATGGCTGAAATCCCAGTAGTCGTCGTAGGCCTCGTAGAGGAAATAGAGCCTGTTGAGTCCCTTAACCCAACCCACGCGTACGGTCACATCCAAGTCCTCCCGATCTACCGGACTATCGTGCACCGTGTCTTTTAACTGGTCGATGCCGATGGCATATTCATCGGGCACCAGCGCCCAGTCGGATATATCGCCGTCGATGCGGGGGATCGCATCGGCGGGGAATTGGAAAATCTTGAACGTAACCTCCGGTCGTTCCAGCGCACTTGCCGGCAGCGCACATATCGCACAAAAAACCAATAGGTCACGAAATACAGCCGAAACACCGCTGCGCAGGGGTGTACTCATTGCTGCAACCTCCTCAGTCGATCAAATTGTTGTTGATAATCATTTTAACGCAGCAAACCGCGTGTGCATCAAGGCGCCGGTCTATCGGCTGAACGTTCTCCCAATGCTGCTCGACGCTGCTGCAGAGCAATCGCAAATTCGGTGTCAGCCACTTGGGGCAATACGCCATCCCTGTGCCCCGGCTGATAGCGGTCGCTTATGGTATCCCCATCTTCGAAAGGATCGTTGGTGCGCTCCAGCCACGCGTCGACCTTTTGCTGTAACTCCTGCTGTAACGCAACCACCTCGGCATTGTCCCTAGCGGCCCAACTGATCAAGTTCTTCCGCTGGAAGGGATCCTCTTTGTCGTCGAACAAGCACCACGGACCTTCCTGAGTTACGGCGTAGGTATAGTCCCGGGTCACCACACCGCGAAAAGGGGGACTGTGGATGATCTTTACGTCGACAGGGAAGTTGATCCACACGCTGTCTTGGGCACGCGCTTCGTCACCCAAGATAAACGGCGTCAAATCCTCGCCCTCGGCCTGAGGTGGAATCTCAGCTCCGCTCAGCGAAAGCAGGCTGGGCATTAAGTCAACGAGGCTTATAGGCCCATCGGTAGTTCGACCTGCGGCTATCTGACCAGGCCAGCGCATAATCAGCGGCACGCCCGCCGATTCCCTGTAGGGCTGGCTTTTAAAATACTGCCCGTGGCTGCCCAACATATCGCCGTGATCGCTGGCAAAGACCACGATGGTCGTGTCTGCCAATTTTTTATCCGGAGCTCTCGGATCGGGGCGTTCATCTAAGAATCGCAGTAGGCGACCCAGTTGTTCATCTAGCGCCGTGACGTGGGCGTAATATCCGGCTAGCATTTTACGCTTGGCCACCCTGACTTCAGCCGGTTCGTAGGGAGAGTTATTCGGCGTATACTCTATGTCCTGCCACCGATATTTTTCGGCGTATTCCGCCGGCATTTCCTGATATGGATCGTGCGGCGTGCCCAAGGAAAGCGTTAAAAAGAACGGGGATTCTTCAGCGGCTTTGCGGCCGAGATAGTCCAGCGCAAGGTCCGTCTGAACAATCGGCTCATATCCTTCTACCCACTTTATCTCGGGATCGTCATCTTCGTAATAAAACGATTCCATATAGCTGTGCGTGCAGTTTGCCACAGCCCAATAGTCGTCAAATCCCAGCCGCCTTTCTCCCGGCGGAATAAACGCGGTCCGCGCCCCGCCATCCATATGCCATTTTCCGATATAGCCACACTTATAGCCGGCATCGCGAAAACCACCGGCAAAGGTGCAGGTGCCCAACTTCACCTGCTTTTCGTTGTTGACCAGTTCGTGTGACAGCACGTGCAGCCCGGTAAATAACGTCGCTCTGGCTGGAGCGCAGGCCGGCGTATTGGATATCGCGTTGGTGAACCGAGTGCCCTGAGCGGCCAGGCTATCCAGATTCGGCGTATACACCTTCTCCACGCCGGCACAGCCCATAGCGGTGCTGCGCATCTGATCGGTTAATACAAAAAGTATATTAGGCCTGTCCATAGCTTAGATTTTCCACACCTCTGGCAAAGAGCCAGTAAGGGTTTTCACCCGTAAAAAATGATATTGCCAACCATACCGGTGAAGTGATCGACGACCAAGAAGATACCGCCCGGCACGACGTTCCCTAGGATTAAACCGAGAAAAAATGGACGCGTGCTGCGATAGAGCCCCACCCCGCCGTATTTTAAAACCAGCACCTTAATAAGCCAGGCCAAGAACATATTGAACCACAGCGCATCCATGATCCATATGGGCCCTATGGGATACCCCAGCGGGTGCAGAGGCCAACCGATATAGCGCCAGCGTGCCAGCATCAGCAAGCTCATTACACCAGCGCCAATACCCGTGTTTATCCAACCCCATATATAGGTCTCGCTCGGCGTGCGTAAAAGCCGCGATACGAAGTCAAACCCCGCCCGGTGCGCTGTGCCGGTCCCTCCCAGGCGCATATTGAGCGCACCGGCCTCATAGCTGAGACTCAACAACATCCATATAGCCGACACCAACGACACCACCAGCGCCAGTATCATCGCCCAAAACAGCGGTTTTTTACTACTGCCCAGTTCCTCCCCCAGCTTCAGTCCGTTCGCACAGGAGGCCATCACAAACGAACGCATATTACCCGTCCACATAAAGGTGGTCGCCAGACCGATCATGCCGTGCGGCCCCAAGACGGATGAACCCACCGCCGAGACGAGAATGCCGGCCGGAACCACCGGCAGCGCGCCATCAGATAGGCCACCCTCGGCCACCACGCGCGTAAAACCAAAGAACAGCACCAACGCCAGAAAGAGCAGAGCCGCAGCCGCCCATATCGGCATGCCCACCATCCACAGCCAAACAACCAATACGGCACAGCCGCCCAGCAGCATAAAAACCGCAGCTCGATAAGAAATGATTTCGTCGGAATCGTCGGCCTTTGAAGTGCGCGAAAACGCGCCAACAAATACCTCTTTTAAATGCTTTCGCCCCATCCACAAACCAGCCAGTACGAGTACCAACATCCCGCCCATTGAGTGGTGGGCCAGAATGGGATCGTGCACCGCATGGCCGGCACCCAACGTCTGCGAGCTAGTGATGCCCAGCACGGCAAAAATGCCCCGCAGCATAGCTGCAAAGAGATTAAAAAACCACAGGCTGAAAGCGATTTCCGTCTTGAGAAAGTAGAAGAAACCGAGAATATTGAAGCGCAGGATAAAAAATAGGGGCGGCGTGTCTTTAAATACGGGTAAGGTCAGGGAGAACATATCGGCGTGCGTGGCAATGGGCAGCACGTCGGGAAAATAGTTGTGAAGACCGTGCAACGTGCCCCATATCGCAGGGATAGAAAAGCCAACCCACATAACCGGATTTTTGAAGAAGGGATTGACGCGTTCGCCCGCTTTGCCCTCTTCACTCATGGCCAGAGGCACCTGCACTAGAGGGTATATGAGGCGCTCGTTGTCGACCCACTGCTTGCGCATGATAACCATGGCGGCGATCATCACTAGAAACAGCGCCCAGACAAAAGGCATCCAACTTAAAATGACCGGCAGCCAGTAAGACCACGGCACGGGTCTGCCGCGTCCAAGTCCCTCGTAAAAGGAATCGAGGATCTCTGGATCGTCCAGCATAAGCCAGTGTGGTATATAAGGTATAATCAGTTCGCGCCACTCGTTTTCAGGCGTGGCGTAATAAAACGGAATCGTGATCTGGACGAGGAATTTTGCGGCAAAGAGCGAGGGCAGCGGCGAGGCCATGACCATCATGATGTAGATCAGCAGCACTTCGCGCCGGCGCAGCCCCACGCTGGGGTGCAGCATCTTTAACAGAGGGTTGATCAATCCAACGAGAATAAAGAGCAGAAATACGGCGCCCACCGTGCTGAAGCCGAGCGCCATAAAAGAACCTTGCAGATAGAAGCTGGCGTAGGGGACCCCCGCGCCTATAATGAAGGACAGCAGAGCTCCGATAGCGAAAGCCCGAACGGTAAATGCCGATTGATCATCGGCACCAACCGCCAACTCCCCTGCAACTACGCCTGGGGCTGTATGGGGCTTACTCTCCTCCATAGCATTCAGACTCCTGCTGACACAGCGTTAAGCGTTCATTTGTTTATGACGGCATGTGGCTATGCAGTTTTTGCCTAGTGCGTATAGCCTAGTCATTTCACTCAACAAAAAGAGAGCGTTATTGGGAAATAAGCGTTTTCAAGTTATCATCGTTGATGACAACCTGCCCTCCATAATTCTGTCTCAAGTCCATTAAAAACTGGCCAGCGATACGGCTCTCTTCAGCTCGTTTTAATAGTGCATGCGCTCGTTTGGCAACTTTTTCAAACGGATCGGGACTACTCCCAAAGTTGGATTCCACAACCTTGAATATCGAATAGTACTCGCCGCCCGAGTGCACAGACTGCGGGTCGGCCACCTGCACGGCCTGCGCAGTTACGGCCAGCGGACCGTTGAGCACGCCAATCTCAGCCGAACGCGTCGCATCAATTAACTCTTTATAAAACGCCTGCTCAAAGGGATGGATGTGGAACTCTCCACCTGCTCCTTTCCCCAAAGCGCGCAGCGTATGCTGATCAGCAAGTGCGCCCATATCGGCCCCCGCTTCAATTTGCTCCTTGAGCGCACTAGCTTCCTCGCGCGTTTTCACCATGATTTCCCGAATCGCAACCTCTTCAGGGGCAGTGAACATCTCCGGGCGATCGTCGTAAAACTTCCGCACCGCTTCCGGCTCAACGACGACCTGATCTTTTACGGCCGTCTGCCTGAGCGCCAGTAGCAGGAGGGCGTCTCTGCGGCGACCTTCCCACTGCGCGATTTCCGGATCGCTATCTATGGACTCCTCACGAGCGGCCTTCAGAAACAGAGCACGGGAGAGCAACACGTCATCTGCAAACCACTGCACCGCTTCGTCTATATCGCCAGAGAAACCCATGCTAACATCGGCAGCATAGTTCCAAAAATCGCCTACGGTAATACTGCCACCGTCAAACTCGTAGAGCGAGACGGCGCGTTCAGCATCCGTAAAATCTTCGCGACGGCCCGCCTTTACCCAGTCCTGCAGTTCGCGCAGTCCTTCGGCCTTTTTTTCCAGTTTTATTCTGTTCCGAAGATTATCTAAATAGGCATCGACTAGCACCGCAGTCTTTTCCTCGTTCAACTGAGACGATAGCGTAGCGTGAACCGTAGAATAACTGACTTCGCGCTCATCAGTGACCTGATAGATGCCATATTCACCGCTGGGGAGACGGATAGGGGCAGAGTATTGGCCGGCCTTCAGCGCACTTATGTACTTGCGTAGATAAATCGGTATGCGCTTAGCTGTAAAATATCCCTCGAGCGCTCCGCCCATCGGCGCAGTTGACTTGTGCAGCGAGTGGCTCATAGCCAATTCGGCGAAATCCCCCCCGTGCTCTATGCTGTGCAAGATCTCTTGAGCATCGGTTTCTGACTCGACGATAATCAAGCGTAGCTCTACTTCTCGCTCTTTCTCCATCGCCTCGTAGCGTTGCCGAATTTCCTCTTCTGCCACCTGTACTTTGTCGACGAATTCCCTTTTGAATAGAAGGCGCAGCACGCGGTCTTCTTTTTCCTTGCGCAGTGTCTGGGCGACTTCCGGCGTTTTATCGAGGCCCCTCTTCAACGCTTCCTGCAGAAATATTTCCTTGTCGATAACCGTCTGTAAATAGTCTCGATATCCATCCAAACCGGCCTTTTTAGTTTTCAACTCTTTCGGCAACCGACTTTCGAATTCCACCAGTTGCGATGCTGTAATCTTGCTTTCGCCAACTTCAGCCAAGACGGGATTCTCAAGTTCCTGCTCATCTTTCGCGCACCCAACTAGAACCGAAATGAATAAGAAATAGTAAACGACGTGCCAGTACGCTTTCATATTGATTGACTCACATTGTGTTTATGTGGAAAAATGGAAACATCGGCAAAGAGATAGGCCCTACCGTTAGCGGACACTGCCATAGACCGTCACGAATGATAAGGCACTGGTCTCTCTGGCGCTCTTCTGTTCAAAGCGCTCCAAGTGTCTCCTGCTGACCATCAAACCCACCAGCGTGTTCAACTCGTAGCCCAGATACGGCGTGCTGAGGGAAAGCTGCATCGCTACCGATGTCTCGTCGTAGTCGCCAGTCAGGTCACCGGCAAGTAAGCCAGACAGCTTCCGTTCAACAGAGACCTCGTCCTGGACAAAATCGCGGAATATCATGCGCTCTATTCCCAACTGTAAACGCACGTTATTTAAGAAGGGTCGGCGCATAAGGAGAGAGAATATACCGCTCCAATCCTCCCGTTCGGCGGCCGAGTCACCCAGCAATCTACCTGCATTATACGGCGTGTTGTCCATAAACAACTCGTGCTTAAAGCGCGGTTGAATAGTCATACGCCCCAGCGAGAACATATAGTCGATCCGATTGATCAACCCTAGGCGACGCGTCGTGCGCGAGATCTTGCGTCCGCTGCGATCAGTCGCATCTTTTTGACGTTGGTGGATCAACTCGTGGATAAATTTACTCTCGGTATTAATACCCCGAAACGTTTTGCTCTCAAAGCCAGCCCACAGCCTGTTGACCAGCGCATCGCGCATGGCCAGCGGGTCCAAGACTGGCTGCATGGATCCGCCCACCTCTGGCGACCGGCCCAACTCGGGTCGAGCTTCTACCCACTGAATCAAGTCATCGGCGATATTGTCCTGTACCTGTTTAAACATATTGTAGAACATCGCGTTGCCGGTGCGCGCAAAATTGCGTTCATAGGCCAGCAGAGCATAGCGGGTCAAGTTTTTTTCGCCAGTCGAAAGACGACGAGCGCGCTCCTGTCCAGCCATCCACTTTAGTTCCGGCGTGATCCACGCCCCGAGGTAGGCGTTGTATCCGCGCCGATCGCGCTTGTAGGGATAGTCTGGTTCATCGTCATTCTCAAAGCGTTCGCCCCAGCCGTTATTATTCAGATCGATGGCAAAGACGAATTCCGGACGATCGACGTAATGACGCAGGAACTGCTCCTCGTAATCAGGCGTAAAATTGGGGCGCACGGGCGTGTTGTTCTGGTTAAAATCAGAGATAAAATCGCCGTTCTCATCCAGGCCTGGAAATACGGCTTCGTCGGCCAAACCCTCTTTGTCGCGCCGTTGATCTAAACGAAAGTCATTGTCGTCATTGTCGTCGACTAAGTCGTAGACAAATTCCGAGCGCGCTTCCTCGTCATCAGCGAAGTTGATTCGTCCCCCCTGGTCGACGAGAAACGAAGTCGTGTTGTAATCGGCGTCCATGCCGAATGCTTCACCAAAAAAGAAAAAAGGATGGAAATCTCTGGCGACGTTGACCATCCACCCCGTGGATGCACGGTTGCCTGCCACGCCAGAAGAACTGCGGTGTTTTTTGCGATTGATATTGGGATACTGTTCGAATTGATGATTGACGTTGTACTCGGCATACACCCGAAAACCGGCCCAATCCGTCACTTCTAGGCTGAGACCAAAGACCTGTGTAGCCGTCGGTAGGCCGTAATTAAATACCACCCACTGCTGATTGGAATTGTCTTTGACGTTGCCGTCGGCCCGCGCCACGTTGAGGAACTGTGGCTGCGAACCTAGCGGCTCGTTGTCCGTCTGGACATCCGAAGTAATGTCTACTCTGTAGTCGTTGTTGAGCAAAAATCGGAACTTCACTTCGGTGATATTATTCACCAGGTCGGCGTCCTGAACGATATCCTCGAGCGCCGTCACCTCCGGATCCAGCGCGGAGAAATTGTAGCGATAGAATATCTCTCCTTCGTCACCAGACCCTTCGGCCACGGGAAAACCGTTGCGCGTAATCCCGCCTTCCGGCTGCGGCAAAAATCCGATTTGGCTTCCCACTAGCACGGTGTCGCGATCGCCAATCTTGGTGCGCACTTCAATATCTTGGCTGAATACGGTTGGTCCGCCCTCACCGTCTTCGGGCGAGTCGTCGGTAATGCGCACGATGATCCAGTTTATGCGCTCCTCCAACTGGCCGTTGGTCAACTTACCCTTGAACGGATTTCCACCGCGGTCGGACTCGGAGCGATCGTTGTGCGCATTGACGAAGGTCGCACCTAGTTGCACTGCGTCGCTGACCTTCCAAACGCTACGCATGCCGAGCAGGTTGGTAAAATTCTCCGTGACAGTGGGTACGCGCACGCCCGGCGCTATCTGATGCACCGGCAAACTAATGCGCGACATGAGAACGGTGGATTCCAATCGATTAGCGGCGTAATCAAACTGAACGCCGTTAAAGCGCGTCTTGCGAAAGGTCATGGGCGTCAGCGTCGTATAGATTTGGTCACCGACCGTCATGCCCAGATAGTGCTGCCCCTTGGTATCGGTAGAGATCAGCAGATTGCTAAACCACCTATCGTAGCGGCCGGACGGTTTGAGCACACCCGACCCCCCAGAATTGGCAGGCTGACGCTGGCGCCAATCGTAGACGAGCCACCCCTGAGTCAGATAGCGCCCGTAGACGTCGTAAAAATGGTCGCCTTCCTGCTGCGGGGACATATAGCGCCGATAGTTTTCGCGCGCATAGTTGGTATACTCCCACTGCCAGCGATATTCGTCGGCGATCTCTTGCGGCAAATACCAGCGCTTGAGTGCCGGCTCAAATGCGGCGCGCTGCATGCTGGGGCCCGTAGCGTAATAGGACACGAGACCCTGTTCATTTGTCCCCAGGCGATTGCCGTAGTCCTGCTGAGCAGTCACCTGCACCGCATTTGCCGCCAGACAGAGCAACATCCAACAGGCCGAATGCCTAAGGCTACGGCACATAGACGTCGCCTCTTTTATGACCGTTGATTCGTTCATCATTCGACACCGGCGTACACCGAAATAAAGCTGGTACCGAAAGATCGGCTCTCGCTCTTCTTAGCCAGCCCTTCGTCTCCCAGTACGATGGCTTCATCCCAGCGCTTGGCATAGCTGAAGCCGAATTGGGTCGTGAGTTTATAGCCTAAGTAGTGACCGATAGTCGTCCACTGCACCGCCAGTACGAGATTGCGGAAATCGCCCGTCTCCTGCGCCGGACCATTTTCCAACAATTCGCTCTCATCCAACTCAAGTTCGTGGAAAATCGAATACTCCACGCCGGCTTCGATGGCCGAGCGGTTCAGCATCGGTAGGCGCGCCTGCAGAATACCCAGTCCCATCCACTCCTTGCGATCATCAGCACCCTGCAAAAAGGCAGATTGGTTGAGGTACTCGCTCTTGATCTTTGGCTGCAGAGCCAACGTGCCTATCTGGTAGGTGTAGTCAATCTTGTTGATCAACCCCAGAAAGTGCGTGCTGCTATTGAGAACAGGCGCATCACCCGTCTTGTAAGCATCACCCTGCTGGTTATAGAGGCTATACTTGAACTTGTTTACGAGATTCATGTCCTCAATCGGCGCGTAGTCGAACTGCACGTAGTTCGAACTCACCCAAGTGTCTCTAGCCGGCAGAATATCCTCGATATTAGCAAGAGATACCGTCTGCAAGTCTGGCGTCATTTCGCGGCGGTCATCGGCAATATTATCCTTGACCTTCTTTAGCGAGTTAAATACCCGCAGACGCCCCCATTGAGCATCGTCGCGGTCGAGGACAAACACGCCGTACGTAACGTGATTGCGACGATTAGAAGAGATCTTGTCTTCTTTCATCTGACCCACGGTCAGACGCACATCCGGCGTCAGATGTTGGCCTAGATAGACATTATATCCCCGATGATCTCTGCGGTATGGATAATCCGGCAGATCGTCGTTTTCGAAGCGGTCGATCCAGTTATTGTTGTTGAGATCAATACCAAAGAGGTATTCCGGACGGTCGACGTGATACCTAAAAAACGGCTCTTCGTAGTCGGGTATGCGATTGCTCAGCGAAATATTGTCGTTCTGATTAAAGTCCGAGACAAAGTCGTTATTTTCATCCCAGCCCGGAAAAACGATGGGGTCGGGCCCCCCCTGTCCCCAGCGACTCCAGTCTGGCGTGCGATCCTGATCGTCGTTGTCATCGACAAACTCGTACATCGAGGAGCGCTCATCGTCGTAGTACACGTTCCCGCTACCGTCGACTATAAACGACGTCGTCGAATAGTCCGGGTCCATGCTAAAGGCCTCGCCGAAAAAGAAGTAAGGGTAGGCTACTTTGGACACGTTCACCATCCATGCCTCAGCGTCGCGTGCGTGCGTATTCAGACCGCGGCCAGCGTCGATCAACGTCAAGTTCGGATATTGCTTGTAGGAGCGATTGATGTCGAACTCAGCATAGGCGTTGAAGCCCATGAACTGCTGGACCTCCATTGTAAAGCCGAAGAGCATGTTGGCCGAGGGCAGTCCGTAGTCGAAGACGATGCGCCGCTGGTTCGAAATATCTTTCACGTTACCCGGCGCCCTGCCGACGTCGAATAGCACGGCACCGGATTGGTCGAGGTCTTCTCCAGTCAGCGGCATGCTGGGCAAACTGCCGCGCCCAGTCTGGCGATCCGACCAAACCTGTATTTTGTAGTCGTTGGCCACAACCAGATCAAACTCGACATTGACGATCTCCGTTGGTCGCGGCCCGATATACGCCAGGTCGTTAAAATCATAGTTGATGACAATTTTCTCGTTGCCATCGGCGACGAGAAAGCCTTCACGAGGAAAACCGCCGGTGACCACCGGCCATTTAGTCGGGTCAGCAACTACCTCGCGGAGCCTGAACTTCGTGCGCTTTCTAGTATCAAAATCTTCGGCAGTGATTATGATATCGTGAGCAAATAGCGCTGCGCCACCCGTGCCGTCTTCGGGAGAGTCATCGCTCAACACTACGGCGATGGTAGTCACTGGACTGCTTCCCTGCTCGCTGCTCAGCGTACCGACAAAGGGATTGCGCTCAAAGGCTTCGGCTAGCGTCTGCGAGTTGTGCGCATTAACCAACGTCGCGCCGATTTTGACAAAATCGCCTACCTGTGCCGTTGCGCGTCCACCCATCAGGTTGGTGGCGTTCGTGGTCGTGCTGGGCAGGCGCTCGGGCGTAGTCCCCAAGACGGCCTCGCTCGCTCTAGAAAAAAGCATCGTCGCCTCGTATTTATCGGAGGCGAAGTCCATCTGTATGCCATTAAACCGCGGCTTGGAAAAGGTCAGCGGCGTCAGCGTAGTGCGAATGCGCTCGCCGACGGTTATGGCAAAATAATACTGATCGCGCGAATCGGAGGATACCGTGACGGCGTTAAACCACGAATTAAAGCGGGGATCTTTGTAAATAGAGGAACCGAACTGTCCGGGCTGATTCTGGTTCCAGTCGAATATCAGCCAACCCCAAGTCTGATAGTTGCCATATAAGTCGTAAAATGGCCCCCCCTGCAGATTTGTATTTACGTAGCGCTGATAGGGTTCTCTTGCGTAATTGGAATACTCCCACTGACGAAAGCCGTAGTCGGCGTACAGCTCTTGCGGCACGTACCACTTCTTTAGTGCAGGGTCGAGAGCATCGAATAAAATGCCTGGCCCTCTAGGTTCATAGGTAAGCTGAGCCCCGCGCTGCGTGCCAAAACGCCGATCCTGCGACTGGGCATCTACCCCGGTCGTCAAGCATAGCGCCGCTAGCACAAAGCAGAACAACCACCCTAGTTTCACCCTAGTGTTGCGCATCCAATCCCTCCAAATGTAATACTACACGCCCGCGCCAACTCTCAGCACGCGCTTTTAGTAAACAACCTCCACTACGCCCACTTTTGCTTCTCTCTTGGTGTCCGTATCCAAATCGACGCGGTAGAGATAAATGCCCGGGGGCGCCATCTGACCTGACTCATCGCGGCCATCCCACTCGGCGGCAAAGCTACCGCCGCCCTGCTCTCCCACAAATAGCGTGCGCAGTAGCGTTCCTGACAGATCGTGTATGCGCACCGAAATCGGTGCACCCCCGACCAATCGGGTCAGATCGTAGCGTATAAACGTCGCATCGTTAATACCGTCGCCATTGGGACTGAAAGGACGCGGCTGCGCCTCTACGTTAATCATCAATTCGCCGCCACCAAGAGGCACTTTAACCGCCAGATCGTTGGGATCGGCTACGCCGATGGGCGTGATATCATCGTCCACTGCGCCTAGATCGGCCGCATTACCGCCGATGACGCGCTGGCCCAAATCGGTCGTGGCGCCGTTGCGCGCTGTGCCAGAGAACGTCGTACCAAAGCGCAGCACGCGGCAGGTAAAACCAATTTTCAACAGCGCGGCACGCTCTGCTTCCAGATCGCTTTCATCAATTCTGGGAAAGCGCACTCGCAGCAGTCGCTCCTCTACGGCTTCGACGGCAAATTGGCCGGTATCGTCTTGCACCGGCAGGCTTTCCAAATCAACGCCGGAGAAATCCGCCAACTCCACGCGACCATCCGCATGGATGACCTCGATTAAACCCACCTCTTCACAGCGGACGGGGGTAGCGATTTCAAATACGTCGAAACCCTGATCGACTCCGCTGCGTATTTTTGTGGGCAACACGGCGTAGGTAAAAGATACCGGAACTCCCAGTTCAACCTGGCGAGGGACGACTTCGCTGATAATGCGCTCGGCTATAGGCGGATTGGACGCGGTGAAAGACAGTGCCCCCAGCAACCTCGCCGATTGCAATTCGTCGCTGGAAAATTCTGCTTTGATCTGGAAGTAACGACGCGGACCCGGCGAGAGAATAGGTGTGCCCAACGCATCATCGCCTATATTTTCCACTCTTATCTCGTCGGTGCCCAGACTGTAAGGAGGCGACCAGCGGCTCCAGGCTAGCAGATCGTCGCTGACGGCTCCTTTCTTCGAACTGCTCAAGGCCTCGTATTCAGCCTGAGTTAGCGCAATGCTATTTCGCTCGGCTAGTTCCAAAGCGTCGTAGATTGCCAACGCCTCCTGCACGTCGGAGATATCGTCCAAGGAAAGCTGGATACCCTCCGATGTGGTGACGAACGCATCTGCCCGCCAAGGCACATCTTCACCTCGGCTTTTTCGGGTGAATACCAACGGCGTATCATCCCATCCGCTGCGCGAACTGATCGACAGACGCGAAAAACGCTCTGTCCCGACAAATTCTTCTTCCCAGCGTATATTGCCCCAAAGGGCTAACTCTTCGCCAAAATCAAAGACATTAGACACGTAATCGGCCCGCGGTACGAAGCCCGTACCAAAAACGCGAAACTCGGCAATTTCAAACCCCACGGTAGTCTGCGATTTTAGACGTATATGGCGAACGTACTGCGGTGGAATATTCAGTTCGACGATTGGGTCTTCGTTTTCCGGAGTTAGCCTGTAGGTGGTCAACACCGGCTGGTTGGCTTCCTGTGTCTCTTCGCTCCCATCATTGAGCAAGAGTTCGAAAGCGCGCATATAGTCGTTCTGGAAGGGAAATCTCTGGGCCAAAAAATCTGGATGAGCGTTGCGCGGGAAAAACTGGATACGCTCCACGCCAAAACGCGCACCCAGGTCGAAGTCCATGATTACTCCAAGCGAGTTTACCTGCGAACCGCCGCGCACGGTCTTGCGCTCGAAAGCCGTGGTTGGATCGTCATCGACCATGAAAATCAAGGTGTTTCTTACATCCTGCGACAAGATGGTCGGCGCGTTGAGCCGACCACCGCGATCGAGCAATCCCAGGGCGATATTGATCGTCTCGTCAACCTGCTGTGGCGACAGCCAGCCCGGGCGATCTCCCGCGTCAAACTCGATGACATTGCCCGGGGTATTGCTAATCTCAACCTCTGTCGGTCCGGTCTGTATCGACGCCGGTATGGAACCTCCACCCTCCTCCCACGCCAGGCCCTCTGCACCACCCAAAATAATTGTGCGACGCTCCGCTCCAGTGTCCTGGACCAAAAGACACAGCACACTCAGCAGTGCAGCGATCAGCGATGCCGTTTTTTTGCCCGGAAACAACACGAAAGAACTACCTCCTCGGCCTTTTCAGCCACACTTGTCTACTGCACGACGTCAATACGCAACATACAGAAGACGCTGCACTCCGGTCTGTTTCACAGCCGAATTCGAATCGGCATCTACGTTGATACGCAAAACATAAATACCCGGGGGCACGACCCGACCTCGATCGTCGTCGGCCAACCATTCGATGGAATAGGTGCCTGCCACCGTCGGGCGCTGAACGCTCAGCGTGCGCACTAAACGACCGCTCAAATCAAAGACCTTCACTTCGACGGGCTGCACGCCGCTCAGGCGGCGCACGGTGAAGTCAAAGGTCATGGCGTCGTTAATACCATCGCCGTTGGGCGTCACTACCGGCGGTAGCACCTGCACATCACTCAGCACCTTATTGTCTGTCACAGAAGCCAAGATCTGCAGACCTTGGCTCTCCGCCCTGTCCGTTACGTCCGCTGGATCGACCTGCTGCCAAGAATTGTCCAGCGTAGAATTTCCCGTGGCAGCTTCCAGGACGGCTCCCGAGGAAAAGAGAGCCGTGGTAAACTTTACTTCGATCAACTCGGCCTGCGCGCCCCGCCGCACCAGGCGGTCCATGCGCAGCCACAGCGAATCCGAGCGCGTCTCCAAAACTTGCACGTCCGTCAATTCCTCTGCCTGATCGTTTTCCCACTGCTCCAGACTGCCTACGCGCAGCCCGCTAAACTGCATCGACATATCGGGCGGCGTGCGCACCAGAATCTCATCAAAGCCGATATCTTGCGGCGCAAAAACGGGCTTTATAAACAGCGAAACCTCCTGCGGTTGACCAAGCTCAGCAAAGACTCCTTTGTCGAGTTCACCCTGCAATTGTTGAGCCACAGGCGGATTAAAGTTCAGTCTGACCGAGCGCAAGACCGCTGCAATTTGGGGATCGTCTGTCATCATCCGAACCCGCAACGACAAGAACTGACGCGGACTGGGCGAGGTGATCGATGCACCCGACTCGGCGTAGGGTGCACTCCAATTGCTCCAATCCGAACCGGCCACCTGCAGTGTATCGATACGGCCCTTCTTAAAGAAACCTAGCTTCTCATATTTTCCTGCTGACACCTCCACGCCCCCACTATCGTAATAGCGGTAGACTTCGGCCACCTCGTTGCCGGTGCGCGTCTGTATTTGCAGCGAAGTGTTAGGAGGCGTATCTGCATCCCATTCAATGGACACCAGATTTTTGGCCTCTTGTAACGGAATCAGCCCCGATTCCAACACGACTTCGGGTTGGTATCCTTCACCGTAGAATTGCACTTCTCTGAGTCGGGCTTTATTACCCTCTCCCCCCGATTCGACGCTGGCAAAGGGATAGGCAACGCGCACGTAGCGCGCCTGCAAGGGCGTGAATCTATTGATCTCACTGGAGGTTCCTCTGCCGCGCTGCTGTTCGGGCGTCGTCCACAGAAACCCGCCACCGGGCGCAGGCGTACCATCTGACGTGCGGATCGTATAGTCGTAGAATTTGGCATTAGCGAGACTATAGGCGCTGAGATTGTACCATATTTGCACAACGTCGAGCCAGAAGGACGCACCCAAATCGAATTCTAAAAAGCGTTCGCCAAAGGTGACCGTGCTGCTTTGAAAGGCCTTGAGGCTAAAGGTGAGCGCCGTGCCTTCGCCATCCACCAGATTACCCACCGACCCCTCGTGCGAACTCTCCGCGCTGCCGTTGCGTTCGGCAACCATGCCCTGAGCGAGATTACGGCCCAGTTCGTAGACCTCTAACTCGGCTAGGCGAGGCCGCTCGCGCCGGTAAAAGCGAATAGCTCCGCGCGCTTCGGGATTGATCGCCTCAAAGATATCCTCTTCAATCTCCACCTCCCCCTCGTCGACCTTCTTATAGAATACGACGTCACCACGCTCACCAACGGGCAACGCATCGTATTCCTCTTCAGATACTTCAATGCCCCGCGCGCCGTCACTTTCCGTCACCACTACCTGCACTAGGCGCACCATGTCGCCGTCAAAATCGACACCGGGCTTCGGATTGAGCACTTCTCCACGCTTCAGCTCAAACGCATAGGCGCGCTGAGTTTTGTTATCGTTGGGCGTTCTGTAGACTAGATTCATGGGCACCTTACCAGCAACTTTACGCCCAGGATCCGCGTTGTCAGCCGTAAGCACGGCAAACTGCAGAAAGGGATCACCCTCTCCTTCCGGTACGAACTTCAGTCCAATATTGGTGGCGTTGATCAGACGACCCAGGTCCACTTGAAACCACCAGTCCTGTATCGGACTGTCTGGGTCCGGTTCCCAATACGTTGTTTCGTCGCCGTCAAATAGGTTAACAACGTCCGCTTGATTGGACCCGGCTTCTATCGCATCGAGGATAGTTGCTTCCGGATTGGCGTTAGCACGGCGTATGTGTGAGACAATATCGAGCACGGCGTTGTTGGCCTTGGGCACAAAGACCGGTGCGACCTCACCAGTCGCAGAGATGTCGAGCGTCCTGGAGACAAAGTTCCAGTTATTCCAGTGGCTTCGGGTATTGATCATGACGTGATCGGAGCGCAAGGTGTGGTTCTGTGCCCATGCAATTCCGCATGTTCCTACACACAATCCCAACACCAATGCTATCTGCCTACTCATCGCAGCCTCTCCTAAGTTCCTGAAAAACCTGAGCAATCAATATGCGACAACGACGACGCCTGATCGCTGCTGGCGCCCTCTCTCGGTCTCGATTTCAATGCGGCAAATGTAGATCCCCGGGCCCACCCGCTGTCCGCTATCATCTCGCCCATCCCAACGGTGCTTGTGGCGACCTGCCACATCCAGCCCGTCGTAGACCTGCCGCACGATTCCGCCCGTTAGATCTCGTATCTCCACGGCCACTTCGGCTGGCTCCACAATCTTGAGCAGGTCATAGCTAATGTCTAAACCGTCGTTAGTGCCGTCTTCATTGGGCGTAAAAACGCCCGCACCAAGATCCAGCGCGCTTAGCACCTCATCTCCCAATAAAAGCGCTTGCACTGAAAGGGTGTTACCATCGCGCAGCGCCGTAGCATCTCCAGCCTGGACCGGCTGCTGAATGTCTTGCGGCGTTTCGCTGTTAGACACGCGACCGTTAAACGTCGCCCCGAAGCGAAAAATCTCGCCGCTAAAATCGACCTCTAACACCTCTTCGGTGCGGCTTATATCGACTTTGGGGACAGCCACCACCAGGCGATCATTCGCTTCTTCTAACCGAGTAAACTCTACGTCTTCACCCCCCATACGCACGGCATCTACGCTCAGCAACCGGCCCCCGTTGACCGAAATTTCTAGACGATCAAAACCCGGATCATCCAAGCCGATGGTAGGCCGAATTGCATAGGTAAACTTCGTAACTTGGGCCGTCTCAACTTGCCATGGGTCTATTTCTCCCACTAGCCCCGTGGCCGCAGGCGGCGAAGCGGTCCACTCTAGGTAGTCGAGTCTGCTGCCGGCCGTAGGGCCCGACACAAAATCCATCTGCAACTGCACGTACCGACGCGGCCGGGTAGTCGCCAGTTCAACGCCCTGGCTATCGGCAAAGTCGTACGTCACCGACCAAAAATCCCAATTGTCCGCATCGCGCGTGATTTTGCCGCGCTCAGAGGCTTCCAATCGGCTGTATTTTCTAAGGGTCAGTGGGGCGCCGTTCTCATCGTAGACAACCTGTTCGTCTCCCCTGAACGTCTTGCGCCAGTATATGTTAGGATCTTTATCACTGCCGCCTTGGCTGCGAATATCGATCTTAGCCGCGGCATCCTTCTGCCCCGACCATCGCAGTGCACCCAGCGTAACCTCGCGCCCCAGATCGAGGATATTCGAAGTGTACGAAGCGTTGGGCACGTAACCAGGAGCAAAAATCTCGATTTCGGCAATCTCCCAGTCGCGGGCCTGCTGCGAGGGGACGTGGAGGTTTACGCGGCGGATATATTCGCCGGTGAGATTTACTTCGACCGTAGATCGAGTATTCTCCTTGACTTCCAGGAAGGGATGGAAATATAAATCTAGGAACCTCCAGAGTAAGCGGTGGTCTCGACCGACAAAACCGAGGCAATTATCGGTGCGCCCAGCGCCGCACAGATCGAGGTCGCTGATGCCCGCCTCGTCATTGGTCAAGGCATTGGTCCAGAGGTAAAAATGCTCTATGTAATTAGCCTCATTTCCAGCGCGCGTGGAAAAGCGGATGCGATCCACCGCAAACAGGCCACCGAGGTCAATGAGAAAGCTCTTACCATAGCGCTCGCCACGTACAAAGACGGGTTCGCTACCGCTAACCTCGTAGTACGCCGTCTCGAGGTCTCCATCGCTGACTAGGGCCGTCTCTTCAGCCTCTACCCATCCTGGGCAGGTTCCGCACGTCCCTCCCCCCGTGTTGACATAGCCGCCGCGATCCTCGACGCTCACTACCAAATTCTGGTCTTCCGAGAAAAACAGCGGGGAAATGCCGTCGGGCTCAATGTTTAAGAACGAGCCTACCCCCTGCAAATTGGCGTCGAGATTGGACCAATCAAACTGCACGTACTCGGCTTGACCCGCTTGCACTTCGGGCGGAGGTGGCAAATCGGCCCCTCCCAACCGGTAGACGGTCAGTCCATCCACTGCGACACTCATTACCCCAATCGACAACAACGCGACCAATAAACGATTGGATGCGACCATGGCGGTACTCCCGAGAGGCTGCTGGATTCTTTGCAGGAAGTTACGAGGAAAAAAGAAGAATCTGAAGGGGAGATGCCGAGCACATCCCCCCTTCAGACCGTTGTAGCAATTAAGTGTAGCTTGAGATCAAAATAAGACTACTGGATATAAGCAGCCTTGATGCGTCCCCAGCTCTCTTCTTCAACTGCCGTAGGAATGCTGCTGAAATCTACGCGCGGATCGATCGGCGCCAACAGGAAGTCAGAGCAGTTAACGCAGTCAAACCACATCTGGATGTTCGGGTTGATACCCCAACCACCGTCGCTCTTACCGCCGTTATCCTCTTCGGCAGAATCCTTGTCGTGCACAACCCAACCCAAACCGATGGTATTGCCTTCGGTGAAGGTGTGGATCTGGCTATCGTCGGGACCAATCCAGTGGAAATCATCCCACGCTGCGGTCATAATCTCGATGCGCGCGGTGACCTCACCCGAGTTGATGGCACCGTCCAACTGGAAGCCGTAGTCGCCCCAGGGAGCCTCGTCGTGCCAGGTCGAATTGCTGTTGAAGAACCACTTCCAACCGACGGCGCGATTGGCATCGGGCATGTCCGGAAATACGTGGTGAGCATTCTGGGCGCGACGGCCCTGATTGCGCTGGAGCTCGTCTGCGTCCTCGAAGTCTTCGGCCAAGACAAAGTGGCGGTCACCACCGTGGTCGGCGTCAATCATGATTTCCCAGCTGTCATCGCCGGCGGCCACAGCACCTACACCGTTGCGATCCCAATAGTTATCATAGCGCTCCATCATGAGATAGAGACGGTTGGTTCCAGCGCTCCAACCTGCGACTACGCGGAAGGACAGATTACTCGCATCATTCTCTTGACCCAAACCAAGATAGTACTCGAAATGGGAATCGAAAGGCACGTAATAATCCTCCGGAACGATATCCCACTCGGAGAGATCGCCATCGAGAACGGGCTCTTGACCGGCGGGCCACTGGAACAACGTTCCAGTATCAATGCCGGGAATGGGAACGTGCGCCGATACGGCACTGGCTTGCAGCATGATGCCCAAAGCTACAGCACTTGCGATACTCAAGATCTTTTTCATAATAAATACCACCTCACTAGTTGTGGTTCGAATATCCGCTAACTCAAAAAAAGGAAGAACTTTAACGCCAACTACAGCTCTTAGGAGACACCTCCTTTCCAAGAATCGAGCAATAAATAACTATGAAGCTAAACAACGAGTCCAAACGAACAATTGTTAATATTGTAGTAAATCAACTGGTCAATATACGCATATCACGGACAAAAACCTTGACAAATCAGCCAAATATTAGCATTATCTCGCCAACGAACGGTTTCGCAGGCTCTTTCATCAGCGTAAATAGAGTCCATCTACAACAAAATTGCAAAAGATTAACATGTCCTCAAGACAAGTAGAAACCGAGATCGATCACCACATACCGCGAGGCGATGAGGAACTTAAGTTTTGGTTTAAGGAACCCTATCAGAGCATAGCCACTCGGCGCGAAACCAATCACAACCAACGCGCACTACACAAGCATGATTTTATCGAATTAGTAATCGTCCTCGCAGGCCACGGGATCCACCTAATAGAGCAAACTCGCCACCCGATAGGCCCGGGCGACACTTTTGTCATTCCTCCTAATATCCGGCACGGCTACGCCGACACGCAGAACCTAAGCCTCATCAACATCCTCATGCGCAGCCAACATCTGCAAGTGTTGGAGCGCGAGTGCGTCAGTATGCCTGGCTTTTATGCGCTCTTCAAGTTGGAACCGCGCGTGCGAGCCATGGACCAATTCAATGGTCAACTACGACTCCCACAGCGGGCTCTAGTTGAAATCGAAGACTGGATAGAATCACTCGAAGCGGCCACGCGGGAAACCACTCCCCTAGCCTGCTCTAGAGCGAGAGGCTTTCTACAGCTGATCGTAGGCAATCTCTGCATTCAATACGAGACGCTGGGCTCATTAGACAGCACCAAGCTACTACTCATCGCCAACTGCATCCGCTATATGGACAGCAACCTAGGCGCGTCTCTGCATCTGAGCGACCTAGCCCACGCGGCAGGCATGTCTGAACGCTCTCTCTCGCGCAACTTCCACGCCATCGTCGGCCAGAGTCCCATAGAATACCTACTCAACATGCGCCTGCAGCGCGCAGAGGAACTGCTCCTGGCCGGCCCGGCTCCCATTGCGCAGATAGGCTATGAAGTCGGCTTTGCAGATGCCAACTATTTCACTCGACAATTCCGCAAATTGCACGGGCTCTCCCCCAGAGAGTTTCGCAAAAAATATCGCCATTGCTAGCGTCCTCCCGAACGCTACCCCTTGATAGCCCCTTGAGTAAGCCCCGCTACGTAGTATTTCATGCCAAAAGCGAAAACTACAATCAGCGGCAGTGACCCCAGCACGTAGCCAGCCATGGTCTCTCCCGGCTCCAGATTGCCCTCCCCTGCAAAGAGCGTTATACCCACCGAAAAAGTTTGAATATCGGCACTGCTCACCGTGACTAGCGGCCACACGTAGTCATTGTACACGCCAACAAAGGCGAGTATGGCCAGCGTGGCCAAAATAGGCTGACTCAACGGGAGCGCCACGCGCCAGTAAAGCTGGAACTCGGAGGCACCGTCTATACGCGCCGCCTCAAAGAGCGATTCGGGCAGGCTCTCGAAGAAACTGCGGCAGAGAAAGGTGCCGAATACTTGGCCGCTAGCGATATAGGGAATCAGCAGCACCCAGCGCGTATTGAGAAACCCCGTCCCACCTTGGCCAAGCCAGTCGTTGCCGCCCACTAGGGGAAATTCCTTATACCATATGAAAGCAGGTATGAGCGTGAGAATCCCCGGTATCATCATGAGCGCCAGGATAAGGAGAAAAACAACTTTTTTGCCGGCAAAATCGATCCGTGCAAATACGTAGCCGGCTAGCGACGATAGAAATACCACGCCGAAGATAGTACCGCATCCCACTAACACCGTGTTCCCGATATAAACGCCGAGAAAGGTAAATGCGTTGACGTAGTATTCTGGTCGAAGCTGCTCGGGCAAAGACCAGAATTGATTTAGGATTTCGCCATTGGTCTTTTGCGACATCACCAGCGTCATGAAAAATGGCAGCAAGGTCAGCAGCGCAAAACCCGCCAATATCAGCCCGACTAGGGCCCGTTTATATCTTTTATGATCGGCGGCCATCACGTCGTCTCTTCTCCCCGCAGGACCTTCATATTGATCACGGTCATCGTCAAAACGAGCAGGAACAGCATCAATCCAATGGCCGCCCCATAGCCGAAGTGGCCGTATACAAAGGCCTGATTGTACATGCGCAGTGCGGGCACGTACGTGGCCATACCCGGCCCACCGCGCGTCATGATGAGCACGGTTTGGAAATCCTGCACGCTGCTGATAAAGGTTAGAATGACCAAGAGGCGCGTCTGCCCGCGCACTAGGGGCACGTCGAGATGCCAGATGCGCCTAAGCGTACTCGTTGATTCGATGGTATAGGCGTGGTAGATATCTGGAGATATGCCCATCAGGCCGGCCAGATAGATGAGCAGACCAAAAGCTCCAATCCACGGGAAGCCCATACCGATAATCGCTCCTAAAGCCAATTCTGGATCACCTAGCCAATTGGCGGCAAGCGCAGACAAACTCAGCATGTCCAGCGCTTGATTCAGCAACCCCATATCCGGATTGTAGATCAGCCGCCAGATGAGAACGCCGACCAGCGCCGGCACCACCATGGGCAGTAGAAAAGCCGTTCGAAATACGTAGCGGATGCGGTCACCAACCAAATACAGAATCAACTCGGCGGCGAGAAAAGGCACTATCGTAGCTTTTATCAGCGCAGCGAAGAGCAATATGAGCATATTGCCAAACCCGACGTAGAGCATGTCGTCGGCTAAGAGCTGACGAAAGTTATCCAGCCCATTAAATACCGGATCACGCCCCGACTCCCACTCGGTAAAGGCGTGATAGAGCCCTGACAGGGCGGGAAAATAGTTGAATGCTGCGAGCAAGAATACCGTGGGAAAAAGCAACATATACGCGGTCCGCGTTCGGTGTTTGGCCGGTCCTTGAGCACTCCGAACCTGCACCCATGCAAAAACCGCGAAAGCCGTCGTAATGAGCACCAACATCAGGCTGCCGTTTTCAAATGGATTCCACGGGTTTTTCTCACGGTGCACTATGGGCGGCTCGTCCTCGGTCGTCGGATCCATATCGAGACCGTCGCGCCGCACTAAGCGGTCAACTCCGCGCAGCATCAGCTCGTTGTAGCGCTGCAGGAAGTCATCCATAGACAGGCGTCCACCCATGTACTCTTGGGCGATTATCACCCATTCCTGCACGCTCTCCTGCTCGTCGCCGACTCCGCGATAGTTGATTTTTTCATACCCGTGGCCGCGAAACACGTCAAACTTATCGGCCAACTCGGGCGGCAAATCCACGCCTTCAATCAGCAGGGGACCCGTGAGAGGCTGCCCGTCAGCCAGCGTGCGCTCGACGAGTAAGCGGCCCGATTCTGGCGTGGTTAAAAACTGTAAAAAATCGACGACGTTCTGCTCGTGTAGCGGATCGTTTTTCTGCATAACGGCCAGCACCATCCCACCGCCGCCCACACCGCGGAAGGGACCTTCCACCAGCGGATCGTCGGTTATGGGAGGGAACCAGAAGTTGGCGAATTCAAAACGTTCCTCTGGCTTCATTTTGGCAAAGTCGTGAACGATGCCAGTAATGCTGCCGCTGTGCATCAGGCACATGGCTGCCTTCTGCGTGTAAAAAAGCTGCGTAGCGCTCCGTGCATCAGCACCCATATAGCCCGGCTGAAAGTACTGCGCCAGTTCGCCCAACCGCTCGTATAGCCGGCGAAACTTAGGCGCGCGAAAATCCAATTCCCCCCGGCGCATGGCAGCAAACTCGCGCTCGCGATTAACGACAACTAGCATGTCGGAGTAGAGGTCGTCAGGGCGATATTGGTAGTCGCCGTTGCGCGCCTGCTCGTAGTCCCAGTCGCCGGGCTGAGCCATCAGCATCGGCACGTAGTTGCGCAAGTAGGCGTCACCTAGCAAGCGCACCAACCAGCCCATTTCTCCCGCCCAGTAGGCCTGGGCATCGCCTCCAATGGCAATGGGCACATAACCAGCCTGTTGTACGCGCTCGCACAGCTCCATCCACTCGGCCCACGTTTTGGGCAGCTGCAAACCTAGCTTATCAAAGAGATCGCGGTTGTAGAAAACGGCGATATCGATATAGTCGATGGGCAAGATGTAGACTTTGCCGTCCACGCGATAGCGCTCGATGAGCTTGGCGTCTAACCCATCGAGCCAGCGCTTACCCGTATAGCGGTTTACACCTCCTAGGTGAGAATCCAGTGCCACCCAGCGCCCTTGGCGGTCGTAGCCGTTTGTGTAGTTGCCGTTGTAAATATCCGGCACCATATCGCCACCGGCGGCCACGCGGGTGCGGATCCAGGTGGCAAATTCCTGACCGACAATAGACAACTCTACTTTGATGTGGGGATTGCGCTCTTCGTACCGCCGAATAATCTCCTCCAACGCAACGCGGTAATTGGCGTTTATCGTGGCGAAGCGAATAACGTCTTCTTCAACTGCCCATACCGTCCTGGTCGGTAGGATACCGAGCAAAAGGACGAGCGTTAAGGTATGCAGATAAAATCGACGCATAAGGAGTAGGTTAGTTGAGAATGTAAAACCCGTTGGGAACCCGCTACACAGCTGCGGCATAGAGCGCGAGAGGAAAGATACGCAATGTATACCGACCGAACCCGCGCAAACGCGCCAAAAGATAGCACTATCTCGCCAAAACCAAGCGGCCCTGTGCGCAAAAAACAGATGCCGCGTACTAAGGCGTATCAACCACCTCGCTGCAGATACCAAGTCTCGGGGAAATAGGGCCAGGACCAGCGCGAGTCCCACCCCCAATAGCCATAGTGCGGCACATTGCGCAGGTCGTTGCTTACGACAATGGGGTGCGGCCCCAGTCCAATAACGCCGAGCGCCCACAGATTCTCCGCCTGACTGCGCAGAATTTTCTTGCCCATCTCAACGCGCACCTGTTCGTCCGTGGCACGTCTCAGCGTTTCCCACCACTCGATCAGTTCTTTAATTTCTTCGGGGGGCTCTTCGCCACGCGTCCCATCCGTGAAATACCATCGCGTCCAAGACGACCACTGACTCTGCTCCCAGCCCTGATTAACCGGCACGTACCAGTATGGTTCGATGGGAAATAGAATATCGGCGTTGCGATCGGCGTGCCAGATCGTCATGTCCATAATACCCGCTCGAGCGCGAATGCGCTGCAGCGTGCCGCTGATCTGTTTGAGGTTCACATTTACGCCCACTTCGCGCCAGTAAGCCGTCACCAAATCCAAGGTGATTTGCTTGGGAGTCTCTCCCTCCATGTACTCTATGGTAATCTGCAGCGGCTTGCCATCGGGGCGGTCTCGACTGCCGTCGCCGTCGCGATCTACGAGATTCATCTCATCTAAGAGAGCTTGGGCCTTTTGCGGATCAAACGCCGCGTATGCACGGGCAAACTCTGGCTCAAAATACTGGCTGGAGGGCACTACGGTCAGCTGCCGCGGCACGCCGTGGCCAAAATAGGCAATATCGTTGATTTCAGACCGGTTAATGGCCAGCGACATAGCGCGGCGAAATCGCACGTCCTGGAAAATCTCGCGCAGCACGATGTCGGGATGGTTCAAGTTGAATTGTAGGACCACATCAGAACCATAGGGACGGGGCCAAACATAGGTGGAATAGCCGTTGCTCTCCTCAAAGCGCTTAAAGAGCGGAATATCGGCCGTCATAAACTGACGTCCGGCAAAGTCGATCTGCCCGGTTGCCGCCCTAGCCGTCATAATTTCGGGCGTGTCGACCCGCTGCACTTCTAGGTAATCGATATAGGGCAATTGATTGCCCTCGGGATCCACCTTCGGGTAGTAGGGATTTCGCCGCAGCGAAGAGCGCGTCGACGTTCGGCTGACTAACACGTAGGCCGTATCGACGGGACGACCAAAGTACAGCAGGTCGCGCGTATTGTTGACGGCTTGGAAATAGACGCGCCAGTCCTGCAAGCCCAACTCTTCCGCTTCGCTCTCCAGCTGCGCCTCATCGGTAAACGCCGGATGGTAGCGCCGCATAAAGTGGGCTGGCATGGCCAAGCGCGAGCTGTTATGTGCCAGGTGATTCACGAAGAGCGGCATCGACTGCGGAAAGTGATAGCTAAAGCTGTAGTCTCCGTGCTTTTCTATGCGCGCCCCTTTGAACCGGGCTTCGACCACGGGCGTGAGTTCCTTATTCATGAGGACATGGTTAAACCAGAACAGATAATCGTCCGCCGTAATCGGGTGGCCGTCGGACCACTTGTGACCGGGCCGCAGGAAAACGCGCAGCGACTTAGCGTCGTCGCTGTATTCCACCTTTTGGGCGAAATTGGGCAGGTTCAACCGCATCTGCGGCCCCGGACGCAGCGCCCCTTCGGGCACGTTGATCAGCTGCTCGCCGGCGTAAAAGAGCCGCGCCGTGCCGCCGTGCCGACCTATTTCGTTTATGGGATAAACCACGATGGGATCGTCCGGCAGGCGCTCGACCACCGGTGGCAGTTCGCCCGCGGCAACGAGTGAATCGAGTAAGGGCGATTGCTTAAATTCAGTCAAGCCGATCTGAGATGCCCTGCGCGGCGGCTGAAACCAGCTCTCCGGCCACGCCTCTACCGGAATATCACCACCGGATAGGGCGCGCTCGTCTGCCGCGATCGGTATGACAACCTCGGCTTTTTCGCGCTGTGCGCTATGGGACTCATTCTCCCCACACCCCCAGCAAAAGAGCGCCCCCACCACCAGCAGAGCAGCGATCAAATCGAATCGAAACCCCATCAATATTCTATTCCTCTCGGCCATTGCCTAGCATATTTCGACTGTCCACGCAAAATCCGAACATAGTTCTTACGGTTGCAAGCGACAAACCGCGCTGCGCACGGTCAGTTTTACGGGAGCTCAAATCCGATCTCTTCGAGCGCCCTTGCCCATATTGCGGCATGCGCTTCGTGCCGGGGCTCTGGCCGATATCCTATCCGCAGGTAGGTCTTTAGTGCGGCCAGACGGTGAGCATCCGTGTTAAGTGCAGCGTCGGTGCAGCGATCAGCCCTGAATGATTCTGTTGCTGCGCAGGAAGCGTAGAAGCCCAGTTTGCGGCCGGCCCATTCGGGTCGCACCCCCACAAAGTGAAGGTATCCGTGTTCTGCTCCGCCTCCTCTGACGGCCGATGCGGTCGCACATATGGCCCCACTCGATTTTTCCCTGACAAAGAAAACCCGATCCGAACGATAGCCCTCTCTATCGAGTATTAACCTCTGCCAATCATCGATCGTAAATTGCTTATCAAAAGACGCATTGATGATCGTAAGCCACTCCCCCTCCAGACCGTCGGAGTAGGTCACTATTTCATAGCCAACCGGTAACGCCCAGTCCATCGCCCAGTCCGAAACGTCTGAAATCATCATTCTCAGCTGCGGTATTTTTTCGTTATTCATATGCTGGAGATTAGCGGATAAACCGGTTGAATACATTCGCCATTATGCGCTGCACGCGCGGATCCGGTCCCTGCGGTTTGGCATGGTGGTGTCCGGGTAATACGTGACCGGGAGGCGACGACAACCCTTGCGCCCACCAGATCGTCCCAGCGTTAAAGACGACGTTTCCCTTGGGTCCATCGTAGATCGTTGCCGCATGAGGGCTATACAACGGATGTTCAGGCAGCATAGGACCCTCGGCTATCACTTCCAGACTCGGCAAACCGCGTGCAGGAGAGCCATGCCATTCCCAGCCCACCAGACCTTGGACCGTATCGCCGTTCTTCATGCCCGTGCCTTCATACAGCCAGTGCCCGGCATTGGTACAGGTCCAAGCGCCTCCGCCAATGCCGGCGGTGCGTCCTCCCATAAGCAGCGCTCCGTCCGGCCCCGCTGGATACTTGGCAGCAACGCCGCGTCGCTCGTCCAGCATCTTGCTAAGTTCTGGACCAAGGAACTTGTCTTCGCGTCGCATGACCCGATGGGCTTGCCCTTGGGCGGAAGGCAGCAAGGGCACCACGCCCCAAACTGAATTACCGCTCAGAAAAGCCAAGTTGACGCCCGCATCTCGGGCCGCACCGACGTGATCATACATCTCCCGCGTCCAATACTCGTCATGGCCTACGGAGATAAAACCTTTCGCGCGCTGCAATCCCAGTCCGTCCGTGTGCGTATCCACATTGGAGATATACGACACGTCGTAGCCCTGCTGCTCAATCCAGTAGGACAGGGGGAACTCCCAAAGTAGAAACTCGCCCGACCCCACGGAGGAAGGTCTATCGACGAGATGGTCCTGACAAAAATGGGCGTACGGACGGTCAAAACTTACCCACCCGGTATCATTGGCGTCCGTGCTCCACTCTTTTCTTCCCAAATGTCCCGCGTAGCCGTTGGCGTCGTTGTGATAGAGAGACCATTCGTTGGTAGGCCAGCTATTGTAGCAGGCCCAGGTCATGTCGCTGCACTGAAAAAGCAAATCGCAGGGCCTGTCGTCGCGCACAACGAAAATGACATAACTCTGCACGCCCCCCTCCTTGGCCGTGAGTTTGCCCAGATAGACGCCGCTCAGCCAATCGTCGGGAATTTCAAATTCCACCGACGGTTCCCACTGGCATTCGCGTAGACGGTTTTCGCCGACGGGGGGATCGGCCTGCGTCTTTCCCTGTAAAGAGTCAAAACGCTTCATAAAACGCCCGCCGGTTCCGCCGTAGTAGCCCGTGCGGAAGATTTCCAAGCAGAACTCAGAGACCGGATTGGTGCTCACCATGACCTTGAGCGTTTCCCCCGCAGCCACGCTCGTGGCAGAGCAGTAGCCCTCAATGCGCGGGGAACGCCAAAGTTCCACAGGTTCGTTCATAACGACGTCGACGTTGGTCAGAAGCCAGTCGCGCGTGCCGGAGTGCGCGTTTTCGCTCCGGATCCGATCTCGCCCTGTCGCACTGGAACGCGATGAGGAAATGGGGGCGTCCGGCACACCGTATGCCCCCGTAGCAAGCGCCAGGCTAACCGCCGTCATGCCTTTGAGCGCATCACGGCGATTCAGGCCAGCGTTAGACTCGTCTAATTTCTCCATGCTACCCCCTCCATTGGGCGGGCGCTGTATGCAGGTTGTTCATACTATAGCTTTCCCTCATCACATTCCTTTAGCAGCCGCGCCAAGCGATATTATATGTTCTCGTCTCTGGTATAGTGCGCGCCCTCTTTATCTCCAGAGATCTCAATCCATTCTGCCAGAAGCCTGCGATGCGCAACCAGCTCGTTATGGAATAGAGGATCCAGCACTAGGTTCTGCATTTCGCCCCGGTCGTTATTCATATCAACCAGACATTCTTGTCCACCTGCTGCACGGGCCACGCTGTATTTAAATTTTGAACTCCGAACCATGCGAAACCAACCGTTCTCCGAAACCACATAGGAACGCCACTGATCGACGTCCTCTCCGCTGGCAAGCGGACGCAGGCTATCGCCTAAGAGGTGCGTCGGTTTCTCGATGCCAGCGTAATCGCAGATCGTTGGTAGGATATCTAGTCCGGTTGAAATCAGGTGGCTTCGATCTGTCCTACCGCCGGAGATCTCCCCCTCATATTTCATAATGAACGGCACGCGAACCGACTCATCATAGTAGAATCCCTTGGATGCCAGGCGGTGACTTGCATCCATATTGCCATGATCACTGACAAATAGAATGAGGGTATCTTTTTCGAGCCCGGCCTCTTTCAGGCCGTCCAAAATAAGGCCAATATGCCGATCGACCTGCTCAGTCAGTCGATGGTATATCCAGCGGTTAATCCGCCAATCCCTTTCATCGTATTCCCGCCGCATCGTGCCAGAAGGCGTAATGGCTGTAGTGCTGGCATGCGCATCGACCGCGGAAGGTTCACCCTGCGGTATCGCATAGTTGTCGGGAAGAGGGGGCAATTGATCCAGAGGCAGCGCTGCCGCTTCTCTGTATAATTCGAGCACTCCGTGCGTATCTATGCCGTTATGGGCGCGGTGTGCAAAGCAGATATCATGGGGGTTGATAAACGAGGCCACCGCAAAGAACGGGCGATCTCTTTTCTTGCGGATAAAATCCACGCAGGCGCCCGGCAGCGCCTCCCGATCATCGGGGAAATACGCGTCATAGCCCGCCACTTCTGGATGCAGCGCTTGGCACATATGCACCTTGCCGCCGTAAAACGTATCATAGCCAGCCGCCTTGACCATCTTGCCCAGTGAGCACTGATCGACTTCTCTGGGCAGTGCTTCAATCTCCATGCCCGGTCCATTATCATTCGCACCCAGCCGGCCCGGCATCATACCGGTCGCCATGCTCGTGCGACTGGCAACGCACACGGGATTTGTGCAATAGGCGTTTTCAAAGCGGATACCATCGTGCGCCAATTGATCCATCGCCGGGGTCTGTAACTGCGTATTGCCAGCACAGCTCATCATCGTGGCGTGCTGCTGGTCGGTCATGATAAACAGCATGTTGGGGTGGGTATTCATACACGTTTCCCTAAGGAATACAGGCCAGAGTCGCGCCTAGGCCACGGCTAGGAATCCCCGTAAACGGCGCCGGCGGCCAGCGCGATCGACAGGACCTCATCATCCTTCAGCGGTCGGTGGTGCGCGATGCCCGCCTGCTGGCAGGTAACCAGAATCTGCTGCAGTTGGTCGGGCGTGGCGGTCAGCCCGAGGTCGGTAAGGGTCTTCTCCACGGCTCCCATATCACTCCACTTGCCGACCACGACTCGAGGCGTGCGCCCCACAACCTCGGGTTCGAAAGCGAAGGCCTTCGGGCGCTGCCCCGCGGCGGCGAGCTTCACCGTGCCGCCCCAGCGCTCGACGCTGAAGGCCCCATCGCCGACGATCGGCTTGAAGTAGCCTGGTTCTATTCCCGTTATGTCGGCCACGAGCCGGCTAAGCCAAGGTAGCTGCTTGAGATCGACGCCCGTGTCGACGCCGTAGAGGATTTGGAGCGCCGTTGCGACCTCGTCTAGGGGAGCGTTGCCAGCGCGGTAGCCCACGCCATTTACGCAGACATTCAGCCCCACGGCCCCTGCGTCGTAGGCTGCCAAGACGTTAGCCGTAGACAAGCCGAAATCGTTGTGACAGTGCACGTCGACATCGAGACCGCTCCACTCCCGCATCTTGCCCACCAAATAACGGACCGCCGGGGGGCGCATCACGCCATAGCTATCCACCATCGTCACGGCACCGGCCCCCATATCGCGCGCCATCTCCACAGCACTGCGGATGTGCTGCAGCGGAGTCCGCGAGCATTCCGGCATGAAAAGATTCACGTGACATCCAGCGGCAACCGCCGCCTGGATCTGATCTGCCGCCTGCTGCTCTAACTCGGCGCGAGATTTACCGAGGTAGTGAATCTGCTGATGCTCACCTATCAAATACCAAACCATAATGTGCCGCACGCCGAGTTCGATGGCCCTCTCGACGCGGCCTGGATGCCAGTCGACATACACATCTAGAGGCAGCTGCCGCGCCAGGATCGCTCGCACCGCCTCGAGCCAGCCGGGAACGGTTAGAAAGAGTTCGGTCCGACGCACCCCTACGGTGGCCAGCGCCTCGGCGATCCGGACCTTATCGTCGACATTATAAGCAAGATCAGCGCACTCTTCGCCGTCGCGAATCGTAATATCGTGGAGTTCGACATGGTGGGGCTCAACGATCACATTGGGGTCAAAGTTGTGGGGGCTCACCGACCAGTGGTCGGATTCCCAGGGCTGATCGCTCACGGTGTGTCTCCTCTGTTATGAAATTCTTTCGGCGTCGAGGACGCCTAATATATTTCACTGTTGGGTATATAACCAGCCGAGTCCAAATATTGAAAAATATCTTTTCTATCATTGCCAGATAAACCGTTGGAACACATTCTCAATGCGATGCTACATCGTTAGCGGGTCCCAGTCCTGCCGCTCAAATTCAGTGTAGCGGCTCGCGTAGCCCTGCGAAGCCAGACGAGTTTCTTCTAGGCAAGCATCTTCTAATTCGGCACAGTGCGGCGCAGCGCGGCCGTCTGCCGCCAAGTTATTAAATTCGTGTGGATCTTCGGCGATGTGATACAGTTCCCGACCGTGTGGCCCATTGACTAGCTTCCAGTCTCGGGAACGGATCGCAGTATGGACCGAGCCCTTCCACAGAAACTCCGTCAGCGTCGCGCGCCGTTGGCGCGCCAACGGTTTTCCTTCAAACAGCGGCTTCAGGCTGATACCCGGCAAACTGTGGCCGCCCTCTAATCCGGCAAAGTCCAGCAGCGTGGGAAGCAGGTCCACAAGGCTCACCAACGCGTCGCTAGTCGCGCCGCGCGCCCCTTCATAGCCCTTAGGCGGCTTGACGATTAACGGCACCCGAATCGAGGGATCGTA
>CALDFW010000207.1 GCA_937942165.1 uncultured bacterium | reverse complement strand
TTTATCCCGCGCATCAGTCCTCTGACGCTCGTTGCGCTGCTCTTTACCATCTGGGTGATGTTTTCACTGCAGGGCGAAAACATCGTGCAGATTCCCTCTGACGTGCTGCGCATCGCCGTGCCGCTGCTCATCTACTTTGTGCTGATGTTTTTGATTTCGTTTTTCCTAGGTCATCGCAGCGGGGCCGACTACGAGCGGACGGTCACGCTGTCCTTTACGGCGGCCAGCAATAACTTCGAGCTCGCTATCGCCGTAGCTATTGCCGTTTTTGGCATTAACTCTGGAGCGGCGTTTGCCGCGGTGATCGGTCCGCTAGTCGAGGTTCCGGTGCTGATCGGCCTCGTCAACGTGGCGTTCTACTTTCGCCGGCGCTATTTCACGTAGGATATCGCGTGCCGCCATCTCTTAGATGGGTGTTTTCTGTTGCTCCCGTCTCAAGAGTAGGTCTTATTTCTGCACGAACGCTTCCTCGCCGTGTCCGGCGGCAAGGGAAGAAAACTGCACGTATCCCCACATCTCTGGTACGTGCATATTGATGACGCCCTGCGGTGACCACACCCAATTGTCGCAGGGAACGCCTTCGCGGCGCAGGTAGCCTCCCTTGTGATAGTCGAACGCCCACTCGACGCGCGAAAAGTTGACGCGCCACTGGTCGCCCGCCTTGGGCGGGCAGTCGCAGCCGGCATGCTCGCTCATGGAGGTCCAGGGAATGGCGACTTCGACGCTCCAGCCGCGATCGATATCGTCGGCGCAGTTGAGCGTCCCGTCGATTTGCACGGCGTGTTTGATGCCTTCAAAATCCCAGTCGTGATCGGCTTTGCCACCTTTGTTATAGGCCTTGGGTAGGTAGAGATCCCACGCGGCATTAAGCGGATTCATTTCAAACTCCATATAGTGCTCGCCGTCTCCGTCGGGATCGATAAAGATCTCAAAGTCGTTGTCGTTGCAAATCACCGAATCGCGCTTGGTTAGCGTGCCCCAGACGTGCGGCTCTTCCATGTCGGCGGCAAAATAGAAATACTCGTCGTCCCACAGCATCATGACGCGCGTGGCAAAGCGCGGCAGCGGCTTGGCATCGCCCTCAATATCGACAAAGAGGTCGGTCCAGGGCGCCGCCTTCCAGGGACCGTCGTTGAGATGGCCGTCTACGACAATGGGCGTGGCCGCGCGGTATACTACGTAGTTTTTTGGTGCGATGTCGCTCATGTGGATTTACCTCTCATTTTTCATTGGGTTCTAGCTCTACGATGCCCTGGTCGCCGTCTACGACAATGTGCTGCCCCTCGACAATGTGACGGGTGGCCTCGCGCGTTTGCATAACGGAGGGGATGCGGTATTCGCGCGCGACAATGGCGGCGTGCTGCGAAAGGGACCCCTCGTCCAAGACGATCCCGCCGAGCACGGCAAAGGCCGGGGTCCACTCTGGTCCGACGTTGCCGGCGACTAGAATGTCGCCCGGGTGTATGCGGGGGCGCTGGCCGGACTCGATAAGCACGGCGCGTCCGGCTGCTCGACCGCTGGATGCGCTGGCGCCTATGAGTCTGTTGCCCTGCCGACCTCGCTCGACTTTTTCGCGCTCTTCTTGGGTTTTTTCTGCGGGGTCTGCGCCCAGCGTATCCGGTGGCTGCATGCGCTGTCGCCTCTCAAACTCGCTCTTGCGCTCTGCGACGAGCGCGCGCTGGTCGGCTGGATGCGCCGCCGTAGCTAAGGCGCGCAGTTCAGCTAAAGAAAAATGGAAGACGTCGTCGGATGCGTCGACCGCGTTTTGGTTGACTAGGTCTTGGCCGACGGCGTCTATGGCCTCGCGCGCCGTGCCGCCGCTGCACTGTTCCATATAATAGTTGTGGTCTTCTAAGAAGCGCACGTGCAGCTGTCCGCGCAGCAGCGCGCCCTCAAAGCGCGTTCGCTGCTCGGTATCTCCGGCAAACTGGCGCCGCAGGCGTCGCGTCGCGTTGTAGCGCTCTCTGCGCGCCTCGTGCTCGAACCTGTCGAGTGCGTCGAGGTCTTGCTCTGCATAGGTGGCGATTATGTCGAGGGGAACGCGTGGATCCATATTCCAAGTTGGCGTCTGGAAGCCGCTGCTCGATCCATAGCCGCGGCCGCTGCGCAATCCGTGCGTTTTTAACATAGCCCTGAAGCGGGTTTGGAAATGCCGTCGCGCTGGCCAAGTTGCAGGCCGGTCCAGTTCATCAAATCGCCTCTCTCGAAAGAGTGTGTGCAGGGTGGAATCGGATTGAACGATACGCGCCAGCTTGCGCAGTTGGCCTACTAAGCGCGTCATGCGGTTGTCAATGGCCTGTAAGAACGTGTTGGCTTCGTGTTGCGGCCGGCCGGTCAACGCTTCGTATTCCTCGTGCCAGCCGGGTAGGGGCTCGGGTCGTCCCATAGACCAGTGTAGGTGTCCGGATACGTAGCCGAGCATCCGCAGGCAGGAATCGAGATAGGATACGCGATCGGCTGGGCTCTTGGCCCGGCGGCGCTGCGTTCTGAGTTCGGCGAGTCTATTTTCTATAATTCCGCGCTGTACCGCTTCAAAATACGTCGTGCCGCGCTCCGTGCAGGCGTCTACGCGCTCCGTTTGCACGGCGTGGCGGCGAGCCAGTTCATCGGGCTCAACCTCCGGCGCCCGCGTATACATATAGCCGTTGCACAGGTGGTAAAGGTGTTTTGCCGTCATGCGAGATCCGACCTCTTTGTAGCAGGCGCGCGCATGGGCCATGTACTCTACCATATAGTCCTGCTCTAAGCGCGTAAACGGTCCCCGCCCCTTTGTCCAACAGTGCGTTGTATCCAAGCCTTTTTCCCACGGCTCATCCGGCTCGGCGATCTCGTCTACGGTGGTAATGGGTCGTGCCTGCAGTATGTGGATGGCCTCGTCTACGGCGAACTCGATGTCCTGTGCGGCGGCGAAGAGCGCTTCAATGCGCATGCCCAGCCCGGTGAGTTCGGCGATGTGCTCCGGCCGGAGCGAAGGCGCACTTCGCCTCTCCGCATCTACCGCTGCAATTGCAATACCTCCTTTGGCCTGCGTTTCGACGCGCTGGTGTTTGTCTGCAATCTCGGCAGACAGTACGGTGCCGTCTGTCGGTGAGACTACCCAGTGATCGGTTGGTGCGCGGCCGGACACCACGCCTTCGCCCTGACCGAGAGACGCAGAGATCACGCAGCGTTTGGCGCCACTTTGCGGGTCGCGCGTGAAAAGGACCCCCGACGCGCGAGAAGAGATCTGACGCTGCACGACGACGGCCATAGCGCATCCGTCCTCGGGAATGCGATGTCGCCTGCGATAGGCTTGAGCGTGGGATGAAAAATGCGAGGCCCAAACGCGACCTATACCGTCTATTAGTCCATTGAGATTGACTAGGTTGAGCGCCGTATCATACTGACCGGCAAAACTCGCTTCGGCTCGATCTTCGGCCGTTGAGGAAGACCGGGCTGAAACCGCTCGACTGCCCAGCGCGGTATGGGCCTTCCGCAGTGCATCGAGCCAAGGTTCGGATAGGGCTCCGTCGCGCAGTGCGCCAGCGGCAATTTGAGCCGCGTCGGAATGCCCCTCCCTCAGTGCGTTCAGCGCTTGCCTGGGCAGTGTGTTCACCATTGCGCGGAACGCTTCCGTTGGCAGGATAAAGGCGTCTGGTACGGGGAAGCCAGCCTGCTTCATACGGGCTAGAGCGGCTCCCTTGGCACCGCTGACGGCGGGCTCGGTGGCTTCGGAGTCCGTGAGAAAAAGAAGGAGACCGGCCAACGCGACTAGTCCTGTTCGGGACGGGCGGGGTTGCTCCAGTGGCCTTCGGGATCACTGCCCGCTACGACAACCCCTTTTAAATGCCACCCCTGCATGGCGCGCACGTCGGCCGCACAGTAGCGAAGGGTTAGTCCGCAGCGCCGCCGGTCGGAGCGATTGGCTTCAGAACCGTGTAAAAGCAAGTCCGAGTGCATGGAGATCTCGCCGGCGTTTAGCTCGACGTCGACGGGATCGCCGTACTCTTCGGCGTTGGGCACTGTCTGAAAGAGCACGTTGTTTTCGTCCTCTTCGCTCAGGTGGTAAGTCATATGCCCGTGCTGGTGCGTGCCGGGTATAAAGCGCATGCAGGCGTTTTGCGGGTCGGCGTCGTCAATGGCCAGCCAGACCGTCACGGTTTTAGAGGGCGACATGGGCCAGTAGGATGCATCCTGATGCCAAGATACGCGCTTGCCGTCGTGCGGCATCTTACAAAAAAAGTGTGAACCCCAGCCGATCACGTCCGGCCCGAGAATATCTTTCACGTGCGCAACGATGCGCTCGTCGTTGAGCAGGTCCCATACGCGACCGTAGTGCACGTGTGCGGTGGATATAGAGTAGGAATCGCCGCCGGATTCCAGGACGCGCGCTAGGAGCGCATCAAAATAGGAGCGTATATTGTTGATCTCTTCACCGCTGAAAATGCGCATACCCTTGATATAGCCATCGCGATTGTATGCCTCTATCCGTTCAGATGAGAGCGTGTGCGCCTGGCTCGGATCGCTGGGATAAAAGCGCAGATTGCGCGGTATATCGTCTATCTCTACGTCTTCGTAGCGAGTGATTGTATTGTCGTCCATAATTTTTTCCGATCGCTGTGATATGCGTCTATGCAGGGGAAAATAAGTTGCTTGACGAGTGTCGCCAAGTAGCGTGGCCCACGACCATAGAACGGCTTGAGCCGGATTTGTATTAGCCTGCGGTTCTTGCCAGATTAGACGGGAGTTATGCTTTTATTACACGCAGACGATTAGGGGGTAAACATGCCAGATTACGTGCTGAGTGCAGCGCAGGTTGCGCAATACGAGGAAGAGGGATTCCTGCTGCTGCCCGATTTTTTCCCTCGCCAAGACATGGACCAAATGCTGGAGATCGCGCGCGCAGACCAGGCGCTTCAGGACAATGCCAACGATCGGCTGGACGGCGCGGGGAAGGTGAGTCGCCTGTCGCTGCGCCACGACCTACCAGCCAGCGTGTACAGCGCCTACGCGCGTCATCGCGCCATTGTCGAGCCCATGGAACAGCTGGTAGGCGACGAGGTCTTTCACTACCATCACAAGATGATGCTCAAAGAACCCCGAGTGGGTGGAGCGTGGGAATGGCATCAGGACTACGGCTATTGGTACGCCAACTTCCTGCGCGCCGATATGGCTTCGTGCATGATCGC
>CALDFW010000206.1 GCA_937942165.1 uncultured bacterium | reverse complement strand
CTGTGTGGCGCGTTCAATGGCGTATAAAAGTCTCCGTTCACGCGGTGCAACAAAGAGCACGGCTTCGCCGCTGCGTCCGGCGCGTCCGGTGCGCCCGATGCGGTGGATATAGGCCTCGACGTCAGAGGGTATATCGAAGTTAATCACGTGGCTGATGCGGTCGATATCTAGGCCGCGCGCAGCAACGTCTGTGGCGACCAGAATATCTAGGCGACCCTTTTTGAGCAGAGCGACCGTTTTTTCACGCTGTTTTTGTGCCATATCGCCGCTCAGAGCAGCGCTGGCATATCCGCGTGCTTCTAGCTTTTCTGCGAGCTCGTTTGTCATGGTGCGCGTGCGCACAAACACCAATACGCCGTCGAATGATTCCCCTTCTAATATGCGCGTTAGGGCATCTACCTTCCGGTCTTTACCGCTGACCATCCAGTGTCGTTGTCGAACGGTTTCGGCCGTCGTCGTGCGTTGTTCAATGGCGATGTGCTCGGGATCGCGCAGGTGGCGCTCAGCAATGCGGCGAATGGGTTCGGGCATCGTAGCTGAAAATAGGGCGGTTTGATGCTGGTCGGGCGTCTGCTGCAAGATCCATTCTACGTCGTCGATAAATCCCATTCTGAGCATTTCGTCGCCCTCGTCCAGCACGAGGCAGCGCAGTCCGTCCAGCCGAAGCGTTTTGCGTCTCATGTGATCCATGACGCGGCCAGGTGTACCCACCACCACGTGCACGCCGCGCTTGAGGGCTCGCAGCTGCCCATCGTAGGATTGCCCGCCGTAAACGGGCAATACGTGAAATCCTTTTATATGAGCGGCGTAGCGTTGAAAAGCTTCGGCCACCTGAATGGCCAATTCACGCGTGGGCGTCAACACGAGTACTTGTACAGATCGGTTTTCCACCTCAATATGAGTTAGGAGGGGCAGGGCGAACGCCGCGGTCTTACCCGTGCCGGTTTGGGCCTGGCCGAGGACGTCGCGCTGGGCCAACATAAGGGGAATTGTCTCCGCCTGTATGGGAGTGGGGATCTCGTAGCCTATTTCGCTCAGGGCCTTGAGGACGGGTTTAGTCAGAGAGAGAGATTGAAACGTGGTGCCAACTGCTTTAGACATGCGGTGTGTTTTCTCTTTTTGAAGGTGTAGAACAGCGAGGGGGCTGCGCGATGCGTCCTTGCACAGCCCCTTTTACGACGGCCGCACAATAAATGGTCAACCGGTCGCAACCCCCTATGGATGGTCCTCTGGGTAGATATGTAGAATGGTCTGGGTGGATGGTTGCTCTCCTTGTCTAACGGATAATAGTGATCCGCTTTAAAAGGAGTCATATGCTCGTGTAGATTAAATATAAGGCCAAGGCGCTGGGTTTCCCAATGGAGCGCTTGACCCGTTGGAAATGGGACGGCATATTGCGACAGCCAGATTGCATTGCCCAACCCATGCGAGGAAAGGTTGCCCATGCTTGAACCCATTCTGCTAACCGATGAGCAGATACGCGAGTTTATCGTCAATGGATATTTAGTCTTTGAACCGACGGTCCCCGAGGGCACGCACGAGGCGTGCTATGGGCGGCTCAATGAGATCATTGATGCCGAGGCAAATCCCGGAAATAATATCCTGCCGCGCGTGCCTGAAATGCGCCACGTTTTGAACAGTCCTGAGGTGCGGGGGGCGCTGCTGAGCGTTTTGGGACCCGGCTATTTGGAACACCCACATCGCTACTGTCACCCCCTGGGCCCGGTGAGAGATATTCCCTCTGATGATGAGATCGAACATCGCCTGCGAAACAACTGCCATCAGGACGGCTACACGCCGATGGGTCATCCGCGTCAGCACTATATGCGCTACGCGCGCATCATGTACTATCCGCAGGACTCGCCGGTAGAGCTCGGTCCGACGCACGTGATTCCCGGCACGCAGTATAATCGCGGTCTCAGCGATGAGGATCGGGCCTACACGCTGCCCGTAGCGGGGCGAGCTGGGACGGTATCACTGACCCATTTCGACGTAGGGCATGCAGCGGGCGTTTCGCTGCTGCCGCGGCATCGGCACATGATCAAGTTTATTTATATGCGGGCGACCGAACCGACAGAGCCCACGTGGAACTGCCAAAGTACAGGCTGGGAAAGGCCCGCCGAGATTACGGCTCCACACGACCTCGAATTGACTTGGTCGCATCAGTGGGATTGGCTGTGCGGCCGGCGCGATCGCTACGCATCTTGGGCCAATATTGAGGGCGACAGCAGCTCGCTAACGCAGTGCTTGGCAGATTTGCACGGAGACCAACCGCTCTCTCGGCGTCTCGATGCGGTGCGTAGCTTGGCCTCGTTAGGTGCTGCGGCAGCCGAGGCCGTACCTGCGCTAATTGATCTTTTGGGCACGGATCATCAGGCGCTTCGAGTCGAAGCTACCTATGCGTTGGGACGAATTGGTGACCCCGCTCTTAGCTTGCTTGTCTCAGCGCTGGAGGCGGCAGGCGAACAGGCCGATGGGCACGATGCGCCCCCGGCGTGGAACGAGGGCGCTACCAATATGGAAGATGCCGCGCAGGCCTTGGCGGCAGTGGGAAAATCGGCGGTAGAATCGCTTGTTCAGCTGCTCTGCGCGCCGAGCGAGTGGACGCGCGTCAACGCAGCCTTTGCCTTGGGAGAGATGGATTCGCACGCAGGGGCAGCGGTGCCCGCGCTGGTAGAGGCGCTTGGAGACGCCTCACACCGAGTGGTGCGTACCGCTATTGATGCGCTGGGTAATATTGCGGCATCGGATTCACAGGCAGACTGGATCGATGCACTCGGTAGAATGCTTGAAGCCGATCACCCTAGCTGGCACGAAGAGGCATCGCGCGAGTGGGTTCCGCGCGATCAGGTGCGGATAAATGCTGCTACCGTTTGTGCGCGCTTGGGGCCGGCTGCCCATTCGCTTGAAGCGGGCCTTTTTAAAGCGCTTGACGATCCCTGTGGGCACGTGGGATCCTTTGCGCTCAACGCGCTACAGCGCTTAGAGACGCCCACAGCGACGCAGGCAGCCATGGACTATCTGTGGTCTCAGCGCTGGGACGCATCAATTGACGGGGGAAGACAGTTTTGATGAATTGTGCTCTCTCTTCTATGCACCGCTGAGTACGCTCTTATGACGTTGGGTATAGAGCACAGAAGCGAGTATGGCGAGCTGCCAACCGTCGACGCGATACCCGTCGTGGCCGACGGTTGGCACAATGCGTTTGCCGCTCTGACAGCGTGGAATGGCCGCTATTGGCTGGCCTACCGACGGGGCAGTGGTCACACGGCGCGTGATGGAGTGATTGTCGTGTCCGTTTCGAGCGATCTCTTGGCGTGGGAAGAGGTCGCGCTCTTCCAGACAGGGGCCGATGATCGCGATGCGCAGTGGGTTGTTTTTAACGGTCGTCTGTGGCTCTACTTTAACAGCCTGCGAGACGGTCTGTTCACCATTTATGCTAGTCAAACGGAAGACGGCAGGACGTGGAGTGAGCCGGAGCGCATCTACCGAGACGGCTTTATTCTGTGGAAGCCGATTGAACGCGATGGCCTACTCTATGCGGGGGCGCACCGTCCGGGGACCGACGCCGAGCGCGGTGCCGAACTCGTCTGTTCTAGCGACGGCTTGGTTTGGAGCCGAATAAGCACGCTGCGCGCCGGGCGCGGTGAGAGTGAAA
The DNA here is from genome assembly GCA_937942165.1 of uncultured bacterium. Taxonomy (GTDB): domain Bacteria; phylum Latescibacterota; class UBA2968; order UBA8231; family UBA8231. The sequence continues at coordinate 11,482 of CALDFW010000206.1, read as the reverse complement.
CGACGCTCTCTTTCTCACCCAATGGCGACCTGACCGCATTTCTGCGAGACCAGAGACAGATCGGGGGAGCGATTTTAGAATCGCGGCCCCCGCATACGCAATGGTCGGAACGATCGGCGGGCGTCCATCTATCGGGACATGCGGCCTACACGATTGAGGGCGTTACGTACGTTTTCTCTCGCGCATTTGCCTGCGATCCGCCTATAGAATCCGACGCACCTAGGTCGGCCTTGCCCGCAGAGGTAGATCAGGGGACGATCGTATATACATACGAAGAAGGCGTGCTCGTGCCCTACTGTCTGCTGGGTCCCCTGCATGAAAATCACGACGCTTCGTATGCAACGGCTATAGTTCGAGCAGGGCGCATGTGGGCAATTTTCCACCGGGCACGCCACCGGTATGAAGGAACATTTCGCTACGAGGATGCCGCTGATCTACTGCTAGCTGAAGTCCCGTTAAAGAAATAGTCTATCCCAACCACGATGCGCACTGCGCGCCGCTCGCTTTTAAACTGTTCTTCCTACCGATGCGATCTCTTGCGGTTAAAACGTGCTCTCGCGCGTGGTCAACGGACACCAGCGAGCCGGCATTAGATGCTTGATCAGCGTGTCTTTAGCTTCTGGCGTGTCTATGCGCTGGAGTGCGAAAAGCGCATCGCCGCGAACGTAGCGATTCTCATCATCGAGCACGTGCTCTAGCGCGGAGACCGCTTCAGCGGCTTGGGGACCAAGACGACAAAGCGCGAAGGCGGCCGCTGTGCGCACTGAAACTTCTGCATCGGCCAGTGCGTCAATCAGCGCAGGGACGGGTGCGGGAGATCTGCCTAGGATGCCGAGCGCTTCGGCGGCTCGCTGACGGACCGAGGTTTCGGCGTCTTTGGTTGTATCGATGAGCGCGTCGATCGCAGGGTTGGACGCATAGCCGATATCGCCCAATACGGTGGCTGCATCGGCGCGCGTCAGTGGATTGGCAGATTGGAGAGCTTCTACGAGGGCGTCGACGGCCGGTGTTCCAATGGCGCTGAGTGCATACGCAGCGTGCCGGCGCGTCATTTCCGATTGGCTGCTCAGCGTCCCAATCAGGCTGGGAACGAACTCCTTACCAAAGGACGCTAGGTCATAAGCAGCTGCGATGCCAATGCGTTCCTGCTCAGATTGCAGTAGGGAGAGCAGGTCTGCCGGTTCGCGGTCATTAGGCGGAACGGGGATAGACGTTCCGCGATGCCAGTGCCAGGCATGTGCATACATCGTCGAGAGCGCCCGACTGTCTCCGGTCAGTGCAGGGGGCGCTCCCGGCCACTCGGTCTGCTGGTTGTTCCAAGAGGGTGCTTCTGGTTCGTCCATGCGCGCGAAGAGGAACTTGATCATGAACCGGTGGTGATCGCTGAGGTTGGGCATGGCTCGATGCCAGAGGTCGTAGTGGGTGATCGTTACGCTGCCGGCCGGCGTGACTAGAGGAAGTTCTCGATCTATCTGGGCACCTTCAGGCGTGTTGAAGTAGTGGCTGCCTGGCACGATACCAGACGGTCCTCGCTCTAGCGGGGTATCCTGCGGATAGTAGAATGCCAAGAGGTAGCGAGTGCGATGGGACCACCGTTTGCCGCCGTCTTGGTGCATATTCTGACCTTGGCTTTGGGCCGGATTGTGGTGAGGGTGTCGGTGAGGTTGTAGGTAGTAGTCGTCACCGACGACGCTTTTTAATGCGCCGACGACTGATGGGTGCTCAACGATTTGACGAACCCCGGGAATGCGCGGTAGCAAATTATTGCCCGGATTCCCTTCGCGTTCGAATATTTCTTCGTGTTGGGCATAAATCTCAGCGTGAAACTCAGTCGGGAGATCCGGCGTGATGGTCGTGTAGCCGTGAGCGATAAACTGAGCCATCTGTGCATCGCTTAGGCGGAAGGCTAAGTCATTCATGCTGTTTACCGCGCTTTCTCTGGAGTGTGCGGTGGGTTTTTTAAATAGGGTTGTACGTTATATTCTGTGGCGTTTTCTCAGTGCGGTCAATCGCGCATGCTGCGCGAGCGCGATCTGAATACCGTACGGCTTCCGCGTGGTCGCCGTGATTGGTCAGTTAGTCTTCATAAAAACAGTGACATGATATGATTGTGAAATACGCACTATTCGTGTTTATACCGCTCTGCCTATTGCTCTGTGGAAGCGCGTTCTATGCATATGGGGGAGCTTCTGCGTCCGATAGGGCTGTCCTGGTGGGCATGGTCGCGCTCGCAGGGTTGAGCTCTTGGTTTATCAGAGGCGCTATTGCAGCCCGCAGTGGGAATAGACAAGAGCTGCATGAAAATACAGATCGATTGCGCAAATACTTCGAATTGAGCGGGGTAGGTATTGGGAAAACGTCCGCGCAAGGACGCTGGTTGGAGGCGGATGATACGCTCTGTAACCTACTTGGATATTCAGAGCAGGAATTTAAGTTCATCTCCTGGAGTGATACCGTTTATCCAGATGATTTGCACATGATTGACCATCTGTTAGACCTTACGGTAAGTGGGGAAATTGATCATCTGGTCACAAGTGTTCGGCTTGTCAATAGATCTGGCGGGCTTGTGTTCGCTGAACTCGTATCGCTATGCGTTCGTCAGGACGATGGAGTATTCGATTATTTTGATCATTACGTGGTGGACGGCGGTGAAAAGCAGAAGATCTCGCAGAGTCTGAGGGCGTCGGTAAATCAGCATCGACGCCTGTTTGAAGAAGCCCCGTTGATGTACGTGTTAACCCGATTTGGCGATCCTTCTCCGACCATCGTGGATGCGAACAAACGTTTTCTTGAGGAACTCGGCTACAGCCGCGAAGAGGTTGTGGGTAAACATTCAACTCTCTTCTATACGGCCGAATCTAATGAGCAGATGCTATCGGGGGGGTATCGACAGGCGATGGAGGGAACATTTACGCCGCAGGAACGACAGCTTGTCGCGAAAGATGGGCGTATAGTTGAGACCATCTTGTATGCCCTACCTGAGTACGATCGCAAGAACGAGGTTGTTGGCACAAGAGCCATTTACGTAGACGTTGGTACGCGCAGGGCGCTGGAGGAAGAGCACCGAAAGAGTCAAAATCTAGAAGCGCTGGGCGTTTTAGCGGGTGGAATAGCGCATGACTTTAACAACGTCCTTACTGCTGTCATAGGGAGCTTCGAACTCTTGGAGTTGATGACCGAAGACAAAGAGAGTAAGACGTACGGGATCATTGCCAACGGCAAGAACGCCGCTGAGCGCACCCGGGGCTTGACGCAACAGTTGATGACCTTTGCGAAGGGCGGTGCACCGGTCAAGCAGGCGTCCTCTATGAAGAATTTAATTCGAGAAACGACCGAGCTTTTACTGCGTGGTTCAAAAACGGTGCCGGCGTTCGACATTGACGATAATTTGTATGTGGTTAACGTGGACTATGGTCAGATGGGTCAGGTCGTACAAAACTTGGTTATTAATGCGGATCAAGCTATGAGCGAGGGTGGGACCCTGAAGATAACGGCTAAAAATCTGCATATAAGTGCCGGGGATTCCATCCAGTATTTCCATCTGCTCGAAGCCGGTCCCTACGTGAAAGTTACTGTTGAGGATGAGGGAGTTGGTCTGTCCGGCGAAGCGTTGAAAAAGATTTTTGATCCTTACTATACGACGAAAGAAACGGGTCACGGTCTCGGATTGTCAATTGTGCACTCTATCATACACAGGCATGATGGATATATCACCGCTCGCTCCGAAAAAGACAGAGGTGCTGCGTTTGAATTCTATATTCCAGCGATACCAGATTCAACGCTGGAAAAAGAGGTGTCTGAAGAGACTCTGCACGCTGGAAAGGGACGCATCTTGTTGGTCGACGATGAGGAGGCCGTGCACGCAACGGTGCCGCTAATGCTCGAACAATTTGGTTACGAGGTCGAAGGCGCCTACGGGGGCGAAGAGGCGATAACTCTCTATCGCGAGGCTATGGAAGCGGGTAATGGCTACGATCTAGTCATTATGGATTTGACGATGCCTGGTGGAATGGACGGCCAACAAGCGGTGAAGAAGCTGCATGAATTAGATGCCGACGTACGCGCTATCGTATCTAGCGGATACGATAATAACCGGGTCATAAATGACTACAAAGACTACGGTTTTAGAGCTTCTGTGAAGAAGCCAGTGAATATGGCAGAGCTAATCAAGGCCGTAGGCGAAGTCATCGGCGAAACGGCGTAAAGCTAAACGCCCCACTGTGACGGTGTTTACGCCTTAGGTTTTTCCGCGCGGGTAAAGCAATTAGAAAAACCGATTGTGCAGTCGAATTTCCACGCCCTCGAATCCCAGTATTTCGTAGCATGTTCCAGCGCTGCAGGCCAGTCCTGCGCGTCGTTGACCGGTAAATATATGCACGTTGTGGTTGCTGCCTAAATCGGCGTTTAGGCTGAGTCCACGCCACCACGTAGTGCCGGATGGATTGGCCCCGGTCGCTAGCACGTCCGTGCTGCGTTCAATTGACAGGGCTGCGGATATGCCAGAAGTGCGGTGGGCGGCGAAGTTGAGATAGAGATTGCTATAGGGGTATTCGGAGACGCCGAAGCGCCGGTCTACGTCTTGGAACTGCACGTCGAAATCGAGGCTGTAGTGCGTATTGATAGACCAATTCCAAAGCGTTCCAACTATGCGGTGTCGCTGGTCGTCGAGAATCTGATTACGGTTAACATCGACAAAAAACTGCGCTTCTATAAAGTCGCCGAGCGGCGCGTTTAGCTGCAAGAAGAGTTCGCTCAGGCTTCTATCGTCTGCACGGCCAGGAGCAAGTTGGCGCACCGCATGCGTCCAGTTGGCCGTTAGCACATACCCCCCCGCCGTAGCATAGCTCAGCTCGCCTTGGAAACCGCGCTCATCGTCTGGAAGCAGGTCGTGCGTAATGCGGTTAAGCAAGTAGGCAGAGTGCTCGCGAATTAGCGGCGGCGGATTGTTGATCTGGGTTAGGGCAAAGTTGCGATAATCCTTGAATTCGAGGCTGAGACCCCAAGCGCCAACCGTTATCGTCGAGGATAGATAGAGCGCGCGGCTCCGGTCGCGACTCATAGAAAAAATCGGCTCTGAATCCGGATTTCGGCGGGCGTATTCGCCGTATAGATCGGCGTAGATACCGTCTAGGCCGAGCGATGAGAGCAGCGTTTCGAGGCGTAGGCGTGCGCCAAGCGCTAGTCCGAGCTCTCGCTCTTCGCCCGTATCGTAGTCCAATAGGCTCAGCTCGGTATCGAGGTAGGAGCGCGGTTGGAGCGTTAGGGTACCACCCTGTATGGTGCCCTGGCGGCGATTGACGTCCTTGAGGCCGGGCGGTAGGTCCGAATTGACGGGGGCGCCGCGCAGAAGTTGGATGCGGCCCCACGGCAAACCATAGCGAAGGTGGATACCGTCGAGATCGCGGACGATCTGATAGCGTCGCCGCGAGCCGCGTTGTTCGGTAATGACACCGGGTAACTCAAAGGCATGTGCCAAGAGTCCGCTGCCCACAATTGTGTAAAAATGACCCAGTGTGGCTTGGAAATTGGCCCGGCGATAGGTGATAAAACGCTGGAGAATCTCGCCGTAGCTGCGGCCTGATTCGCTCGAGCCGAAAGCCTCGCTGCGGACGCCGACGCGAAAATGGTCCAGTGAATATCCAAGATTAAACTGGTGATACAGCGTGCGCAGATCTCGAGGTTTGCGCTCGGGCAGATTGCCTATCTGCATCTCGCTCAGGCTTGAGAGGCGAAGCTGTGCCTCTGGTGTGCCTGGGGCTAGAGCGAAGACCAAAGAGAATATGGGCAAGACGAGTGCACGCGCTGAACGGCATATTCGGGGCATAGTGATAACATAGGCAAAAGGCGGTCGGCCGAATAGTTGACGAGAGAACTTTTCACGCGGAGTATGGGTTTCTCTTATACTCTAGATTGAGCAGTCTAAACAGATTGGGAACTCTACTTTGCTTATTCAACGCGTTGTGGTTGCAGTGCTGAGTCTATTGGTCGTCACTTCGGTCGGTGCTGAAAAAGCACCGCAGCTGGTGTTAGAGCGTATGGACGGATCTACGTTCTCGCTGGAAAAAACGCTCGAGTCAGGCCCCGTCGTATTTGATTTCTGGGCCACTTGGTGCAAGCCCTGTATTAAGGGATTGCCCAAGGTGCAAGAAGTGGCCGAACAATATGCGAGCAAAGGCGTGCAGGTTTTTACGATCAACGTCGACGGGCCGCGCAACCGACCCAAGGTGCTTCCCTTCATGAGGCGGCATAAGATTGAGCTGCCCGTCCTATTCGACAATACAAATGAAGTGCTGCAGCTGTTTCATCTGGCAGGTGTTCCTGCTACGCTGATTATCGCAGCGGATGGAACGGTTTTCTACCGACATGAAGGGTACCGGCCCGGTGATGCGGAAAAAATGGTAGAGCAGTTAGGTAAACTGCTGGCTCTTGAGGAGGAATAGCTATGCGCATACTACACGCTGTGTTCGCCGCGACGCTCGTTGCAACGCTGGCTTCTGCCCAATCGCGACTCGGCGAACCGGCTGCTGAATTTACGCTGCAGTCGCTGTCGGGTGACGAAGTCTCACTGAGCGATTTCAGAGGGCGGGTTCTCTTGATCAACTTTTTTGGTTTCAACTGACCCTTCTGTATCGCGGAGGCCGCGAACGTAGAAGAGCTTTGGCAAGAATATGCATCGGAGTCGTTTCAGACCATCGGACTGGATATGTATGACGGTCGCGCGGACCAGGTGCGCATACAGTTTAAAGAGAATACGGGTACGACGTACCCGTTGCTGTTGGAGGCTAGTTCCATCGGTCAAGAGTACGGCCTTGGGAAAGATTTCTACATGGTTATTGACCACCGCGGAGTCGTGCGCTATCGAACGCCTGATGGCGTGGGGTTGGGGTCTCGCTTTAACGAGAGCAGCATTCGCACGGCGATTGAAGAATCGTTGGAAGATCTGGCAGAAGAACGGGTTCCGCTGGTCTACGAAGAGGTGGAGCCGATGCGTCTTGCCGAGCTGTCGGAGGCCGATGTCGAGGCCAATCGTCAGACGGATGCCTTCTTTACTAGCTTTGCCAGTGCAGATGCACCGGGCGGAGCGGTGATCGTCCTACGCGACAATTCGATCGTATATCAATCTGCGTACGGTCTTGCCCATCTCGAACGCGGCGACCCTCTGACCGTTGATCACGTATTACACATGGCTTCCGTGGGCAAGCAGGTCACGGGATTGGCAATCATGATGTTGTCGGAAGAGGGCACGATGCGCTACGACGACCCCGTCGGGGACTATGTGCCCGAGCTGGCGCATTGGGGTCCCGACGTCACCGTGCGCAGCCTGCTGACGCATACTTCGGGCCTGCCCGATTACGACTATTTCTTCGACGATCTAATAGATCGGTCCGACCAGCCGACAAACGCCGATTTGCTCGCCGTGTTGGCAGATTTACCCCAAACTCCCAACGCGCCCGGCGATTTCTTCGAATACAGCAATCCGGGCTATGATCTGCTCGGCGTGGTGGTCGAACGCGCTAGCGGACAGTCGTTTCCCGACTTTATGCACGCGCGCATCTTTGGTCCGCTGGGCATGCGAGGCACTTTTTCTCTGCCCAATCCAGCGCGCCGGGCCGATCCGCTGGTGGCCATGAGCTATACGGGAGACGGCAGCGATCCGGAGCCCTATCCAAGCGATGAATTTGACGATCTGTACGGGTCGGGTTCCATCTACACGACGGTCGGAGATATGGCGCTTTACGACCGTGCGCTATATGATGCAACGCTCGTTTCAGAAGAGACGTTGGCCGAAGCATTTCAGCCCGTAGCGTTGAGCGATGGCCGCAGGGAGGCATACGGATTTGGATGGGAAATTGAAGAAGTCGACGGAGTGTCCTACGTAGCGCACTCCGGTTCTTGGCTGGGATTCAACGCCGACTACGTGCGCGTCTTAGATCAGCGTCTGACCGTCGTCGTCCTGCTCAACCGAGACTACGAATACCCCGATAATCCGCGCATCGCTTTGCAGGTGGCGCAGTCTTACCTATCTGCTGCCGGTGATCGAGATGGAGAAATGACTGCAGTCCTTGAAGATCAGTCGCTGCCCGCATCTTTTGGCTGGCTGACCAATTATCCGAACCCGTTTAATGCAGGTACGGTCATCCAGTTCGAACTCGCTCAGGCCGATCGAGTCAGCCTAGATATTTACGATGTTCAGGGTCGATCCGTGCGGCAGCTGTGGGACGAGCCGCTGCCTGGCGGCGTGCATTCGTTGACCTGGGACGGTCGCGATGATAGCGGCGTCTCGGTGGCTACGGGCATCTATTTGAGCAGGCTCAGAGTTTCTGGACAGACGCGCGTGCAAAAAATGCTGCTGCTGCGCTGAGCGCGTACCTGCCAAATGGCGGAGCATCCGCACGGCCTCTGCGAGTGCTTGACGCTCTGCAGGGGTCGCACGGTGTGCCGCCTGGTACTTTCTCGGTGTCTGCTCGGTCAGCTGCGGTCGTAGGGGCGCACCAAGCCGAGCGCCTCCCGATTGAGTTCGAGTCCGAAGCCCGGCGTGTCGGGTAGTGTGATATAGCCGTCCTCCGGAAGCGGTTCGTTGGTGAATACGCTGCCGAAGTTGGGTTCAATGGAGTCGCCCTGCTCGCTCATCATCATGAATTCTGCGAGGTTGATGGACTCAAAGGCCATGGCCATATAGTAGCCGTATACGCCGCAGCCGTGCGGCACGACGTCTACGCCCTGTGCGTTGGCCTGTGCTACAATGCGCGAAAATTCCGTTGGTCCCCCCATCCACATCACGTCTGGCTGCAGCAGGCCGACGCCAGCTTCGATAAGCTGCTGATAGCCGTAGCGCGTGTATTCATGCTCGCCGGTGGCGAAGTACGTCGTCGTGCCTAGGCCTTCAAAGCGGGCAGCTAGCTTAGTGTGAGCGGCATAGTCGTCCGGCATAAAAGGCTCTTCGATCCACTTCAAGTTGAACGGCATGAGGACGCGGGCCAATTCTGCGGCGTACTGCAGGTCGAGCGCCATATAGCAGTCAAGCATCAGCGGAAAGTCGGGGCCGACCTTTTCTCGCCAGTCTCCAACAAACTCCACATTCTTGCGCATGCCCAGAGCGCCGTCGGCCGGACCGTAGGGCAGGGGGATCTTAGCGCCGGGAAAGCCCAGGTCTTTGGCCAGGTCGGGGCGCGACGTCGTTGCATAGACCGGAATTCGCTGCTTGGTCCTGCCGCCCATGAGATTGTAAACGGGCTCGCCCAGCGTGCGACCGCAAAGGTCCCACAGAGCGAGGTCGATGGCGGAGATCGCATGCACGCCTAAACCCTTGCGACTGTAGTGAATGGATGCTCGCCACATTTGCTCCCAAATCACCGATCGCTCCAGGGCGCTGCGGCCTTCGACAAACATGGACAGGTGCTCTTCGATAATGTAGGCAGCTGCTTCTCCGCCCGTGCTGGCACCAATGCCGATTTGGCCGGCTTCGTCTTCGATTTCTACGATCACCGTGGGCACGCGCGCGACCCCCCAAGAGGCGCGCGATCCAGAATATTGGGGATAGCGCGACATGGGATTGGTAATGGGGGGATGCGTTGTGACGTGATCCCATCCGCCGTCGGCGTCGGTTAGACCTAGGATCCAGTGCGTGTCGGAGGTGTCGTGCACGTCGCTGGCGCCGTATTCTTCGCTGCGCGATACGTAGGCTCTCACCTGGCAAATCTTTGGGTGGCGCGGGTTGGGCATAACGTCTTCGTTTGGGGCGATATACAGAGCCATATATGCGTGTCCTCTGTCGGAATAATAGGAGACATGTGTGTGGGCGGTTTGGCGATATATAGCCAAAAGGAGCCCGTGCGCGATATGAACGATTGCTAAGAAACGCGTATATTGGGTCCGGGTCAACCTAGAGTGTGGGTTCATTCAATATGGGCTAACGGATCTCTTACTACCGTGCGACAAGCACATAATCCATCTATTCCCGTTGCGGAGAGTGAGATAAATACGCCATGGAAGAGTTACCTATCAGTGCTGCGGTCCGACGCCTTACGCCGGGCGAGATAGAACAGTTCAACGAGTGGGGCTACCTACAGGGCCTGCCCGTGTTTGATGCGGTTGCGGTGCCTCGATTACAAAAGCGTTTGCACGAACTCGAGGCGCTCATGCCGGTGGGCGTGCCGGTCAGTTCGGTCAATATGTGGCACAAGGCCAACCGTTGGATTTACGATCTGGCGCGCACGCCGGCTATCTTGGACTATGTCGAGGACCTCATTGGTCCCGATTTCTTTCAGTGGGGCGGCGGTTTCTTTGTAAAATATCCCGGCGAAGGCAACTTTGTTCCCTGGCATCAGGATTCGCAGTATTGGCCGCTTTCGCCGAGGAAAACGATCACCGCATCGCTGGCCTTTTACGACGGGACCCGCGAAAACGGCGCTATGCAGGTGCTGCGCGGCAGCCATCGATCGGGACAGATTCCCCATCACGATGTGAGCGGCGAAGAATACATGCTGGGGCAAGAGATAGACGCCGATCAGATCGACGAGGAGATGGCCGTTCCAATCGAACTGAAGGCAGGGGAAATATCCCTGCACGACGAGGCGTTGGCACACGGTTCTGGTCCGAATCGCGGAAAGTCGCCCCGGGCCGTGCTCACCATGCGCTTTAGTCCAACCGAAGTCAAAGCGGATCTCGACGTTTGGTCTACCTTTGAAAGTTCGATGGCGCGCGGAGTCGATCGCTATACGCACAATCCGGAGGCGCGTATTCCCTCGGGCGATGCCTGTCCGGTGCGCAGCTTTCAGCACTCTTCGGACTTTGCATAAGGGGATGCAATGAAAGTCACTCATTCACTGCCCGTCGGGTCCGTTTGGTCAGGGCATCCAGTGGGATTTGATTTGCTTACGCACGGCGATCAGCAGTTTGTGGCCTTTTACGACGCGGAGCGTAAAATGACCGTTGGTATGCGGTTGTTAGGTGAGGATGCGTGGACGCTGGCTCATCCCGAAGGCATTTGGTTGGAAGGGCGCGGCAGGCTGTCTTCAGAGCTGGGTTGGGACAGTCATAATTCTCTGATCATGGCCATTGACGAGGCCGGCTACGTGCATTTGTGTGGCAATATGCACGTGGATCCGCTGATATATTTCCGCACGACCCGACCGTTGGACGTGACGAGTTTTGAGCGGATAGACCATATGGTTGGTGCCCAAGAAGACCGCTGCACGTATCCCGTATTTATGCAGGGCCCAGATAGTGGTCTGGTCTTTAGATACCGCGACGGGCAGAGCGGCAACGGAGTGGACTTCTATAACGTATACGACGTGGCTTCAAAGCGGTGGAGTCGTTTGCTGGACACCCCCCTACTCGATGGGCTGGATCGAATGAACGCCTACGCGCGCATGCCAGAGAAGGGGCCCGACGGGCTGTGGCACATGGTGTGGATGTGGCGCGATACGCCAGACTGCGCAACAAATCACAGCATTTCCTATGCGCAGAGTGAGGATTTAGT
>CALDFW010000205.1 GCA_937942165.1 uncultured bacterium | reverse complement strand
CCCGAGAAGCGCTGCGGCTGACTCCAACTGCTCCACGTATCGTCGCGGACGCGCTCTTCGACAATATCACCCCGATTCCTTGATTTTGCCGCGTCGTAGGCGTCTTTGGTGACCTCTTTTCCGTTAGCTAAGAAATAGCGCAGAATCGTATCAAAGCCGTTTCCGGTTTGTGTTTCGACCTCGATGCGCGTGCCTGGAGGTAAATCACTATCCCATTCGACGAAGCGTATGCTGCGTGCTCCTCCGAGAAATATGTCATCTGATTCCAATTCGATTTGAGCTGGATATCCCTCGCCGTGGAATACGAAGAGCTGCACTGCACGGTGGAATTGATCCGGCCGGAGAACGCGCCACATAAGCAGGCGGAGTGGTCGCGGATCGAATTGGAAGTCGAATAGGTAACGTCGCTTTGAATTATCTACTGACGATAGCAATTCGTACAGGTAGGGACCTTCGACAACCGGATCAGAACTGTTGCTTGGCGTGCCGTCAGACGAGAGAAACTCAAAGCGGCCCCAGGTGCCCTGTTTATCGCGTTGGAAACCGTACAGAAACGGTCCTTGGCCAGAGACTATGGGCATCCAAACGATGCGATCAACGCGGAATACGTTGCCAAAATCAATAACAGACCAGACGCCGGAATCGCGCCAGTTTCCCTTGTCAGAAGCTTCTATATTCCAACCTCGAAAACCCACATCCTGATCGATGAGTGCTTCCGAGCCACTGCCCTTACCGCAGCCGTTGCAATCGCGATCTTTGGAGGTCCAGGTGCGCCCTCCCCAGTGCGGCAAATTATCTTCGACGCGCGTCTCCGTTTGGACCCGCGTCGAGAGATTGAATCCAACGCCATCGACTTCAATTTCTGCCAACGCAGCAGAGGGCGTTTTTCCTGCGGCCTCGAAGCGAATAAATCGAACGATGTCAAAATCAACTTCTTCGCTGTCGCTTAGATATTCACCCGTTACAGGGAGCAGCCCCGTTGTTTTTAAATCAAACTCGACGACGCTGCTCGTGTTGTTGTTTATGGGGCGTCCGAGCCGGCTGTATACGATGCGCTTTGCCGTACCGCCAAAAACAGGAATGCCTGGACTGACGTATACAGAGAAGAAGCTAAAGGGGCGTCCATCTTCATTATCCGGGAAAATAACGCGTACCTTTTCTGCTACTACGGCCCGCCCTAGGTCGATCTCTATCCACCATTTTTCAACGGGATCCTCTCCGTTGGGTTGCCACCACGTCGTCAGGTCTTGGTCGCCGGCTAAGGCCGCGGTGGTCGCGTTGGATGGCGTGCGCGCAAAGCGCTGTCCGTAGTCGCCTATGATGCTGGAGCGAAATTCGCTGGCATTGGCAACGGCGTTAAAGGCTTTGCCAAAGCGTTTAACGACAATTCCCTCTTCTTGCACGTTCACCAAACCACGCGGATAACTCCAAGATGTGAAGTCGTTCCCCGCAAAATTGAGGTCCTGCGCGCTGAGGACCGAGCAGGTCGCTAGCAGGGATGCAAGGATGAGTGATGATCGCAGTGTGTTTCTCATAGTTAAAGTTTCTGATGCGCTTCTCAGTAGACTACACCCAATGGACTTATTTGTCTGAATACGCCCCTGTCTACGTCGACTTCGACGCGGACCAAGTAAATCCCTGGGGGTACCGTCTCGCCGCTGCTGTTGCGACCGTCCCACGTCGCGCTGTAGGGGCCTGCAATCGCCGGCTGTTCCAACAGCGTTGCGATCTCCTGCCCCGCTAGGTCGAGCGCCGCTACGCGAAGTTTGCCCCCGTTAACGCTAAATAAATCGAAAGATACCCTAGCCTCTTCGTTGATCCCGTCTCCATTGGGTGTGAATACACCACTCGATAGAGTCATCGGGCTCAGCACATCGACTTCTACATCGCTAGCAACAATTTGCACGGAGTTACTGGCTACGTCCGTGCGTGCATCACCGGCCTCCACGGACTGTGGCAAGGCTATGTCGGTCGTGCGATTGCGTATGCGCCCCTCTAAGAATACAGATGCTTGAAATATGGCGCTGGTAAAATTCAGGCGTATCGAGCGATCTTGGCGCACGGTTTCTGGAAAGAAGATGCGAAACTGCCCGTTCGCTTTCTCGAGTGAGAAGTCGTCCCCTTCAGCGGCTCTATTGCCATCGATTTCGAGAGCGTCAAACTGTGCTGCGGCGGGCACGTCTAGCTCGATTGTGTCATAGCCAACTCGGTTCGTGCCCGCGACTGTGCGCAGATCATAGGCGAAAGCCTGCTGGACACCCAGTGGAACCTCTACCTGAGAGCGCTGATCGACCTGTTGGATTTCCCCAAGAGAGATCTCTGCAAGCGCGCTGTCGGCCAAGAGGGGAGAAGTCTCGAATGAGATGCTGTCCAATACGCCGAAGGCCATTGGATCTTCCGTGCGAATTTTAAACTGAAACTGCAGATACTGGGCACCGTCAGAGGAGCGGATTTCGTCTCCCGAAGCTTGGTAGGGGACGGACCACGTATTCCAGTTCTCGGCGTCGTCCCCGCGCATCGCTCTAAAACCGGAGATCCCCTCGGAAAAGCGCTCTACTACGCGAGGCGATTTGAAATAGGTGGCTTCGTCTACCTCGCTCGGACGACCTAAATCATCAAAGATAAAAAAGGTTTTGGGCTGGTTGTCAAAGCCTGCTCGCGTCTGTAATTCTAGGTGCACTGGCGCATTGGGATCCGCAATAATTTCACCCGAAGATGTTTTTCTGTAGCGCGTAAAACCCCAGTGTACGCGCCCTAAGCTGACGGCTTCTCCAAATGAATGCGGTGTGGAGAGATAGCGCGCTTCTTCGGGATAGCCCCTACCAAAAACTTGAATCTCTGCCAGCAGCGTCGTGACGGTAGTTTCACCAAACTTAAAGCGTAGAAATCGCGTAAAGGCAAGCTCGGAAGTGAGAGACACAATGCTGGTATTATTGGCGAAGGTGCTACCGATAATTTCATCGAGCGGATGGTATCCAACTGAACCTGTGGATGTGTTCTCGTCTTCAAAGATCAACCATTCGACGGGCACGTTCGTGCGGCTCACTTCGTAGGCGCGTGCAAAGAGGTCGCGCTGGCGTTGGTTGTCGCTAGTCAGTCCAGTTTGCGGAGGGAAGAAAACGATGCTATCAACAGGCACGGGTACGCCTAAGTCGAGCGTGATGAAATTGACGCTGTTGGGGCGTCCGTCAAAGCGTGCATTGTGTCTATAGGCGGCTGTCAGTTCGTCGCCGTCAATGAGTCCACGGTATACTTCTGGAGCTCGGGAGTTGGCGCCTCCTCCTGGCCACATGCGTGGGTGCCAGCCGACTTCGAGCGTGTCGGCCTCTATTTGACGGGGTCCTTTGTGTAAGCTCCAACGGTAACCAAATAGGTTGCGCTGTGTGGTGGCTATCCCTGTGCGCAGCAGCTGGCGCGTAATAGAGTAATCTCGCGGAATTTCTTGTGGTTGGACCGCACCTGCTTTGGTCGTGTCGTCGAGTGCGATCCACCGTTCTACTGTCTCGGACCAAGGTTGGCCATCAATTCCACCGATTGTCCAAGACGAGGCGGTCTGAGCGCTTACGGGTGCACCAAACGGTGCTGCGAGCGTCCATACTAGCGCGGCAGTTCGCACGATTCTAGTTACGCTATTCAATACGCCACTCCTAGGAGTCGGAAATCTTCAAACTGCTTGAAGTCGCCGTCAATCGCTACGCGCACGATGTAGAGGCCTGGCGGTAGAGCGTTACCGTATTTGTCGCGTCCGTTCCAGATGTCTGAGTAAGAGCCCGAAGAGCGCTGAGCTGATGTGAGACGATGTATGGAGCGTCCACTTAGATCGCATATGTCTATGGTGACATCCATCGATTCGGCAAATTGAGAAAGAATGAGATCAATCTGTGCCACATCATTTATGCCGTCTCCGTTAGGGGTGAGCACGGTCGTAGATAAGTCAACCTGAATGTCAGGCTGCGATTGCGTAGCAAAAGCGTTCATGACGCCCGTGCTAATGGCATCACTGGCATTGCCCGGAGTGATCGGATGAGGCGGCACGTCATCATCGCCTAAGAGCCAGGCGTTGATGGGCGTATTGTGCTCCAAGAGGCGCATGTCGAATAGGACGCGGAGCGGTTGGTTATTGTCGCTACTAACCGGCGGGAAAAGCACGTCAAAACCGCGCTCGCGCGAAATGACGTTGACGTCGGCAACGGAGGTAAGAGGAATTCCTGTCTGTAGATCCAAAAAAGTTGGCGCGGGAAAAGCCTCGACGCGAATGCCGCGATAGCCGGCTTGTTCGTTGTTTGCAAACGCCGTCTGTATGTCATAAACGAAGGTTGTATCTACACCGCTTGCCACTTCTAGCACGCCGTTTGCAGGCTGGAGGTTAGATGCGAGTGCAATCTCTCCGATTGCCGTGCTGACCAAACTTGGGGAAAACTGCACCTGTAGGGTGTCGATGCGGATGGCATTTTCAGCATCGCCATTAAAGGAGACGCGAAATTGCATATACTGACGCGGACTGGGCAAATCGATGGGAATTTCTAGCAGGCCGGTGGAGCTGATTTCAATGCCCGGAGACCAGGCGCTCCAATTCTCCACATCTGCGCGTATATCGCCTTTTATAAAGTCGCGCACAGGGCCCTGTTCATCGATGGGCAGGTCGAGATAGGGAGCCCGATCTAGCTCCTCCAAGAGTGCTCCAGTAGTTGGGTCCTGTCGATAGAGTGCTCGGCGCGGCAAATCGCTATTGTACTCGGTGAAGGAGACTTCTTCCTGTGAGCCGGTATTGCGATCGCGGCGGAAGTAGCTAAGCGGGCTGTCGTCTGCGCCCGTGCGCATCTGAATGGTCGCAGACGGAGCCTGTTTGTTCTCATTTTGCACATCGCCCAGCCGCGTAGTGTGCACGCGTAGCAAGCCGTAGTTGACTGCTGATCCAAAAGAGTGCAGCGAAGACTCATAGCTGGCGATGGGAACAAATCCCTGCCCGTATATCTCAAACTCTGCAAGGTTGAAGGTCGTCTTTGACAGGACGCGCAGGTGGAGAAAACGGCCTTGAAGAGGGGCAAACTGAATGTCGACTACCTGCTGCCTGTTGACCTCTACCCGCCTGAGGAGTTCGTAATCAGGACGATTTATATTGTTGAAGGTCTCCCCGTCGTTTACCTCTAACTCGAACGCTTTTATGAAGGCATCAGGGTCGTTAGGATCTGGATAAAAGCGAATGCGATTGATGGGGAATGGGGCGCCTAGGTCCCAGAAAAAAGCGGCCCCAGCCTGACTTTGAGCAGATTTAAAAACGCTCTTGGATGACGTGGTGGGGTCCCCGTCTACCAGGTCGAGGGGGCCATTGAGTTGGTTGAAGAATCCGTCGTTGGACCAGGTGCGTGGCTGCCCGCCCTGCGTGTAATCCACGGGCTGCCCGTTGAGAAAACGCTGTCCGGAAGAACGCAAGAGGTCTATGAGACTTTCGCCTTCTGCCAGTTCGAGGGGCTGTAGGGCTCCGTCCACGTCGAGTGCGCCAATTTGCGTTTCGGCTTGGGACGACCAAGACAAACCGCCCTTGCCAATCTGCCACACTTCCATTTGGGCTTGTCCCGTGGATGGTGCTAAACAGTAGGCGAATGCGGCTAGCGCTATGGCCAACTTGCGCAACGGCGAATATGCGTTCATGCCAACACTCAATTGCGCAGCTGGGCAGTCTCGGGTGTTTTGCCCTGAAGGATATCTCGGTGAAAAGAGAAGCGCAAATCCAGCGTCTCAATAGGGACGTTGGCATAGTCGAAGCGCAGCGCGATGTCTTTGATCTGCACCTGTATGTCACTCACGTCGTCGTGCAGCGTGGGGAATACGATGAATCCCTGCTCTTCGTTTCCGCTGAAAATAAGGGCATCGCTGTACAGCGTGCGCTTTAGCGCATCTGTTCTTGCCTGAAAGGCCTCGCGTCCCTGGCCCGTCCTACCGAGCCAAAAGGTCCGGTAGTAGTTGTATAAGTCGGAATAGCTCAGAGCCTCGTAGTAGCGCTTGTTCTCCGTTGTCACGGTTGCGCTGAGAGGGTCAATCTGGATTTTTGGATACTGGTAGTTGTTGACGGTTAGACGAAATATCGTGAAGCGCGGAGGAGTGTGCTCGTCGCCTGGAGCAGTCCATTCACCGAATGTATATGGGTTCAACGATGGGTCCGCACTCGCAGCATTGAGTCGGTTAAGCTCATCGTCGGTCATGGGCTTGAGATTGATCGATAGGCGATCGCGCGTGAAGGTTATCGAGCCATCGTCATTGAGGGTCATGCCCTCTTCTTGCTGCTGCGTCGGCTGCAGTGGGGTGTGGAAATAGCGTCCGCAGCCGCTGCAAGTTAACGCAAAGAATAATAGTAGGTGTAATCCGCGCATCAGCTCGCTCTCTTCTTGCGACAGTGAGATCGTAGCGTCTTAAAGAAAAAGTCGGGCCAATTGGACAGGTCCAATTGGCCCGACACGCGTACTCAGGGCACTGCTATCAGCAAGAAACTCTACTTGAAGGAGTTCTTGATGTCGCCCCAGGTTGAAGATTCAACCGCCGTGGCGCTGCTGGCATATTCGCCCACGCGCAGCAACTTGGCGGTTGAGTAGTACTGACGAGCCGAAGCTTCGGGACCGCGCGTCGTCCAGTCGTTGCGACCACCGGGCGTTCCGTCTTCGTTCGGGCTGAAGCTTGAATCGGGTCCTTCACCGTCTTCATACCACATGGCAAAAGGCATACCGGAGCCGTCTTCGCCAGAAACGTTGTCCAACTGCCAGACTTCGCTGTTACCAGGACCAGAGTCTTCCTGGAAGGCGAGAACCTTGATGCTGAACTCGTAGTAGGTGGTGCCACCGTCGGTCCACAGATCGGCTGCCCAAGCTTCCGGCGGATCAACGCGCACGGCAAAGTCGATCCAAGGAGCTTCGCCGTACTCGGCCCACGCTTCCTGCTCAGTGTAACGGAAGGCGACGTTGGTGGGAGGGCTCAGATCGCCGGGAGCCATCAGCCATTCCATGGTGTAACCCGAAGCCGGGCTGCGCTCGCGGCCGTGATCCTGGGGATCCAAACCGACCTGAAGCATGTCGCCGTCCCAGCGAGCAACGTTGGTGCCGGCGTGCGCCAGAGCATCATCGGTAGCTTCGAGGAAGACGTACCAGCGGTTATCGTCTCCGCCTTTCCAACCCATGAACGTAGTCACGTTGAGGTCGCTGCGGTCGGGAGCGGGACGATCACCTTCATCGCGCCACTCGTCGTTGGTCAGCGTAAACTCGGGGTCAAACCAGGCCCAATCGTCGTTGTAGCCGTCCATGCTCATGGAACCCGTATTGGGGACCTCGAGCATGTAGAACCAGAAGCCCTGGCTTCCGTTGCGGTCAGCCAGTGCAGGTGGGTCAAAAAACTGAGCGCTTGCCATGCCTACCAGGCACAGGCTAGCAACTGCAACCTTTCTCGCTACTTTAAGCATTTTCTCCTCCAATGCTCTGTAATTATGGTGAACGACGCGATCCGCGCGCAGTCTGTGGCGCGAAACTCGCCTTATTGACCGAAAATAAACAATGCAAATACTGCCGTGTCAACTAAATATTACAGGTTATACAATGTCAAAAATTAGTTATAAATATAGCACTTATCAAGCGTTGCTGTTTCAGCGTATATTACCGCCCTCTACGCCGATGTCTCCAGCACTCAGCGCTGCGCCCTCCAATACTTCGCTATAGCCCGGGTATGTGACGGAGTACTTAAACCCCTCATTGGTGCCGGCTGCTCCGTAGCGACCCTGTTTATCCAGCGCGACGAAATTAATATGCAGTTCTTCAATCGGCCGTGGATCAGCTTCTACAACGCGTTTAATCGCTGCAATACAGGCATCTTGGGGGTGTTTGCCCTGTCGCATGTATTCGACAGCTAAAAAAGAGGCGCAGTAGCGCATGACGTGTTCCCCCAATCCGGTAGCCCCTGCGGCACCCACTTGACCGTCGACATAAAGACCGCTACCGAGGATGGGAGAGTCTCCCACGCGTCCGGGAAGTTTGTAGCCCCAGCCGCTTGTTGAACAGCCGCCCGCAATACGGCCATTTCCATCGACACCAAGCAGGGCAATGGTATCGTGATTATCGGCTTTGTGCTGCTCTTTCTTCCACTTTTTCCATTTAACGCTCTGCTCTTCGGTCAGCAGGTTGACCTTTTCAAATCCCTGCGATAGAGCGAATTGACGCGCGCCTTCTCCGACGAGCATGACGTGTTTGGTGTCGTCCATGACTCGCCGAGCTACGGAGATGGGATGGAGGATATCTTCGATCCCCGCC
>CALDFW010000204.1 GCA_937942165.1 uncultured bacterium | reverse complement strand
GGCAAGCTGGCCTATGCTGCAATGATTGGGAACGGCCCAGGGCAAAAATCCGAAGACGATGATGGTAAGAAAATATATGGTTCACTCGCTTTTAACCTGAGCAAATCTCTCATCATAGAAGGCTATGCCGACTATAATTTCCGCTCCGATGATCGCAGCGAAAATACATTGAAACTCTTTGCGGGATATCGTGGGGATGACTTTAAGGGCGGCGTTGAAATATTCTCTCGTAGCAATGAGTTTGGGGGGGAAGAAGGGAACATAAAAATATCGGGTATTTCCGTCTTTGGCTCGCAGCCTATCATGGCAAAACTAAAGGGATTTGCGCGATTTGATGCGGTGCAAAACGATGGCAAGGATGTTACGGATATCTTAGTTATCGCGGGGCTAGACCACAGTCCTCGAACCAATTTACACTGGATGCCGAACCTATACGTTGAGAAACCTGATGGAGCAGATCCCACCATACAGGGTAGGATGACCGTTTATTTCAAATTCTGAGAGTTTGTCACATAGGATTCATGTCAGCGTAATGGAATTGTAACACATGGGGGCAATGTTTGTAACACTATGTGGACATTATTACGCAGCTACTCAAAGAATGGAGAATAGAACGTGAAGAAAATAGTATTGGCAGTCTTCGTTTTGTGCTTGGGATTGAGAAGTATGGTCAACGCCCAGCAGATGTCGGTTGACGAACGGATTAAGCCCTATGCAAAAGTGAGCGGTATATCGGGCAATGCCAGCAGTATCGGTTCAGACACGATGAACAATTTGATGGCCCTTTGGTTAGAGGGATTTCGCAAATTCTATCCCAATGTGCGCATTCAAATTGAGGGGAAAGGGTCGAGCACGGCGCCTCCTGCATTGATAGAGGGTACCGCGCAGTTTGGCCCAATGTCTCGTCCGATGAAGTCGACCGAAGAGGATAAATTTGAACAGCAGTTCGGATACAAGCCGACGCCCATGCGGACATCACTCGATGCACTCGCGGTTTTTGTAAATAAAGACAACCCGATTGAGGGGTTGAGTTTGCCGCAGGTCGACGCCATTTTCTCAAAAACGCGTCGGGGGGAATACGCCAAGGACATAGCCGTATGGGGACAGCTCGGCTTAGAGGGTCCCTGGGATGGTGCTCCCATCAGCTTGTATGGTCGCAATTCGGCATCGGGCACCTATGGCTTCTTTAAAGACAATGCGCTTTTTAAGGGAGACTACAAGGACGAAGTGAAGGAGCAGCCAGGGTCGGCATCGGTGGTTCAAGGCATAACGGCCGATCGTTTTGGCATTGGGTATAGCGGCATCGGTTACGTCACTTCCGGGGTGCGGATTGTGCCCTTGGCAAAGAGAGAGGGGGAAGCGTTTAAGGACGGTTCCCTGGAGAATGTGCTCAATGGATCCTATCCGCTGGGTCGTTTCCTGTATTTGTATATAAACAAAGCGCCTGGTAAGCCACTCGATCCGATGGTGCGCGAGTTCTGCAGATATATCTTTTCTAAAGAGGGACAGGAAGTCGTTATAAAAGACGGTTACATGCCTGTGCCCTTTGAAGTTGCACAGGCCGAACTGGCTAAACTGGAAAAATAGAGGTGTTATTTAGTGCCTAAAAAGCGCACGCTTCGCGGGGTAACGGCGCGGGCCCGATTGATTGATTGGGTCGGCCGTTACCTCATCTCCATCGGTGGAGTGGGTATTATCGCCGCCGTCATGGGTATTCTACTTTTTATTTTTTTTGAATCCTATCCGCTCTTTATGCAGCCCAGCCTAGAGCGAGGGTCTGCCGGTGTCTCCGTTCCCGCACTTGCCATTGGTATGGATCCGTACCAAGAAGTTGCGTATGTCGCTCGGCCTGAAGGACTCGACTTTCTGAGTCTGAACGACGGTAGCCCTCTCGCCCATCACAGGCCCGAATTCCTCGCCCAGGATCCCGCCACCATTGCAGTTCGTTCCCTGCGAGATAATTGGATCGCGTGGGGCACGGAACGTGGACGCGTTTTACTGGGATCCGTGGAGTTTAAGCTTGACTATGCTACGGGGACGCGTCAGATCCAGCCTCAGTATGATGAGAGGGAATCGGTTGATTTTTCCGCTACAGTTCAATCTATACGGGCTCTTGCAGTAGAAGAGGATGGAGAAGGACGATCTGGAATTGCCATTCTCGGAGAGGATGGACGTTTGCTCGTCTCGCTGCGCGAGCAGCAGCAAGGTTTGCTCGGACCGGGTGAACTGATTGTGGGTCTCCACGAACTGAGCCAAGACTTGCCTTCGGAAGCGACGGTTCTCCTATTAAACCGCAGCGTAGGGCGTCTGCTCGCGGGATTGAAAGATGGAACCGTCGCAGAGTGGAAATTAGGCAGCGTAGAGGATCGGCCTCGGTATGTAGGTGTGTTTAGGGCCTCTAATGAGACGATTACGGCTTTAAATTACGTGCTGGGCGATGTCTCGGTGGCAGTGGGTGATGCCGGTGGCCGACTGAGTACATGGGCGCAGGTTGAGAACGGTGAGGGGCGGCGTGTATTTCGGGAAATACACGCGTTCGAAAGCAGTGGACATGCTATCGTCGATTTGGAAAGCTCGCTGCGTGACAAACAGTTCTTAAGCGTTGATGCCAAAGGAAACATAGCTCTTCATCATATGACGTCAGAGCAGACCTTCTTTGAAGTCGGGGGAGAGACTCTCGTACGTGACGCGGTTCTCGCACCTAAAGCAGATGGGCTGCTTTATGCGGAAGAATCCGGCACACTCATACGTTACCAAATGGATAATCCCCATCCTGAGATTTCCGTGGGGATTCTATTTGGCAAGGTGTGGTACGAGGGGTATCCACGCGAAGAATATGTGTGGCAATCAACGGGCGGTTCCGATGAGTTTGAGTCTAAAATAAGCCTTATTCCCCTCGTCTTCGGCACGGCCAAGGGGACGTTATATGCCATGCTCTTCGCGTTACCTCTCGCCATTTTAGCGGCCATTTATACGTCGGAATTTGCAACCCCTCGCGTGCGCGGGGTCGTGAAGCCGGCGGTTGAAGTTATGGCTTCTCTGCCTAGCGTAATTCTCGGTTTTCTCGCTGGTTTATGGCTTGCTCCCCTCCTAGAGCGGCATTTGGTTGGGACGCTTTTGTTATTTCCCCTCATACCTGTATGCGTCATCTTTGCCGCGTGGCTTTGGAGCCAACTT
>CALDFW010000203.1 GCA_937942165.1 uncultured bacterium | reverse complement strand
CTCTGCGTGCTGTCGGGCTGCATGCTGTGGGGAGGATGCGTCGAACGAGACGCTGGAGCCTGGCACGAAGAGGCGCGTGCGCTCGTTGGCGATCGCGCGCTGCGCACCCTGAGTCCGCAGACCTTGGCCGATGCGCAGTATGCGCAAGAGCAGGCGCTAGCGCGCGATTCCACCCTAGTCGAAGCCACGCTGGGGCTGGCGGCACTCTACGAAGCACAGGGCGCCTATGAAAAGGCGACGGTGCTCTACAGGCGACTCGTCGAGCAGAATGCCGACATGGGAGCGGCTTATGCCGGACTGGGATTTGCCCTCGCAGCTCAGGGACGCTACAGCGGAGCGCAGCGCGCCTATCAGGACGCGCTGCGCCGCGGTGAGCGTTCGGCGTTGCTCTACGCGCGCATAGGGCATGCATACGCTGCGCTAGGTCACGTGCCGGAGCACCTGCAGTCTGCGCGTGCGGCCTATCGCGCAGCGCTCCAACTCGACCCGGCATTGCCAGACGTGCACGCTCACTTGGCGCGCGTGGAACTGCGTCTGGGGCAGCGGGAAGTGGCGCAATCGCTCTACATCCAAGCACTGGCGAACGACCCAACCGACGCGCGTGCGCGCGTGGAACTGGCCGCACTCTATCGCGATATGGGGCAGCCTCAGGTGGGGCGCGGCGTGCTGGCCGAGGGAATAGAGCGCGGGGGAGACGGAGGACTTTTGCACCAAGAGATGGGCCGTTTTCTCTGGGAAGACGGTCAGGCTCAGCGCGCGTTGGGCCACGTAGAGCGCGCGCTGGCCGCCGATGGTGATCTGGTGTTGGCCCGGCGCTATGCGGCACTTATCTACAGCGCGCTAGGACGCCAAGAAGAAGCGCTGGCATCCTACGAAGGATTGGCCCGTTTGCAGCCTGCCGATGCGAGTATACAGATTAGCTTGGGTATCGTGCACAGCCAGCGCGGGGATTGGGCAGCGGCCGAAGAGGCTTTTAAGCGGGCACTCTCTCTGGGGAATGATGGAGGTGATGCCGCGTTGAAACTCGGAGGACTCTACGTGCATAGGGGCCGTCTGCGCGCGGCCGTTAAGGTGTTTGCCGACGGAGCAGTGCTCCATCCCGACAACGCAGAGCTACACGCTTCGCTGGGCGATGTATACAGGCAGCTAGGCGTGCTCGGAGCGGCACTGGAGGCAGGTGAAAGATCCGTTGAGCTGGAGCCTGAGCGCGCGCTGTGGCGCTATCACTTGGCGCTGATTTACGAACGCGCTTATCCACAAAGGGCGTATGCCGAATGGCAGCGCTACGTGCAGCTAGCGCGCATGGACGCACGCGAGGAGCAGCGGTTGAGCGAAGTGGAGAAAAGATGGCAGGAGGACAAATGATTAAGCTGGTCGCCTTTGATATGGATGGCACGATACTGGACGAAGAGAGTCGTCTCTCACAGGAATCGCTGCGCACGATTGAGCGCCTGTTGGAACGGGGGATTGCAGTAGCCAGCAATAGCGGTCGCAGCATTCGACGATCGCAGGAACCGCTGGCCCCTTGGCCGGACGTAGCTTCTGCGCTTTACGTTGGGGGATACAACGGCGGCGTCGCCGTCAGCAACGTGCGCGACGGGCGCCGTCGCTTGCTGCACGAAGAGCGCCTAGACGCGGAACTCTTTCGCGAATTAGTCGCCTTTAGTCAGGAGGACGATTTTAACTTGATATGCTGCCTGTGTGAACAGGATGGCGACGGGCTGCGCGAAGCGTATCGCCATTCGCATTCGGTCGACGGCTTGGAGGTGTTTGGGGGACCGGGATTCGTACACGATGAAAAGCTGTATGCGCACTGTCTTAGTGGAGAAATCGCCGCTCCACCCAAGATTATGATGGTTACGGGGGAAGAGCGGCGCGATGCAGTCATAGAAGCAATGCGCGCGCGCTGGGGAGAGCGCATCTACGCCACGTGGTCCATTCCAGATCGAATCGAGATTATGCCGCCCCACGTCGACAAGGCCTTGGCGCTGCGTGCGCTGGCCCGTGAGGTGGGTGCGACGCTAGAGGAGACGCTCGCCATCGGCGACGGCGACAATGATCTGCCCATGCTCAGAGCGGCTGGGATCGGCGTGCTGATGGGCAACGCAAAGCCAGAAGTGCGTCGCTTGGCCGAGGATGCGCATATTGAAGTGGGCCCATCGCTGGAAGAAGAAGGGTTTAGTGCTACAATATCCCGTTACGTAGAGGATGTATGAAAATGAGTGAATATATTGGCCGTTTCGCGCTGTGCTGTGCCTTGTTGCTGTCGGTGTCTTCCGGAGCTCAGGAGGAATTTGCGGCGCCTGATTCTGTGAAAGGTGGTCCCTCCGTTATGATCGAATTGGACGGAGATCGCTATCGCCTCGATAAGTTTGAAGTGACCAACGCGGAATACGCGCTCTTTCTCAACGAGCGCGGCAACAAAGAGGAAGAGGGCGCCTATTGGGTTGAACTGCGCAGTCGCTTTGCGCTCATAGAAGAGAACGAAGGCGTCTTTGCTGCCAAAGACAGCTTTGAAACGCACCCCGTCGTCGAGGTTTCTTGGCATGGAGCGCGCGCCTACTGCCAGTGGGCGGGGAAACGGCTGCCAACGCAGCGCGAATGGCGCTACGCCTGTGAGGGGCCAGAAGGGTTAAAATACCCTTGGGGCGATGCATTTGAGCAGGGCTATGCCAATATTTACGGGCATAAATACGATGGCTATGTGCGAACGTCGCCCGTCGGCACGTTCCCCGAAGGGGCCAGCCCGTTTGGCATTATGGACATGGCTGGTAACGTATGGGAGTGGACGCAGTCGGAGGGCGATTTGCAGTTTTTGCGCGGCGGTTCGTGGGTCAACGGCAACACGTTGGCACAGTGCGACAAGCGCTCAAACACGAAAGATGCCCATTCCTATGTGAAGGGCAACACGCTGGGTTTTCGGTGTGCGCATTGACCCGTTGAAATGCGCGTGTGGCGCCTAATGCGCATGCTATTCTCGCTCGTGCTGCTGGCCGTACCGGCGCTGGCCCAGCTGTCTTTTACCGACCAGACCGTTCAGGCGGGCATCGACTTTGTCCACGTTGGTGGCGGCAAGGACAAGGGCTTTATCCTCGAAGCGCACGGCAGTGGTGCTGCGTTCTTCGATGCAGACGCCGACGGCGATTTAGACCTCTACATGGTAAACGGCTCGACCTTTTCGTCCTACGAACAGGGCTCGGGCAACGTCTACTACCGAAATGACGGGGGCCGCTTTGTCGACGACACGGCACATGCAGGCCTCGGCGATCGACGCTGGGGAGCCGGCGTAGCCGTTGGCGATGTCGACGGAGACGGTCTGCGCGACCTCTATCTGACCAACTACGGTGCAAACGCACTCTTCCTAAACAGCGCGAGCGGCCAGTTTGTCGAAACGGCCTCGGGGGCAGAGGGCGGCGACTTCAGCGCAAGCGCGGCCTTTGTCGATTACGATAGAGACGGCGACCTTGATATCTACGTCACCAACTACGTGGCATTTGATATCCAACCTCTGCTAAAAGACCCAAGCTTTTGGGATCCCTGCGTCTATCTGGGCGGACTGCGCGTGTTTTGCGGGCCCGTTGGGCTGCCCGGCGGCGAGGACCGCCTCTATCGGAACGACGGCAGCGGAGAGTTTGTCGACGTGACCGAGGGGTCGGGCATTGCCGCGGCCAACGACCACTACGGGCTAGGCGTAGTCCCCGAAGACTTTGATGCGGACGGCGATATGGATCTCTTTGTGGCCAACGACGAACGGGCCAACGTGCTGTGGCGCAACGATGGGGGGCACTTTGTAGACGTGGCGATGCAGGCCGGTGTGGCGTTTAATATCGACGGGGAAGAAGAGTCGGGTATGGGG
This sequence comes from uncultured bacterium, assembly GCA_937942165.1. Classification (GTDB taxonomy): domain Bacteria; phylum Latescibacterota; class UBA2968; order UBA8231; family UBA8231. Next base: position 13,896 of record CALDFW010000203.1, on the reverse strand, counting down.
GTAGACGTGGGTGATTACGACGGCGATGGGGACGGCGACATCTTTGTAACCAACTTTTACGGCGAGACGAATACGCTCTATCGCAACGACGGCCAGCTACAGTTTGTCGATGCGACGTCTAGCAGTGGACTGGCTGCTCCCAGCGTAGAGTACTTGGGATGGGGCGCCCATTTCTTTGACGCCGACAGCGATGGCGATCTCGACCTGTTCTCGGTCAACAGTCACGTGTATCCACAGGTCGATCAGGCTTCGACGGGTGGGGGGTACGCGCAGCGCAACCAGCTGTTCCGCAACGATGGGGGCAGTTACGTGCAAGTGGATGGCGGGCCGGGTTTAGCCGTTAAAGCGGTGAGTAGAGGAACGGCCGGCGGCGACTACGACGGAGACGGCGATCTCGATTTGCTGGTCACTAATCTGGACCAAGCCCCGACGCTGTTGCGCAACGATACGGATTCGTCCAATGGATTTATTGCCGTTGATCTCTTGGGCAAAGGACTCAACCGGTACGGCGTCGGCGCTCAAGTTGGCGTGTGCGTCAACGGCCAAACGCTGCTGCGCACGGTTAACAGCGGTTCGGGCTATCTCGGAGCCAACGCGCTTCGCCTCCACTTTGGCTTGGGGGAAAGCGCGCGGGCAGAATGGGTGTCCGTCCGGTGGCCTGGCGGCGCGCGCGATACCGTGTATGCCGTGGCTGCAGGTACCGTATTGCGCCTCTCTGAAGGCGGCGAGAATTAGTCAAATTATTTGACAGAACAGGGGATCGACGGTAGTTTATCGCCTTCCGTTTTTGTCGTGACGCCGAAAGGCTTTTTCCCGATCTAAATAGCTGATTCGCATGAATTGGAATTACATAGTGAGACGGGTGGCCCTTTTTCTCGTGGTCGTGTGGGCCGCCGCGAGTGTTAACTTTTTTGTGCCCAGATTGGGCACCGGGCGCGATCCAATCCGCGAAAAGCTGGGTCAGCTCGCTGCAAGTGGAGGGCTGCGACAAGACGGCATCGAGGCCATGGTCAAGGCGTACCAGGCCAAGTTCGGTCTCGACAAGCCTTTGTACGTGCAGTACCTCAACTTTCTCGGAGATACCTTCACACTGGATCTGGGCTACTCGCTGGCCAATTATCCGGCGCGCGTCGGTCAGATGATCGGCAATGCCATTCCCTGGACCATTGGTCTAATGGTGGTCTCCGTTCTGATTGGATTTGCCCTCGGCACGTTGATCGGTGCGCTTTCAGCCTGGCCCAATGCACCGCCATGGGTGCGCAGTCTGGCTGTGCCCTTTATGACGCTTTCGGCGATTCCCCCCTACCTGTTGGGGCTAATCGTGCTTTACATACTCGGTCTCAAAATGCAGTGGTTCCCCCTGTCGGGTGGCTACTCGCCCGGTATGTTGGCTATTGCTAGCGTCGACTTTTACTTGGACGTCTTACACCACTCTATTTTGCCGGCGCTGGCCATCGTGCTGCAGGCCGTTGGGTTTTGGGCGTTGGGCATGCGGGGTATGATGGTAACCACCTCAGGGGAAGACTACGTCACGCTGGCCGAAGCCAACGGGCTGCGCAACCGTACCATCTTTTTTCGCTATGGTTTGCGCAATGCGATGCTGCCGCAGTTTACAGCGCTCGGCCTGTCGCTGGCCAACGTCGTTGCGGGGCAGGTGATTGTCGAGGTTATTTTCGCCTATCCCGGTATTGGCACCGTGCTTTTTCAGGCGATACAGTCCTCTGATTACACTGTGATTAACGGCGTTGTGCTTATTCTCATCATGTCTATTGGTCTGGTGACAATGCTGATGGATTTTCTCTATCCGCTGCTCGATCCGCGCATCTCGCACAGCAGGCAGAACTGATATGCAGCGGCTTAGTCAAATATCCTACTATCTGCGCGAGAGCCCGATGTTGGCGGCCGGTTTCATCATGGTCTCTATCATCGTCCTATTTGGCCTGCTGGGCCCACTTTTTGTCGATACATCTCTGGCCCAGCCGCTGTCGACGACGCCCCGGATGGAGCCCTCTTGGGAGCATCCCTTTGGCACGGATGACTCGGGGCGCGACCTGCTTTCGGTTATGGTTGTAGGGGTGCCGCTGACCCTGCGTATCGGGCTGTTGGCCGGCGCCGTGGGACTGGGTCTGGGCATCGTCTTAGGCTTTACCAGCGGCTATCTCGGCGGTCGGTTTGACGTGGTTACGCGTGGCATCGTCGATACGCTGCTCACGGTGCCGGGGCTGGTTGTGCTGGTGTCTATTGCCTCGACTATTCGCGAAGAAATCAGCGTCAATATTATGGCGCTTGTCGTGGCCTCGCTGGCCTGGATGTGGCCGACGCGCGTTATTCGCTCGCAGGTGCTGAGCATGCGCGAACGCGCCTACGTGCAGATGGCCAAGCTCAACGGTATGAGCACCGCCGAAATCATCTGGAAAGAGCTGTTCCCTAACTTACTGCCCTATCTGGCCGCGCAGTTTGCCAATGCCGTAAATTGGGCGATTCTCTCGTCCATTGGCCTGGAGGCGCTGGGCTTGGGTCCGCAGAACGACCCAACCGTTGGCATGACTATCTATTGGGCGATCACTTTTAGCGCGTTGATCCGCGGGATGTGGTGGTGGTGGGCCATTCCCATTGCGTTTATCGGACTCATCTTTGTCGGGCTGCTGATGATCGCCGTCGGTCTGGACGAACTGGCCAATCCCAAACAGCGGAAAGCCGTATGAGTGAATCCGTGAACAACAGAGAGCCCCTGCTAGATATTAGCGGCTTAGAGGTGCACTTTGAGACGCGTCGCGGGATCGCGCGCGCTGTTAACGAGGTCGACTTGACCCTCTATAAGGGCGAGCGTTTTGGCCTAGTCGGTGAATCGGGTAGCGGTAAGACGACGATGATCTTAGCGCTGCTGCGCATGATCAAGACGCCGGGTTTTATCGCCGGAGGTAAAGCCGTCTTTGACGACGGGACAGACCTGCTTGCCCTCAATGCTGAGCAGGTGCGCCAAACGCGACTCAAGCGGGTGGCCATGGTGCCGCAGGGCGCGATGAACTCACTCAATCCGGTGATTCGCATCGGCGAGCAAATGATGCTCACGATGCGCGAGCACGGCGAAGAGGGCGAGCGAGACGAGCTCATGGCCCGCGTGGTAGGCCTGCTGGAAAAAGTGGGTCTCAAACCGGAGGCCGCTTCGCTCTATCCGCACGAACTGAGCGGCGGCATGAAGCAGCGCGCCTGTATCGCCCAAGCGATATGTCTCAATCCGCAGCTCATTTTGGCCGATGAACCCACTTCTGCGCTCGACGTGGTCGTGCAGCGGCAGATTATGCAGACGCTGCGTCAGCTGCAGATAGGGCTCGATGCCACGGTCTTATTGGTCGGCCACGACATGGGGCTCATGGCGCAGTTTGCCGAGCGCGTCGGCATCATGTACGGTGGAAAGCTCGTAGAAGTGGGCACGGTATCCGACATTTTTCGCAATCCGCAGCATCCCTATACTCAACTGCTCATATCGAGTATTCCCTCTTTTGAAACCCGCGGAGATTTCAAGGGTATTCCAGGCGTGGCGCTCTCGCTGCTCGACCCGCCGTCGGGCTGCTTATTTCATCCGCGCTGTCCGAAGGCAACAGATGCCTGTGCGCAGCGCGAGCCAACGCTGAAAGAGGTGTCGCCGGGGCAGTGGGCGTCCTGTTTGCTACACGAGGAGGAGCACGATGCCACCGCTTCTTGAAGCGCGCCACATTCGCAAGGTTTTCTCGTCGAGCGGCGGGCTATTTGCCGAAGACAAAGAGACCGTCGCCGTTGAAGACTTCACGCTGACGATCGACGCAGACAAGCCCTCGTTCACTACAATTGCCGGTGAGTCAGGCAGCGGTAAAACGACGATTGCGCGCATGCTGCTGGGTGTTATTCCGCCTAGTGAAGGCGAAGTGCTCTATGCGGGACGCAGTATCGGCCAGTTAGAGAAAGATGAGATGCGTTCGTTTCGGCAGGACGTACAGGCGATCTTTCAAGATCCCTTTGAGGTATACAATCCGTTTTACAAAGTGGACCATATCCTGACGACGCCGATCGAGAAGTTTGGTCTGGCCTCTTCTAAAAGCGACGCACGCGAGCAGATAGACGTCGCGTTGCGCACGGTCGGTCTGCGGCCCGAAGAGACGCTGGGTCGCTATCCCCATCAGCTTTCCGGCGGCCAGCGGCAGCGCATCACGATTGCGCGTGCGCTCTTGCTCAAGCCCAAGCTCATTATCGCCGACGAGCCCGTTTCAATGGTCGATGCTTCGCTGCGCGCGACAATCCTAGCTAGCTTGCACAAGCTGTACCGAGAATTTGACATATCCTTCGTGTACATAACGCACGATCTGACGACGGCGTATCAGGTGAGCGAGAATATCGTCGTGCTCTATCACGGGACGGTCGCAGAAGCCGGCGGCGTCGAGCAGGTGATAAAGGATCCGCATCATCCCTACACGCGCGAACTCATTCAGTCGATTCCCGTGCCGGATCCGGGCAGCGCCTGGATTGAAGAAGAGATCGAAGAAAAAGAAGTGGATGAATCCAGCGCGGCTGCGTCTATGCAGGGTTGGTCCATGTGTCGCTATGCGCCGCGCTGTCCGCATGCCATGGACAAGTGTAGCACGCGCCCGCCCTTGTTCCGTAGCGGTGCGGGGCGTGCAGCTGCGTGCTTTCTCTACGATGAGCAAGAGCCCGTAGAGGAAGGGAACTTAACGCAGCTTTTTAGCGAAAAGTAAGGGAGTAAATGCACATGAGAAAATGGGTATCAAGCACACTCGCACTGCTGGTTTCTGTCCTGACCTTCTACGGCTGCGGCGGCGGCGGTCAGCAGAGCGCCGTGCCGCGCAATCGCACGTTTATAGCCGACTGCTCCAGCCAGGGGGACTGCAGTGGCCAGTTCAAAGACTACGCTTCGTTTAATCCGTTCCTGCTGGCCGGCACGACCAAAACGGGCTGGAACTTTGCCTACGAGCCGCTCTACTTTTACAACGCCTACGCCGAAGGGGGCGACAACATCATCCCCTGGATTGCGACCGGCCACGAGTACAATAGCGATTACACTGCGGTCACGGTTTCGATCCGGGAAGGCGTCGAGTGGAGCGACGGTCAGCCCTGGACGGCGCACGATTTGGTTTTCACGATCAACATGCTTAGGGATCACGCGCCGAGTCTGAGCTTTTCCACAGACATGCAGGCTTGGGTGAAGAATGCAACGGCCGTTGATGACTACACGGCGCAGATCGAACTGACCGCTTCAAACCCCCGTTTTATCTTCTCCTACTTTACCAACAACTTCGACAACGGTGTTCCCATTATGCCCAAGCATATTTGGGAGGGTAAAGATCCTGAATCCTTCAGCAATTTTGATTTGGCGCAGGGGTGGCCCGTCGTCAGCGGGCCCTACAAGATGGCCATCTCTTCGCCCCAGCAGCGCGTGTGGGACGTGCGCTCGGACTGGTGGGCTGCCAAGATTGGTTTTCGCGAACTGCCCAAGGTGGAGCGCCTTATCTACTTGCCCTATATGGAAGAGAGCAAGCGCGTGCAGAATATCATCGCCAACGCGATGGATACCAGCCTCGACCTGCGTCCGCCCAATATCAAGTCCATCATAGACGCCAATCCCGGCGTATCGACCTGGACGGGCAAGGACTTACCTCTGGGGTACCTCGACTGGTGGCCCGTATGTTTGGGCTTCAATAACTTGGAGCCGCCCTTTAACGATCCAGAGGTGCGGCGCGCGGTTAACTACGCCATTGATCGAGAGCAGCTGGTCAAAATCGGCTGGCAGGGAGCCGGCACCTCTTCGCATTTGCCGCTGCCCAACTTTCCTCCCATCCGCACCTACACGGACGGGATCCAAGATCTAATAGACAAATACGAAATTGGCGTATACGATCCGGCTAAGAGCGCAGAGATTCTCCAGCGCAAAGGGTGGAGCAAAGACGATGAAGGCTTTTGGAATAAGGACGGTGAGCGCCTGACAATGGTCGTTGATATTTTTGGCATTTTTAACGACCTAGCGCCCGTGCTGGTTGCCCAGCTCAAGCAGGCCGGCATAGACGCCTCGTTTCGCCTGACATCAGACACGTTTACGCGCATGGCCCAGGGCACGGCCCGTGCCTATATGATGGGCAACGGCGGCTCCGTGCGCGATCCGTACTTTACGCTGCGTCTGTATCACAGCCGCTTTGTGCAGCCTACTGGCACGCACGCAGAGCGCTTCTGGCGCTGGTCCAATCCCGAGTACGATGCGATCGTCGATAAGATGGGACAGACGTCTCCCGACGATCCCGAGCTACAGAATCTCTTTCGCCAGGCCATGGAGATTTGGCTGAGTGAACTGCCCTCCATTCCGCTGGTTCAGTGGTATCACCGTATACCGCAAAACGAGACCTATTGGAAAAACTGGCCAACGGCAGACAATGCCTACATAAACAGCGCCTATTGGCACAATACGTGGCTTCTGGTGCTCTTAGGACTTGAGCCGGCGCAGAGCTAAACGCGCTCTTAAATTAACAGTGCGGTGTCGGGAGATGAGCGGAGTGCCCTGCGGGTGCTCCGCTCTTTCTGTATGCGATGGCGTTGCTGCCGCCCTCCTGTGCACCATATATTGTCGCGGGAACTACCGGCTGATAGACCGGACTGCGTGAGAGTATAGAATGGAAACACTTGCAATAGAGGGACCGACGCCGCTGCGCGGTGAAATTGAGGTGGCGGGTGCAAAAAACTCTGTGAGCAAACTGCTTACGGCGAGTATGCTCACGGCCGAGCCGTGTCGTTTTTTCAACGTGCCTGCTATCGGCGATATGGAAATAACCAAGCGGATTTGTCAGGCGTTAGGCGCCCACTGCACCGAGGGTGTAGCCAAGCAGCTCGATGTGCAAACGCCGCGCATATCAGTGGCTGCCGTGCCCGAATCACTCGCCGTAAAAAATCGCCTCTCCGTCATGATGCTGGCTCCGCTTCTGCATCGACACGGTCGCGCCGTCGTACCCGCTGCCGGCGGTGACCGCATTGGGCCGCGTCCCGTCGATTTTCACCTAGAGGGCTATCGTCGCATGGGCGCGCGCGTAGAGACGCTCGACGACGTTTACTACCTCGAATCCGATGGCCTCAAGGGTGCCGATATAGCGCTGCCCTATCCGAGCGTAACGGCTACGGAAAACCTGCTGATGGCGGCGACCCTAGCGCGCGGACGCACCTTTATCCGCAATGCGGCTATTGAGCCTGAGGTCGTCGATTTAGCGCTGTTTCTGCAGAAAATGGGCGCTATTATTGATTATCAAGCCGATCGGACCTTTATCGTGGAAGGGGTATCTACGCTGGGAGGGGCGACGCACGATGTGATGCCGGATCGCCTGGTCGCAGCTTCACTGGGCGCTGCGGCCATTGCTTCACACGGTGATCTATTTGTGCGCGGAGCGCGTCAGAGCGACATGCTGACGTTTTTGAATGCGCTGCGGCGCATCGGCGGTGGCTTTGAGGTGCAGAGTGACGGCATTCGTTTCTACCGCGACGGGGCGCTCCGCTCCATTGCCGTAGAGACGACGGTGCATCCGGGTTTCATGACCGACTGGCAGCCTCCGTTTGCCCTTTTGCTGACGCAGGCCGACGGGATGAGCGTCGTGCATGAAACCGTATTTGAGGATCGCTTTGTCTACGTGCACGAGCTCCAGAAAATGGGCGCTGATATCGAGATATACGATACCTGCCTTGGGGGACAGACCTGTCGCTTTGCCGCTAGCGGCCATCGGCACAGCGCGGTGATTCGCGGACCCGTCACGCTCAAAGGCGCTGAAATTGATATCCCCGATCTGCGCGCCGGTTTTACCTATCTAATCGCGGCTATTCTGGCCTCGGGGCGTTCGGTTATACGCGGCGTGGAAGAATTAGATCGAGGCTATGAGCAGATAGACGAGAGTTTGCGCGCCTTGGGCGCACAGATAGAGCGCATCGACGCGTAGCCATTTTATTGGAATCACAGGCCTATGAAAATCACCTCCATTGAGAATACGATTGTTAGCGTGCCCTATACGCATCGCGAAACTTCGACGCGCGTGCGGCGGGACGGAGTTACGGCTGTGCTGGTCAAAATCAGCACAGACTGTGGCCTGGTGGGTTGGGGTGAGAGCTGTCCTGGGCCCAACGTCGAAAGTATCTGCGCCGCGCTCGATTCGGTTGCACCGCTTTTTGTCGGTCGCGATCCGTGGCAGCGCGAAGCGATAGCGCGGGACTTTTTCTCTACGGCCCACTGGTACCATCGCGAGATGAGTGGAAACTTCGCCTTTGCGGGTATCGATATGGCCCTGTGCGATTTGTGCGGTAAGGCTTCTGGCCAGCCGCTGTACAACCTCTTTGGAGGGTTGCAGCGCGACTGGGTTGACTACTTCTACTACCTGTCATACGGAGAGCCTGCTGATATCGTCGCCCAGGCCGAGCGGGGCGTACGGCGGGGGTACGATGTGTTTTATCTCAAGGTGGGTATTGACGTTGAGCGCGAGCTGGAAATGGTCGCTGCCCTGCGTTCTGCCATCGGGCCAAAGCGAAAAATACGCATTGATGCCAACGGGGCCTGGCAAGTCAATGAGGCCATTCGGCATTTGGAGGCCTTCGACACTTATCGCATCGATTTTGCCGAACAGCCCGTGTGGCCTGAGCCCGTGGAGAATATGCTGGAAGTCCGTCGGCAGACCCCGGTTGCGCTGTGCGCTAACGAGGGGCTGTGGCGGGTGTGTGACGTACACGAAGTGATAAAGCGGCGTGCGGCGGACGTGCTGTGCTTCAGCAGCAATTGGGTCGGCACGTTGGGACAGTTTCACCGTTTGAGTTGGCAGGCACACGGTGAGGGACTTCAGGTCTGTCGCCACACGCACGGTGAGTTGGGACTGATGGCGGCCGCATCGCAACACGTGTGCTTAACGCTGCCCAATTTAGTAGACGGAAATCAGCAGGTGGCCGCGATGATGGAAGACGATATCCTATGCGAGCCTGTCCCAACGTCTACAGAGTCGCGCTGGGGGGTGCCCCAAGGAGTCGGACTTTGCGTTGAAGTAGACGAGCAAAAAGTGGCGCACTACCATACACTGTACCGCCAACACGGTGCGTTCTTGCCCTATCGTCGCGAGATGTTTACCGCGCCGGGTCTATCGCAGTAAATGGCTGGTTCCGTCCGGTTGTCACGCGCTCTTCTTATTTGCGCAGTATGCATCCGGCGCGCACGTCGCTCAATTCTCCCCGTTCAGCGGCAATAGATCCGTTGACCAACACGTAGTCGATCCCCTCTGGATACTGATACGGCGACTCGAAGTCGGCGCCTTCGCTGATGGTCTTTGGGTCAAATACGAGCAGGTCGGCGCACAGCCCTTCGCGCAGGAGTCCACGATCGGTTAGGCCAAAGCGCGCGGCGGCGTGGCCGGTGAGCTTGTAAATGGCTTCTTCCCACCGCATGGCGGCCTGTTCGCGGACAAAGCGCCGCAAAAAGTAGGGGAACGCCGCATAGGAACGAGGGTGGTGTTTGCCCTCTGCTAGAACGCCTTCTGGCACGAGGGAGAAGCCGTCGGAAACGACGCCTCCGGCCGGATGGCGTGCGATATTGAGAAAGTCTTCTTCGGAAACGTCCTCGGCCAACATCCAAGGACGCGCTTCCTCTTCAATGAGAACATCCAACACGGCGTCGTGCGGGTCCTGCTGACGACGGCGTCCAATTTCTGCAAAATCGAGCCCGGCAAAGTGTGCATTTTGCTCGGCGCTGCCCAGCCAAATCTTCTCCCATTGCCCGCTTTTGACCAAGTTGCGCTTGCGACTGCCGCCGCTTTCAGCGCCGTGCTGCATGGTATCGGCTTTTATCCGCTCGCGCATCGCTGGATCGCGCAGTCGTCGCAGGAGGGCTTCGTCTCCTCCGTCGAGCGCCCAGGGAGGCAGCAGCGACTTGAGCGTTGTGCTGCCGACGGTGTAGGGAATGGCGTCGCAGCTGATATCGACGCCTTCTGCGCGGAGCGCATCCATGTCTTCTAAGAGCTGGCGCGTTGAGCCTAGCATGGGATCGCCGGGTTGCATATGAGAAACGTGTGCGGCCAGCCGTGCGCTTCGTCCGACGTTGGTGACCTCGCCCACGGCCGCGGCGATCCCTTCGGTTTGGTTGCGGATGTGCGACGTGTAGATGCCCCGGTGGCGGGCGACGACTTCGCTCAGCGCGACGAGCTCTTCGGGTGCGGCATAGGGCCCCGGCGCGTAGGCCAGTCCGCTGGAAAGACCAAAGCAGCCGTCTACCATGGCGCGCTCTGTCAGGTCGAGCATGGCGTTCATCTCTCGCGCCGTGGGCGCGCGGTCCTCATAGCCCATGGCCGCTACGCGGATATTGCCGTGGCCTACCAGCGTGGCCGTGTTGGTGCCAAGTCCCTGCGTCTCTAAGCGGGCAAAGTACTGATCAAAGTGCACCCAATCGCAGTCCAGTCCGCGCGTCATGCTCGGGTCGAGCGGACCGTAGTACGGATCGCCTTCGCGCGTGGGGGCGGCCGACACGCCGCAGTTGCCCATGATTTGGGTGGTGATTCCCTGCGCTAGTGAACTAAAGGCGCGCCCGTCGAGCGCCAGCGTTAGATCGGAGTGCGTGTGTATATCGATCAAGCCCGGACATATATAGCGACCGCTTGCGTCTACGGTCTGCTGGGCCGGGCTGTCGCCGAGATCGCCTATGGCGGCTATACGTCCCTCCTGTAGGGCGATGTCTGCTTGGAACGCGGGCGCGCCGCTGCCGTCAATTAGGAGACCATTCTTAAAGAGCAGGTCGTACATAAATTTCCCTCTCGTAGTGTCAAACTAAGCGTGTGTATGGCGATCTTAGTCGCCGTCGATCATGCGGCCCAGCCTACCGAGAGCGGATCCTTCACCCTGCTGCTTGCCTCCGGCGGCGGGCATATTCTCGAGGATGCGATCGGCCAGACGAGCGAAGGGCAGGCTTTGCAGATACACGGTTCCCGTGCCCTGCAGCGTTGCCAAAAAGAGTCCTTCGCCGCCAAAAAACATCGACTTTAAGCCGCGCGTCATTTCAATATCGTAGTCGATACCTGGCGTAAAGCCGACCAGACAGCCGGTGTCGACGCGAATCTGTTCGTTGTTGAGTTCTTTTTTGACGACGGTGCCGCCGGCGTGGACAAAGGCCATCCCGTCTCCGAGCAGCCGCTGCAGTATAAAGCCCTCGCCGCCAAAGAATCCGCTGCCGAGCCGACGGTTAAACGCGATGCTGAGTTCGGTTCCCAGCGCAGCGCAGAGGAATGCATCCTTCTGGCAGATGAGTTCCTCGCCTATCTGCGCCATATCGACGGGGATAATATGGCCGGGGTAGGGCGCGGCAAAGGCGACGCGTCGCTTGTCGCGGCCTTCGTTGTGAAAATGGGTCATAAAGATCGACTCGCCAGTTAGAGCGCGCTTGCCGACGTTGAGCAATTTGCCCATTAACCCTTCGTCCGCCTTAGAGCCATCGCCCATTTTACTCTCGAAACTGATGTGGTCCTCCATCCAGTTCATCGCACCGGCCTCGGCGATAACCGTTTCGCCGGGATCTAGCTCGACTTCTACTACTTGTAAATCATTGCCGTATATTTGGTAGTCAATTTCCTGACAGCGCATCGAGGTCCTTTCCAGCGAGTTGGCTTTTTGCGTAGTATACTATTCTATACGAATAACAATACGAACTTAACATAGGCGCCGCGCGCGTTTTTTGACATTCCTCTAATGAAAAACGGTTCGCGTCGCCTCGTTGACTCGTTATAGACTTCTCTAACATGGGAGCGTTCCACTTGGCAATACGCTACATAATTTTGTTCGGATGGGTCTTTCTACTGATCGGCTGCGGTGGTGATCCGTCTGGCGATGGTGGCGCGAGCACGCGCTTGAAAAACGTGCCGCGCAACCGCACGCTGATTATGGACTGCGCCGAGAGCAATATTTGCGGCGGCCAAATTCAGGACTACAACTCTTTCAATCCTTTTCTTCCTGGCACGACTTCGCGGACGGGATTCAACTTTTTATACGAACCCCTCTACTATTATAATGCGTTCAAGGATGAAGTGGTTCCCTGGATTGCTACTGGGCACGAGTTTAACGCCGACTACACCGAACTGACCGTGCGTATTCGCGACGACGTCGAGTGGAGCGACGGCGCGCCGTGGACGGCACACGACGTCGTCTTTACGGTCAATATGCTCAAAGACCACGCGCCTTCGCTGACCTACTCAACCGATATGGCCAACTGGGTGGAAGAGGCCGTCGCCGTCGATTCGCTGACGGCCCGCATCAAGCTGACTGCGCCTAACCCGCGCTTTGCCTTCTCGTATTTTACGGCGATTTTTGGCATCGGCGTGCCTATCGTGCCTCGTCATATATGGGAGGGTAAAGATCCCAATACGTTCGAGAATTTTGACATAGCGCGCGGCTGGCCCGTCGTTTCTGGGCCTTATACCATGACGCTATCCTCGCCGCAGCAGCGCATCTGGGACGTGCGCGACGATTGGTGGGCTGAGCGGGCCGGATGGGCCGAGCGGCCCCAGGTCGAGCGCGTTATCTACCTGCCCCATATGGAAGAGGCCAAGCGCGTGCAAAATCTCATTGCCAATGCGATGGATACGAGCTTGGACCTGCGCCCGCCCAATATCCAAACCGTTATTGATCGAAATCCGCGCGTCAGCACCTGGACGGGGCGCGAGCCCCCGCTGGGATACGTAGACTTTTGGCCCGTTTCGCTGGGCTTTAATACGCTGGAACCGCCCTTTGACGATCCGGATCTTAGGCGCGCCATAAACTACGCTATTGATCGCGCTCAACTAGTGGAGATCGGCTGGCAGGGCGCCGGCAAATCCACGCTGCTGCCCTTTCCTGATTATCCAGCCCTTAGGCCCTATGTAAGTGCCGTAAGCGATCTCATCCAGACCAGTGAAATCGGCATTTTTGACACGGAAAAAAGCGCTCGGATTATGCGCGCTAAGGGATGGGAACGAGCCGAGGGCCAGTTTTGGCAAAAAGACGGTCAGCCCTTTCGCATTATCATCGATATCTTTCCCATTTTTAACGATTTGGCTCCGGTGCTCGTAGCTCAACTAGAGCGCGCTGGATTCGATGCAGATTTTCGCATGACGTCGGATGCCTACACGCGGATGGCGCAGGGGACGGCGCACGCGTTTATGACGGGGCACGGCGGTTCCGTGCGCGATCCCTACTTTACGCTGCGCCTCTATCACAGCCGGTTTGTCCAGCCGACTGGAACGTCGGCCGAATATTTCTGGCGCTGGCCCAATGAGCGCTACGACCGCGTCGTAGACCAGATGGCCGAGGTGGCTCCTGGAGACCCTCGCTTGATGGAGCTCTACCGCGAAGCGATGGAGATCTGGTTGGGCGAGCTGCCTTCGATACCGCTCGTGCAGTGGTATCATCGAATACCGCACAATGAAACCTATTGGACCAATTGGCCGACAGAGGAAAATCCCTACATAAACAGCGCCTACTGGCACCGCGGCTGGCTGCTCGTGCTCTTAAACCTTCGGCCGGTCCAAGACTAGTGCGCCGATCGTATAGCGGAAGAGAACTATGGCGCAATTAGATGTGCTTATTCGCAACGCTAAGATTGTCGACGGCACGGGGAGCCCGTGGCGCTACGGCGAAATCGCCCTATGCGGCGAGCGGATTGTCGAAGTGGGCTCGCCCGGCGCGCTTTCCGGGAGCGACGCGACTGAGGTCGTCGATGCGCGGGGCAAGGTCGTCTGTCCAGGCTTTATCGATATACAGAGTCACTCGATCGTGCCGCTGATGATAGACGGTCGCTGCCTGTCGAAAATAACCCAGGGCGTCACAACTGAAATAATGGGAGAAGGCTCGACGCCGGCGCCCTTTGGTGGGCGTATAGAAAAG
>CALDFW010000202.1 GCA_937942165.1 uncultured bacterium | reverse complement strand
GCCGTAAACGTCAGATGCCAGACTCCGATTGGCTGCGCGTTGTTGATGTTGCGCGTGACCCAATTGCCAGAAAATTCAGGGAGCCCAATAAACTGCCACCCCGTCAAGTTGATTCCGCCATAGCTGTGGGCTATTTGCATTACCGCAAAAGCTGATCCAAATAGGGTGACGGCTATGGAGAGGATGATGGCCCAGAAAAGTCTTCGATGTTCCAAGCGGGTAACTTCTGCAAGCTTCAACCCGGTAGCAGCCTGCGCCATGACAAAGGTGCGTATGTCAGCAGCCCAGGCAAAGCTCAGGCCTAGGGTGGTGAGCCCTGCGGGGCCTATCGCCCCAGTCCCCAATGCATTAACGGTAAAGATCGGTGCGGCCACCGTGGCTCGCCCATAGGCGAGTCCCGTCTGGGAAACAATGCGCGCCAAACCGACGAAAATTATTAGAGCCGTCAATAGAAAGACGAGGGCCGAAGGTATGTTCATACCGGCGGCCGAAAGCCAGAACAGACAGAGTAGAAATCCCGCTATCGATCCGAAAACGGCCGTTCTGTACGAAAGTAACTCCCCGCTATCGTCAATGCTTCTGTCTCCTCTAAAAGCTTTTCGAAAAACGTCTCTTAAATGTGCACGGCTATGCCAAAAGCTAGACCCAACCAGGAAAAAGAGGGCGCCCAGTGCTAGGTGCGCTACGCTGGGGGGGGCTGGATCTGAAAAGGGCTGTGTGGGGCCGATACTCCAGCCCAGCATGCGCTGAAAGCCGGTTTGTACTAGTGCCAGTAGGGCAAAAAACCATACCCCCATAGACACGTCTAAGCTGAGTAGATAAGAAAGACCGATCACCTCGAATCGCGGTGTGCACAGCAGGTTTACAGAGTTGCGTAGGATCAGAATGTTATTTGACAGGTCGATGCGGGGGATAAAGTTATAAAAAGCATGTAACGCGTTGAAAGAGTTGATCATAGCGGGTATAGCAAAGCCGAGCCACATGAGGCGATTGCGAAAGAAATCTCCTAGTACGCTGTGTTCACTCGCTCGGCTCATCTCCAATGGTAACGTTGCCAGAGGAAAGAGCAGTCTTTCGCGTTCTACCCACTGCTTACGCAATATGACGAGGAGGCAAAGGGTAACACAGTAGAGCGTGGTGACAAACAGTCCCCATGCAGCTAGGGGACCAATCCAAACCTGCCAGGGAATACTCTCACCGTTTGCCCCTCCCTCAAATAGTTTCCAAATGGTAGACGGTTCTTCTGGAACCAACCAAGATGGGATATGTGGCTGAATGATTGCCGCCCATTCGTTTTCAGGAGTGGCGTAATAGAAGTAACCGCCCAACAGAGGGATTAGGTTCATCGTAAATCCCCAAGATGGAATGGCTGCTGCGACGATCATCATTATATATGCTGTCGCCAGCTCACCGCTAGACAAAGGGGATCCTGTGAGTTTATGGGCTATAGGATTGATAAACAGCGTTAGGAGGAAAAATAGAAATAGAGCAGCCCCAGCCGAAAAGTCTGCAGCCATGGGAGATCCGCTGAGAACTAGTACGCCATAGGGCTCGCCTGCTGCTATGATGAGCGCAGACAAAGAACCACAAAAAAGGGCTCGTCTCGTCACGCCGAGTGAGGATGAACTGTCAGAGGACAATGGGCCGCTTTCTATTCTTCTCCGAGGAGCACACGTTGCAAAGTGATGGATCAAATGATTAGATATTTTCAAGAAAAGTCAATGATTTTTGTCCGGTAATACAAAAGGGTTTATGACTTGACAAAAAAGAGTTTCAGGGAGAGTGAGTTAACAAAAAAAAAATTTACAACCACCTTGACTAAACAGCTTTTGCGTGGTATTTTTCCGTCGCCCTATGGTTAGTAGAGTTGTAAAGAAATATTCCAGCCATTCTTATAAGGAGGTAGTTCGCCTCAAAGTTGGCAGGTTGAACTTCTTTTTTTAAAGATTTTTTTCCGGGCACTCGGCCCGGGCTCTTAACCATTATATCCGAGCTATTGGAGGTTTTGCGATGAAGAAACTCGGTATCGCCCTTGCAATGGGTGCGATGTTGACGACTTCGGTGGCTTTTGCTCACCAAGCTTCTTATTTCATGCCGCAGGTTCCTAATCCCGATGCCATGGTCATTGACGGTAACGACGATGACTGGGGTTGGATCGACCCGGCCTTTGCTATTACCCCTGACACGATGTTCGAAATCTTGGGTAGCGAATGGCCGCCGGCCAAAGACGATTGGGACTGTGTCCTGTACGTCGCATGGAGCTCTGCTCCTGACAACTCGCTGTACTATTTCGCCCGCGTGACGGACGACTCCTTGGGTCTGTTTGTTGAGAACCCGCAGGAATACTGGAACGATGACTCGCTCGAGATCATCGTTGACCCAGATCACTCCAGCGAGAACTTCAACGAAACGGAAATGACCTCAGGTCAGCAGTACGGTATTCGCATTCTGCCCGCCGCCGGTCAGAAGGACGAGTGGATCTTCAACGTGCCTCAGGAAAGCATTCTGTGGTCGACCGAAGAGCCCTGGTTCATCTACAGGTGGACGCTGGATCCTCCGGACGCTACTCCGTTGACCCAGCCCGCTGGTAGCACGGTTACCTACACGTACGAAGTCAAGCAGGCTCTCTGGACCTTCCACGATAAAACGGGTCCTGAAGGCAGCCAGCGTCACAACTTCGCTTCCGATCAGATCATCGGTCTGACCTTCCAGTTTGACGAAACCGAGAACCCGGAGGCTGGTCGCGAGAAGCAGCCCGGAACCACGCCTGTTAACGGTGCGTTCCAGGACAACTCCAATGGTTCGGACTTTATCACGGTTCCGACGGAAGGCGCCACGGGCGGTTCAGGCGGCGGCACGGCTGTTGAAGCAGACAGCTGGGGTCGTTTGAAAGCGCGCATGGCAAACTAAGTCCTCTGGGCTTAGGACCTATTTCTTGTAGGTTATAGTTTCAAATAGGTAGGGAGAGATGGAGTTTATTTCATCTCTCTCTACCTATGTTTTTATTCTTTTCACCCGAGAAATTTTCCAGATGCTCCTACCCGCCTACGAGTCGCTGGGTGCAAGAGGAAGGTCTATTTCATGAAATCACCAAAAATCATGCGCAATGTTTTGTGGGTTGCAGCATGTGCCGTTGCTTTGACGGGATGTGTTTCCAAAGTGGGAGAACGTCGCTTTGCCACGACGCCCGAACCTACTCCAGTTCAAAACGACGGTATGGCGGTCTTGGATGATGGTAGCATTGTATTCACAAAGGATCGCTTGGAGATTTCTCTTCAAGTTTTACGAGACGACTTTTTAAACCGGCAATTTGCGGCTGCCTCAAACCGAGGTGCTGAGTCGACCAACCCCTATACGTTCGGGGATTGGAAGCCTTGGGGGCAAGACTGGACGCCACAGCGTTTTACCGTCGTGTTGCTCAAGGTGAAGAATTACGAATTCCCTAAAGTTTTTATTGATCCCAACGCCCTCTTGATTTCAGCAAGCAATACACGGGTCTACGAAGTCTTGAACCAGGGCCTTCTCGAAGACTACTTTAGCCCGTATTTACGCTCCTACGCGGGAACACAACGTCGAACATACGAGGCTATTACTGACCAACTCATCCGGACGGTTTATCCTCCCGATATGGTTTTTAGCGGTCAAGAGACTTCGGGCTACATCGTGTTTCCCACCCTTCACAATGATGTCGATGCTTTTTCTGTGCGCGTACCCGACGTAGCGATTCGATTTGATTACAAAGGTGAGCCGGTCGAGACCATCGACCTTGAGTATAAGTTTGATCGTGAGATCTACATGGCTCTCCAGCCGCGCGAGACGGTTCAATGATAGATAGAACGGCATGTCGGAACGCGCTTTTCCTCATATGTAGCATCGCCTGGGGCCTGTCCCAGGTTTCTGCTGACCAATGGGTTCTCGGCGGCAGTAGTGTGACACAGTGGGGAGACGTCGTTCAAGTTCGTGCCCAAATTGATGATGAGTCGAATCCGGGTTCGATACAGATTAGAGGGTTTACACCCGAAGCCAATATTTTCTCGACCCTTCGGTGGAGCTATGGTAAGCCCAATGATTTGGTGAGTGAAGGAGACGCGGCTCTCTGGGATAATACGGCTTTCAAAAGCGGTGAGGCGCTTACGATCATCGATGGCGATGGCGCTACTTCTACTCAAGACTTGTTTAAGCGGGCTGGCGTAGACCAAGATGGTCGAGCGTTTGTTTTTGACCTAGGTTCACGAGTGCCTGCAGATAGTTTACGCTTTTATCCTCGACAAGAAGGAACGGCTGCCAATGGACGCCCCTTTGCCGAGGACTTTGTTCGCAAACACACGGTATTTGTCAGCGACGGGGTCTCGTACGTAAACGAGCAGCCTCTTTTCTCCCTTCTTCGCGACATTCCAGTAAATCCCAACAGCATTTTTTCAATGAAATTCCCTCAGCAGTTTATTCGGTTTATCCGACTGCGTGTGGGGTCCCGTAACCCGTTTGAGATAGCCGAGTTTGAACTATATGGCAATGGATTCGTGCCTAGGGCTACCTATGTTAGCAAAGTGATTAATTTGGGTAGCGTTTCAAATTACGGCAGCATTTCATGGGCAAAGCGGGCGCTTGAACTGGTAGACGGGGAATTGGTTGAGCTACCGGACGACGGAACAACAACGGCTGCCGTGAGAATGAAGACCGGACTGGACGATACCCCCTTGGTTTACTACGAACGCGTCATTGACGAAAATACGCGAGCTGTAAGTCAGGTGGTCGTAACCGAATCCGTGTATAATTCACTTCCCTCTGCAAAGAAGGGAAGCATCGAAGAGGATACCGAAAACTGGAGTGCCTGGTCGTTGCCTCTCTCTTCAGGGGAGCGTATTCCTCTGCCCAGTCCCAGATCGTTTTTCCAACTGCAATTTGTAATGGAGAGCCAGTCTGTGGCACAGACGGTCCGAATCGACTCACTTGTGATAGAACACTCGATTCCACCTGCCGCCGCCGTTGTTGGCGAGATTTCGCTGGCTGATGATCCCAATCCTCCCGTGAATATTGGTGTTATTGACAAAGACGATGCCGTCGTATTGCCGAGTATCGATGGGGGCGAGGAAGTACTTTTTGCCTACGATATTAGAGCGACTATTCTTCAGCCTACCGAGAATGGGTTTGATGCCCTGCGGATTGACACGCCAACGCCTGCTGAATTCGTGGAATTGCAAATGGGATCGCCTTTGCAAACAGTTCAGCCGAATAGCGTGATGGCTACGGATAATAGTCTCGAGATCACGTTTACTGACAATCGAATTGACTTCGACAATAATGTGCCGATGCGCGTGCTCTTCCGCGGATCTGCCGTGGTTTTTGGCACGATATTTACTGGAACGGTATGGGATACACAGTCTGACATTCTGGGTCAGCCCGTACTCGAAGGCGACGCAAACTTTGATGTATCGACTAATTCACTGAGGGTTGCGCTGACCGAGGAATCTGTGGGTGAGATTGTTCGCGGCGTGGCTTTTACACCCCCTGTATTTACTCCAAATGGGGATGGCGTAAATGATGAGCTTGATATTGAGTATACCGTCATCCAAATATCGGAGCCCAAACCAATTAGAGTCGTCGTATATGATCTCGCGGGGCGAGTGATTCGGACCTTGGTCGACCGCGATCAAATCGGTGGAATCTATACGAAACAGTGGGATGGTAGAGACGATGCGGGTAATGCGGTGCCTCCAGGTAATTACATGGTTGTCCTAGAGGTTAAGAGTGGTATCGGTAACTTTGTCCGTGCTGGGTCGATCGCAGTTGCCTACTAGGTTAAAATGGAAAGAATGATAAACGCAATACAAAGAGGGAGGGTCCCATCGTGAGGTGTTTGTTTCGCGCCTTTTACGTTGCCATAGTCGCTGTCGTCCTTTCGGGGGATATAGCGAATGGACAGCGCCTCGGATTTGTCACCGGGCGAGAGCCGCATGGTGTGGATGTCTACGATATGGCGATGACGCCATCGATGAGAAAATGGCAATATCCACAAAGCCTCTACAACTTCTACCGATGGACTGGTGAAGAATATAGCAACTACGCCCGCGAAAATTACGAGCGATATGTATCCACCGAGCTAGAAGGTTTCCGCACATACGACATGTATGGAAACTATATCACGCGCGGTTTTGAGATATTTGATTGGACCATCGACAGTCCGGCTACTTCTGGCAGTATTGTGCGCAAGGGTCCCAAATACTCCTCTTGGTTTAGCAATTTGGTCGTTTCCTCGATGTCCAAAGGTCAGTTCTACTCTTCAATGACCATTGGCGAGGCAATCCGTTCAACGTTGACGCCGCTGACCTTTTCTAAGCCTGCTTTTAATGGTATCCAATGGGATTTCGCTTCTGATAAGTATCAGACGACGATTATTGCTTCTCGTCTAGCTTCGCCAGGTACGCGGATTCAGTTTGAAAATTCTTCGGGGCAAATTCTTGGGGACATGACCAACCTGTTTGGTATTCACTCTAAAGTTCAATTGGGTGACTTCTCTAACCTTGGACTTACCTACCTTAATGTCTCTAACTTCTCAACGGGTAGAAAGCTCGGGGAAAATTCGCTTCAAGGCGTCTTAACAGAGGCTCAAAACGGAGGTAATGTCGAGACGATCGTGCTGCGGCTCTCAGACGATTCTCCCGAGGATGGCGACGGCGGGGCGCAGCTCTTTGCAGAGCGCATCATCATCAACGGAGTTGATCATCCCGAAATTGTGCCTTCTCCTCGGGGAGGCGTTCGCAGAGCGGGTGTTATTGAGGCAGACGGGGCTGAAACGCTAGAGCTGACATACAACATATCGCGCGATTTTCGTCAGCAGCCCGATGATCAAATAACTACGTTTCAAGAGATTGAAAAGATTGAGTTTGAACTCGTTATCGCAAACGACTATCGGATAGATATAACTTCTAACCTACAGGTCAACAGTCAGGGTGAACCGGTATTTCTACTGGTTGAACGGGCGCACGGCAACGTGAGTGACGGCTCAAACCAGCGCTTTATTCGCTTTGAATACGGTCTGCCTACGGGAAAAGACATTATTGGTCTTAGTTTTGATATAGACGACGTAAAGGGTTTTAACCTGCGTTCTGAAATCGCAATGAGCCGCGATTATAGGCGATTTCCCAACCAGAACTTCCAAGAGCATGAGCTCGCAGAACAAGATGGAGTGGCTTACTATGTTACGGCATCACAGGATGCCTATCCCTGGTTTGCCTACGGCGAACTCTATCGTATGGAGCCTGAATATCGGACGAATGCCTTTATCACTGATGCTCGCGGCTTTGTAGATTACGAGCGGCCTGATCGCTATACGTTTGAGGCGGTCGACGATAACGATGATCAGGACCGTTTTCCGGACTGGAAACGCCTGTGGCAAAACGGTGACTTTGCTTTTGGCGAGTCTCCTTTTGGTGTGGGAGGTCAAGCGGATCCCCAGGTGTTTCCCGGATATGATGAGAATTCTGATTTTATTTCGGACTTTAACCAAAACTCGAACGGCCTTCCAGACTTTTCGGAGCCCTTTTTACGGTATAACGTAGATCCTCCTGAATTCCTGTTTGGCGTCGACATGAATAATAACAACGTCATTGATCGTTTTGAAAATGACGTTTATGCAGACTATCCCTACCGTCAGGATCGCGATGGTTACAACCTGTACGGGGGTGTCCATCTGAATGAACACATTAAGCTGACCGTTGGCCGTGCTGCTATGGACGAAATAAGCAGTAAGCGGAAGGCTCAAATGGACTACGCTATTGCAACCGGAACGTGGGAATGGCCCGGTATCAGTGCGCGTGTTTTTCAATATGTGCGTTCGGTGGAGGACGATATTGCTGATGACGTGATTCAATGGGTCGACCCAGATGGATTTACCGAAGTCGTTGATCCGCTTATTACGCAAGACACATTTGTGTATACTGGCTATTTAACTTTTGACTACTTACGTCTCAAGAATCTTAACATATACAACAAGGTCAAATACGACTTCTTTAAGCAACGTGGTGAAGAAGCTGATACCAAAAATGACCGACTATTCCTAGGGATGATCAACAAAGTCGATTATCCAGTTCCAATCACGGATAACCTATCGCTGTGGCCTAGGTGGAAGAGCATCTATCGAAAGATAAATCCGACGTTTAGCACGGAACTTGACATCACTGAGTGGTCTCAATTTTACATGCTGACTTCCAAATACTTTATCTTACCAACGACTTTTCTCGAGTACGGTGTCGAATGGAATCTCTTTCGCAACCTTGAAAAACGACCCGAAATATTGCCTCCCGGTTACATAGACGATTTTACGGGAACTGTTTTAGCCCTACAATTGTCGAACCGTTCTGCTTATTTGGGGTATTCTCTTACGATGAACACCGGTTTCCGCTGGGAAAGGCGTGCATTCGAAGAGGCAACCGAGACGAACTCGCTTATCTTCATCCGCGTATTTGCCGGTCTACAGCAATAGTTTCTACGTTTAATCTCTACTGTTTTTCTTTTCGATTAGCGTCCGGTTTCCCCTCGGGGAAAGCCGGACGTTTGTTATTGTCTATCCGCGTATTACCCGTATTTTCTTATAATGACATATTTCAAGATTCTTGCGATGCTGCCCCTGAAAGTTTGTGTAGGAATCCTCTTCCTTACGGCTTGTGGTCCCGAAACACGATATGAACTCAAGGCGATTCAGCCTTCAGGGTCGCTTGAAGAATACGAAGATCGAACCGATGTATCATCCCCCCGATTTCTGTATGAATTGGGATGGTTATACCTGCAAAATGGAAGGACTCGTGCGGCGTTAGGCGTATTCTCTCGCCTCGCTGTAGAAGTCCCTGAAGAGGCTGACGCTCACTTTTACCTGGGCGTTTCTCAGGCTAAAGAGCATTTAAAAACGGAAGCCGTCGCATCCTTTAACCGAGCGTTAGAACTCCAGCCAGGACTGGCCGACGCGCATTGGGCTCTCGCCTTGCTTTTTAATGAGCGAGGAGATGGGTTCGAAGAAGCGATAAAAGCAGCTGATCGCGGCCTGTTCTTTACTCCTCAAAATGCCTATGGGCACTTTGTGAAGGGCTTTATTCTCTGCTCTCGGGGGGAAAATGATCAGGCTGAAGTTGAACTGGCAAAGTCTATCGAGTTGGATGGTTCAGGCGGGCATGCGCACTACTACCTGGCCCTTATTTACCTGCGACGACAGGATGATGAGAAGGCGATTGTAGCAATGGAACGCACCATTGCGGCGGATCCCTCCTATACGCAAGCCTATTACAGTCTGGGAACACTCTATGCTCGAACAGGACGCGAGGCTGACGGAGAGGAAATGGTAGCTCTGTTTCAGCGTATGAGCAGTACGGACATGGAAGAAGATCACTACAGGCGTTTGTTATACAGGAAAAGCCAGCCCGTTACCGGAACAAAGCGGGCGGCAGGGCATTTTAATTTGGGCTTAGTGCTTTTAAAGCGAAATGAGCTGGAGGATGCTCAGATTCAGTTTCGAAAGGCAGTTAAAGCGGATTCGACCTATGCAGAAGCGCTGCATAACATAGGCGTCGTTCTCTCCATGCAGGGAATGCACGCGGAAGCCCTTTCGTATTTTTCTAAATCGGTGTCACTGGATCCATCCTATGCATTGGCTTACAAAAACTTGGGTAGGAGCCACCTTGTTCAGGGTAATTACGAGGCGGCTGAGGCTTCTTTTCGCACGGCGTTAACTCTTGATGAATCCATGGTAGATGCACTGAGTGGATTGGCAACCGCTTTAATTCAACAGGGCAAAATTGAGCAGGGAAAGGCGGTTCGTGGCAGGGTTACTGATTTGGTTGATAGGGGAGCAGTGCAATGAGATTTCTTAGGGCGCACCAATGGAAGCTGGCTTTTCTCGTGCTCAGCTGTTCCCCGTCTGTAGAGACGTTAGACGGACCGATGCCGAACGGACCACAGTTTCACGATGTGGCGACCGAGGTTGGTATCGTGCACAAAATGATCTCCGGCACCCCTGAGAAAGAACATATCGTGGAATGCAACACGGGGGGGGCCGCCCTATTTGATTACGACGAAGATGGTGATTTAGACATTTTTCTCGTAAATGGATCGCGTTTGCAGGGATTTCCCAAAGGGGAAGAGCCACGCGCGGCTCTTTTTCGCAATGATGGGGATTGGAAGTTTGTTAATGTGGGAGTAGAAGCTGGTATTGCACATATCGGCTGGGGCATGGGCGTTACTGTCGTCGATTATAACGCAGACGGGCTGAGTGATGTGTATTTGTCCAACTACGGACCGAATGCGCTATACCACAACAATGGGGATGGGACGTTTAAAGATGTGGCTAAAGACCTCGGCGTTGATTATGCGGGCTGGAGTTCAGCGGCGACCTTTGGGGACTATGACAGCGACGGTGATCTCGATTTCTATCTCACAAATTACATTGACTTTGACCCCGAATACGTGCCGGCTGATATGAGCTTCTGCAACTGGCGCGGTATCAATGTTTTTTACGGTCCGCGGGGTATGCCTGGGGAAACCGATATCCTCTTTCGCAACGAGGGACGGCAGAGTGGATGGCGTTTTACCGACGCGACCAGCGATTTTGGTTTAGAGGACCACGATTACTACGGTTTTGCCGCCCTCGCTGGCGATTATGACAACGACGGTGATCTCGATATTTACATCGCCAACGACTCAACGCCGAACACGCTGTACCGCAACGAAGGAGGCCGGTTTAGAGATGTAGCCCTCATAACGGCATCGGCCTATAGCGAGGATGGGCGTGAACAGGGTGGGATGGGATTAGCCACCGGCGATTACGACCGCGATGGGGATTTAGACCTTTTCGTTACCAACTTTTCTCACGACAACAATACGCTGTATCAAAATAATGGTCGTGGGTTTTTTAACGATGCTAGCTTTACCACTACGCTCGGAAAGGAAAGCATCACCTATCTCGGGTGGGGGACGGGTTTCTTCGATTACGATAACGACGGCGACGACGATTTATTTGTGGCCAATGGGCATGTTTATCCGGCTGTAGACCAGCACGATTTAGGAACGACCTACGCCCAGGACAATCAAATTTTTAAGAATACAGACGGCGCTTTCGAGAATGTGGGAGAAGTCAGTGGACCGGGTTTTGGGGTCAGAAAGTCAAGTCGAGGTCATGCATTCGGCGACCTTGATAATGACGGGGATGTCGATGTTGTAATCGTTAATATCGACGATACGCCTACAATCTTGCGCAATGACGGCGGGAATGACTTAAACTGGCTTCAGGTTCGGCTATTGGGGGATGGAGACAACCGCCAGGCTGTGGGTGCACGCGTGCTTGCCCATATGCAAGGGAAGATTCAACTGCGCGAAGTGCGTTCTGGGACGGGGTATATTTCCCAAGACGATATGCGCCTACACTTTGGTTTAGCTCAAAATGATCGAGTTGATTCGCTGGTGATTCGCTGGCCCGGCGGACAGCGGGAAAGCCTAGTCAATATACCGGCGAATCAGTTCATCTCCATCGCACCAGGGAAGGGTGTCGTCCAATCCTCGAGTGGCGACAGGTTATGAACCAGCTGTTCTGGCCCTGTTTGGCAATATGGGCTTTTTCTACCGTGCTCCATGCGCAGAGCGAGGCTGTATTTGTTGACGTTGCCACTCAATCGGGTATCGATTTTGTGCACGATAATGGCGCACAGGGGATGCGGTATTTACCCGAAACCTACGGGTCCGGTGTCGCCTTTATCGATGCCGATATGGACGGGTCAATCGATTTGTATTGGGTGAATGGAGGCAGGATCCCCGGTCTGACAGATGGACCCCTTGTAGCGAATGCGTTCTATAGAAACTCCGGTCAGGGAGCATTTACAGAGCACTCGGCAGAGTATGGTATAAACGATACCGGGTACGGTATGGGAGCTTTGGTCGGAGATTACGATGCAGACGGCAGCCCAGACCTCTATGTGACCAACTTCGGTCCGAATGTCCTGTATCGCAACGCGCGCAACGGAACCTTTGTCGATGTTTCCGATGGCGTTGACGATGCCGGTTGGGGCACGAGCGCGGCGTTTGCCGATGTCGATTTAGACGGTGATATCGATTTATTTATTGGCAATTATGTCTTCTATCCATTGGGTGATGATATGGTTCAGTGTTGGGTCGGTAACAGTCGGGAAAGACTCTACTGCGACCCGCGTAAATTCGCGGGACAAATGAACCGCTTATATCTGAATGGTGGGGCAGATTCGGGTTGGACCTGGACGGATGCAACGCGGGATTGGGGCTTAGAGAGCACGGATGGAAAAGAGCTTGGCGTCATTTTTGGCGACTACGATAATGACGGGGATCCGGATCTCTATTTGGCAAATGATATGGTGCCAAATATGCTTTATCGCAATGACGGTCAGCGTTTTATTGAGCGGGGTTTGGCTAGCGGGACCAGCCTTAACGATGAAGGTAGCGTGGAGGCTGGAATGGGTGTAGATATGGGAGACGTAGATGGGGATGGGTTACAAGATTTCTTTGTGACTAATTTTCAATGGGAGAGTAATACGCTCTACCGCAATGCCGGACATGGCTTTTTTATAGATTCAACCGTTCCAAGCGGAGTTCATAAGGCGAGCATGGCCTATCTGGGTTTTGGCGCCGGCTTTATCGACTACGACAACGATGGCGATCTCGATATTTTTGTTGCGAACGGACATGTTTACGACAACGTAGAGAAGGTTGATCACGCCAGTTCCTACCCCCAACGCAACCAACTTTTGACTAACAGAGGCGACGGGACATTCACCGAAGTGGCACAAGCTGGACCCGGGTTAGACCTGTTACGCGTGAGTCGGGGCGCTGCTTTTGCCGACTACGATGGCGATGGGGATACCGATGTCGCGGTAAACAATTCCGGAGGGCCTGCTGCTTTGCTGCGCAATGACGGCGGAAACACAAAGGGGTGGCTTGGCATTGAGTTGGTAGGTTTGGGCGCAAATACCAACGGACTTGGGGCTGAAGTAGAGGTCGTCGTGGGCAAGCGCACTATGGTACGTCAGATGCGATCCGGGGGAAGCTATCTGTCCTCCCACGATATGCGGTTGCTATTTGGTCTCGATGCGGCGCAAAAGGCTGATCGCGTAACGGTGCGTTGGAGTTCGGGTAAGAAGCAGACGCTAAAGCAGATAGCGGCAAATCAATACGTTAAAATTGAGGAGAGAGACCTACCGTGACATATGGAATAATTCTGTGCGCAGCACTACTTGTCGCGTGCGGTGCCTCGAATGAACCCGAGGTTCATGAGCCCTCTGTCTCGCTGAGCCAAGGCGATCTACAGCAACTAAAGCAGCCACGGGCTGTAGAAGAGGCGATGCGAGATCCGCGTCTTCGGGCGCGCGCGCTTTTGGCGCAGAGTAAATACACAGAGGCGTTGAGAGCCTTTGAAGAGGCCCGTCAGCAACATCCAGAATCCGGTGAAATATTGGTGGGATTGGGCCGGACTCATTTGGCCCTAGGGGATGTGGAAAGAGCAGGTCAGCTTTATGAAATGGCGGTGGCCTTGGAGCCGAACAATCCATCCCTGCAAGTCGGGCTCGGTATCTTTCACCTGAAGTTTAATCGCTATGGTGAAGCGGAAACAGCCTTTCGCACAGCACTTGGTATGGACAGCACATACGCTGCTGCTCGGAGAAACTTAGCTGCTGTATACAGCAAGGGAGGGCGACTAGCCGACGCGGCGCGCGAATACGAACGGGC
Source organism: uncultured bacterium (assembly GCA_937942165.1). Classification (GTDB taxonomy): domain Bacteria; phylum Latescibacterota; class UBA2968; order UBA8231; family UBA8231. Next base: position 14,944 of record CALDFW010000202.1, on the reverse strand, counting down.
ACTGTCGCTCCAACCCAACGATATGAATACGCGCTTTAACCTGGGGTTAGTGCGAAACCATCTGGGGCAATACGAACAGGCCAAGAAGCTCTTGAATGAGGTGGTTGCTGAAAATCCACGTCATGCCCGTGCACTATATGCTCTGGGAGAAGCGCTGCTGAATGAGGGTAAAGAAGCGGATGCCCGCGGCTATTTCGAGCAAACGCTCGAAGTCGATACCACCTATGCACAGGCGCATGTGCAAATTGCTCGGCTGGATATGAGGGCCAATGATCTCGCTGCTGCAGCACAGCGGTTGCGTCGGACGATTCTCATCGAACCGGGCATAGCCGAATCCTTTCGTCTACTCGGCCAGATCTACCTGCGTCAGGGACGAGAGAGCGCGGGTGAAAAATCGCTTGAAGCCTATGAGAAGGTCAAGAGCTTTGAAAAGGAAATAGATTATTTTAGAGAGCGTCTCCGAGCCGATCCCGATGATGGAGAGGCCCATTACAATTTGGGGTTTATCTATGGTCGCTTGGGTTTTACGGGAGTGGCTCTGCCGCATTACGTCCGGGCAGTCACGATAAACCCGAGTCATGTCCAAGCGCTTAACAACATGGGTAACATCTATTTCCGAACTGGATATCTGGACCAAGCTGCTGCAGCATACGAACAGATCCTAAATAACGATGGGGAGCATGTTCCCGCCATGACGTTGTTGGCTCAGGTGTATCTGAGTCAGCAGCGACCGCAAGAGGCCATTTCCGCATTAAAAAAGGCGATCTCTCTTGACGATACGTGGGGAGCGGCTCATCAGGGACTTGCGCAAGCTTATAAGCAAGTTGGAGAAGTCGCTCTCAGTGAAGAACACCGCAACAGAGCGCTTCAGTTAAAGGGGGAAAGTCAATGATACACGGGCTAAAGAAACTACCCAGTGCAATACTTCCACTAGGTTTATTGATTGCCGCACTGTTTAACGGTGGGTGTGGTCAAGGGGAAGACCAGGGCATTGTAAACAAAAAACTGGCTGGAACAAAAGCGGTGCCCGATGGCGTCCTTGCCGTTGTCGGAGACAGGACAATCGACATGAGACAGCTCCGAAATTATGAATCGGAGATCCAGCCGGTGCATAAATCTACGGCACTCGGAGTCGATCGGCACAGGGATCACTTACTTAGCCTCATAGATGAAAAACTGATCATACGCGAAGCTGAACGCGGTGGGCTGGGAGAAGATCCCCAGTTTAAGGAGTCCATTCGTTTTATTGAACACAAATCGATGGTCGAGACCTATCTGCATCAGACAGTCGGCCAGAACATACTCATAACAGAAGAAGAACTGAGAGAGAGCTTTGAATCCCACCCCGCACGTTTTGCGGTGAAGGGGGCCCATATTTTAGTGGCTACACGCGAACGCGCCGATTCTCTCTATGCGTTAATTACCTCGGGACGGGAATCCTTCGAGGATATGGCAAAGGCCTATTCTCTCGACGATAGCACGGCCGCCAATGGGGGTGCATTTAGCTCATATTATGCGTATGATCGCGTTTCTGATAAGGTCTATCAGGAAGTTTTTTCGATGGAAGTTGGACACGTTAGTGAGCCATTTCGCAGTGCTTTAGGATGGGAATTAGCGAAGGTCATTGATAGAAAAGAGGTGCCCTACGAGAAATATCGCACGGTCATACAGCGGGCGACGATGATGGCCAAGTTTAACCGCCTTAAAGAGGAACACATAGACAGCCTGCAACATCGTCTTGACCTGAAGATAGACGCCGATAATTTACGGTCTTTTTTAACCGCTTGGAATAAGGCCCCAGGGAGTCCTGATCTCTCCCCTGCGCTCTTTGCTTCGCCTCTGCATACTTTTGACGGGGGAGAAATAACGCTTGAGCAGGCCACATACGTGCTTGTAAATACTGGACTTGGATCGTCGCCCGTGGATAGTGCACAGGTCGAAGAGCGCATTCGAAGCAAAGCGGCACCGGATCTCTTACTGGCTGAGATCGCTCGGAGAGCGGGGTATGCAGAAAACCCAAGCGTACTGCGCCAGGTGACAGATGGAAGAGAGCGCAAGCTGTTGGAGCAGTGGTGGAAAGACGAGATGGAAAAGGCTGTCGATGTAGAGGAATCTGAAGCCCGGGCGCACTACGAAGAGCACCCCGAGCGATATAAGATTCCCGAAGAGATTATCTTTCAAGAGATCATGGTGGAAGATAAAGCGACGGCTGAAGATCTGATGCAACAGATTCGGGCAGGTGGCGATATGGCCAATTTAGCGACAAAGCACAGCATTCGTCGCTACGCGGATGAAAATGGGGGACTCTATGCTATGCGCGCTTTTGAACGGATGGTTTATCAGGAATTGATGGACGCTGCTGTCCAAGCGCCGACCGACCAACTGCTGGGGCCCATAGAGCTTAAAGAACCCATGCCATCTTCTCTACGAGAGCCTCGGAAACTAAACGTTGCCTACTCTATCTTTAGGGTCTTGGAGCGCCTGCCTGAGAGGGTGCAGACCTTTGAGGCGAGCAGAGAAAAGGCGATGTTTTATGCACGTCAGGCCAAACAGCAAGAACGGGTCGAGCGGTTAACGGCCGATTTGCGCAACAGGCATATTGGTGATTGGGGAATAAACGATGAAGAATTGGCTCGTTATACAGAAGCCGTGGCTGGTGGGTAAGCGCCGCTTTTCATTGCACGGCAATTGATATAACCTTAACTTTTCGTTTGTAAAGCTTGTCACTTTTGGCGCTAAAAAAAGCGTTTTTTCTCATGTCTTTTGCCTGATACAAAAACTAATGCTCGTTTTTGAACGAGGAGTAAATAAATGAAGTCAATCACCAGAACGGGCTTGCTTATTATGGCTCTCCTTTTCTCCCCTGTCAGTAGTTCTGCGGAAGTGACGCTGTGGAAAATGGGAGGAAGTGGAATGCCCTGGGCCGGTAACGATTCGGCTGGGGTGATGATCGATTTTAAGGCCTCAGCCACTTCTATACAGCCCAAGCTCGTTACGTCCGACTCGACTGTTTTTATTTTCCTCGAGGATTGGTCTCCCAAAAAGAATCCAGATGAGTTGGGGTTTGTCGATGGAGAGCGGCCTCGTGCTTGGAAGGGATGTTGTGGAACGAGTTCAACCGTAGACAATGCGCTTAACCTGATCGATGGGACGGGGTTAACCTACAATCCGACAACGAGTAATAGCATTGCGAGCGAGTATTACACAATAGATCTGGGCGTGCCGATTCCGCTGTTTCGCTTTGCAATGAGAACACCAGACGCTGGTTTTTTTCGTTCCGATGGAACTCCGCTAGACCAGGATGCAATACCAGCCTACGAGGTGTCGATCGCTCCGGATACCAACAACGACGTCCTCAATACGTCCAATCCGATTGGAGAGATAATTACAGAGGCGCGCGAGAATGCTCGCCCCGTTATTTTCGCAGATTTCCCAATGCAGTACGTGCGCTACGTTCGCTATAAGCGACTAGAATCAATCCTCGACGTTTTTGCAAATTCTGAAGGGACTGGGGGAACGGCTCGAAGTGGAACTGTTGGTGAATTCTCCCTGTATGGTGAGGGGATGCCCAAGCGCGCCAACTACAAGACCACCATTTTAGAAATGGATAGCGTGGTAAATTTTGGGCGCCTCTACTGGCACATAACTCCAATGCGCATGGTGGATGGAGTTGCGGTTGAAGACCCCGAAGCTAATGTATGGGCTGAAGTTGAGGCCCGAACGGGCGTTGATCCAGTGCCAGATATTTACTACGAATACACTGATATGGGCACGCGCGTGGTCGTAACCCAGGAACGCTATCAAAATGTGCTTAAAAACCGAACGAGTAACGTTACAAACTCAGACGGATTAGGTGGGTCAGTAACGCTTTCTGTGCGGCCGAAACCAGGCATCCGTGCCGGTATTGAGTCTGATACTGAAAATTGGACTTTCTGGTCGTTTCCGACCACGGAATCCGGTGAGCAACTCAATCTGAATCGCGGTTCTTATATACAGCTGAAGATCATTTTACACAGCGAGCGTTTTGATGAATTTGCCCGTCTTGACTCGCTGTGGATCGAGACTTCTCCAATCCTCGCTACGCGCGTGGTGGGTGAGATCGCACGGTTAGATATGCCTCAGCCCGTGCGGGGCGTGGCCGAAGTCAATCTCGGAGAAAAGACAGACTTTCTTTACGAGCTCAAAGCTGAATTTAGTCCTGGCGAGCCGGGTTTTGACGCCCTACGCATCGATACAGGCAGTGAAAAGGCCGAATTCAAGAATATCTTTATTGATGGCGTCGCCGTGAATCCCGTTCGAGCGGAGGTTGAGGGATCTGCCATTGTAATCGAATTGGAGGACCGGGTTACGAGAGTGAGAAATCCGAGCATTCAGGTTGAATTTGCAGCAGAGGTTTTCGACTTTGCTCGGACTTTTACCGGAGAAGTTTATAATGTGGGCAGCACGGACTTGCCTCAGCCTGTAGAGGGGGGAGATGCCAGCGAGGCATTGAGCACGAATGGCCTGCGCGTTTTAGCCTCTTCGGCCGAAAGCCTGGAATTAGTGCAAGATCTAACGTTTTCGAGCGCGGTGGTAACGCCGAACGGCGACGGCATTAATGACGTCTTGAGGATTGACTACACGCTATACGGATTGCCTCAAAGCGTTCCCGTCAATATTGAGCTTTACGCCTTAGACGGAAAGAGAGTAGCCCTTGTGGGACAGGGTCTCCAAGGCTCTGGGCCTCAAGAAGTAAGGTGGGATGGGCGAGACGAACGCGGTGATATACTGCCACCGGGAATGTATTTGCTCGGAGTGGGTATTGCGGCCGAGAACAAAAATGATTTACAAATGCGGCCAGTCGGCGTCGCCTACTAGTGGGGAGATTCTATACCATGCGTAGCTGCAAGAACATGTTGTCGTTTTACGTAGCGCTTGGGAGCCTTTTGTTCGGGAGCTCGCTAAGGGCGGACATGCTTACGTTCGGCGATCCCAATGCTTGGAAGAATACTTGGGCATTAAAGCCGGGTATCACCGTCTTTGATGAGTCTGGAAACCTGGGCTTGGTTAAATTTCGCAAAGATATCAATGCGGCTCTGGACGCCCATCTATTCACCCATCCTTCAAAGGAAAGAGGGGACGTGGCCGGCGGAATCTGGTCGGCATTGAGCAATGAGCGAGATGCTCCGCTGCTGATTGATGGCGATACCACTACCTACTGGAAGCCGAACGGCAACGACGCTGTTGACCAGTGGATTGTTCAAATCGACCTCGGGCGTGCAGTCTTAGTCAAGGAAATACGCTTGCACTTTCCCAACGAAGAAGGCGCTCGCCCCTTCCGACAGTTTAGCGTATTTACGGCTACTGGAGCCCATGTCTCAGCCAAGGAAGATGTATTTCGTTTTAATCCAGTTTTCCGTACGACCAAGCCCAACGATGAGGCTATGATTAGTTTCGGATTTCGTCCGGCTGAGGAAGATACCGCCAAAGTCCTTGAAGTCCTGACAGATGACCGCAGAGCCCTTGCTGTGGCTATGGGGCGCACTGTGGAAGATATACAAGGATTAGCCGGAGACGAGAAAGTGGTCGCGCTGAACTCTGAATGGCAAATGGTTCAATTTGTGCGCTTTATCGTAGATGAAAAGCAAATTGACGGTGCACTGGCAGAGATTGAGGTGCTTTCAGTTGGTGATAATATCAGCCTAGGCTCTGACATGCGTGGAGGATCGTATATCAACGGCTCTCGGGCGACGGACCCGCTCTATTGGTTGGATGGCAACCTAAATACGTACGGGGTAGTTGAAGTCCACCAGCAGTTCACCGAATCAAGAGGCACGGCTTACGAAGGGGGCCTTTGGTGGCAGGTTGATTTAGGGGTGACCTATTGGGTTGACGATGCTTTTATGTACTGGCAAAAAGCAGGAGAGCGACTTGCAACGTTTCAATTGGGAACGAATAATGCGGGGACTGGATATACCTTCTTCTCATCTGACGGCAATCGCACCCTTTCGGGGGACATGGATTTTTCGGAATGGATATTTGAGCCTGAATGGACCAATATACGCGAGCAGTACAAGCGGCATTATCGCTATCTCTTCAATGCGAGAAAGGTTCGCCACATCTTTTGGTTGGCGCTAAAAGATCTAGGATGGCGTGCTCATCCAATGGAGTTCCACATGTATTCTCCGGGATACCCCGCAGAAGTTGTTCTGCGATCCGATTTTATTAATCTAGGAGAATTGGCAGGAGATGGTCAGCCCAAAGTCATTAAAGCCGTTCACTGGGATGCCGATTTGCCTCCGGGAGCGCGGATCGAACTCCGCACGCGCTCTGGAAATGAGCAGGGCGAAGAGTACACGTTCCGAAACAAAATCGGTGAAGTCGTGACGGAGGAGAAGTGGAACAGTTCACCCAAGGTGCTGCGCGGTCCTGTTGATACGACCATTGTCGTGGGAGAAGATTGGAGCCAGTGGAGTAACGAATACAAGTTTTCTGGCGAATCATTTCAATCGGACAGCCCGCGAAGGTTCGTCCAGTTGGAATTAATTATGGCGACCGATGACTACGAGGTTGCTCCGTTGATTCGATCTGTTTCACTCGAATATGTGGATGCATTGGTTAATGGGGCAAAGGGCAGTATTCAGCCGCGGAGCGCCAAGCCCAATGAAGATACGCGTTTTACCTATACGCTGTGGCCGGACATGCGCGACGGTAACCGCGGTTTTGATCAGCTGCGTTTCATTGTACCCGACCTGACCAATGTCGATGACCTCGAGATCAGAGTTGGAGGGCTCCCTGTAGATCCACTATCGGTTGAGCTTGAAGTCGACTCACTGCACGTCACGCTCCCTGAATCGGTCTTAGATGATTCGATTTCCATTGGTTTTACGACCCGACTAGTGCAAAATGCTTCCGTCATCGACCTAGATCTTGGTTCGAGCTCTTTTCCGGGATTGTGGCAAGACGTAGAGCCAGCAGCTCGGCGCTCAAACGTGGTTCTCCTTCCGGATCTCATGAACAGCGATCGACTGATTGATGATTTGAAGTTTTCCAATCGGATTTTCACCCCCAACGGGGATGGAGTCAACGACGAGTTGACGCTGAGTTTTGTTCTTTTGAAGGCAGATTCAGTTGAGCCACATATCCAGATTCTAGATATGGCAGGCCGAGTGGTTGCTCGCCTAAGTGGAGAGTCGACCGGGCCCTCGAGGCGTTTTGTTTGGGATGGACGCAACGAAGCTGGCCAACCCGTCGCGCCAGGTGTCTACCTATACAGGATTGATGCGAATGCCGATGCAGGTGAGGCTACGCAGATTTATACCGTATCTGTCGCCTATTAAGTGGCGACATCTACGGGGGAATGGAGGGAGGAAGGGGCTGCAAGGTTATACGTGGTCATTCCTCCCTTTTTTTGTGTAGAAAACGGTGTTCGGAGATGTCTCTTATGCCGGTAGTCCCGTTTGTAAGGTTACTTCCTATATTTTAAATTATGGATACATACCTGAATGTCTGAAGTAAGGAGATGGCTGTGCCACTGTTAACCAATTTGTATAAATACTCCACTCTTACAGCATGTTGCCGCGTTTATAAGTTCAGCCTGTTGATGATCTGTCTGCTGTGGTCTTCCATAGCGTATGGGGAGACCTACTCGCTCGATTCTCCCGGTAAATGGCAGTCTTGGACTAAGCCATCGGGTACGGTGCGCGTGTTGGAAAACGGCCGACTCGAATTGGTCAAGTTTAACAAGTCTATCAATGCCGTCAGCAATGCCTCTGACTTTGTTCACCCTACGCAGAAAAAGGGCGATGTTACGGGAGGGATCTGGCGAGCCGGAAGCAATGCGGCCGATGCAGAGTTAATCATCGATGGAGATCTTGAAACGTTTTGGAAGCCCTCGGAAGGGGATCAACTCGTCGATTGGTCTATAGACATAGATTTGGGGCGCCCGGTTTTGGCGCGTGAAATCAATTTAACGTTCCCTGCCGCAGAGGGTTCGGTTAGCCCACTCGTACAGTTTAGCGTTTTTATTTCGACGGGCAGCCGCATCCAGGCACAGGATGACGTCTTCAGATATCGAAAAGTCTACCAAACGACCAAGCCCAATACCGCAACCTCGATTCGCATTCCCATGGTGGGAGACGTCCTCGATACCACGCGGATTATTGATGCTGGGTTGGACATTGATTTCGCAGCAGAGCAAAAGTACCGCGTGGTCCGTTTTGTCCGGATCGTAGTTGATGAGCAGACAGCTGGAGCTGCTTTGAGCGAAGTAGAAGTAGTTGCAGTCGGCGACAATGTCAGTCTGGGAGTCCTCGAACGAGGCGGTGCATTCGACTTTGGCCTATTGGCTCGTGATCCGCAAAATATGTTTGACGGCAATATGGATACGTTTGCCGTGATCGTTACGGCCGGAAATACTAAAGGGGGATGGCGCGAAGGGGGTATGTGGTGGCAGGTCGATTTGGGCGCTCAGTTTTGGATCGATGAAATTTTCATGTATTTCCAAGATCGAGGAGAAGGGCTTTCCAGTTTCCTATTTGAAGGACTCCATCACGGCAGAGGATTCAATATCCTGACATCCGACGGTCGGCGGACAACGGGTGGTGAACTAGATTACGAGCAGTTGCTGCGAGAGGAAATTGCCATTGACTCCCCGGTTGCTCGAGACCGACAGGTGCGTCATCTGCGTTATTTATTTTCACCGCGCAGGATGCGCTATCTTTTTTGGCACGGTCACGAAGATAATGGATGGTTTTCCAAGCCGATGGAATTCATGCTCTTTTCGCCAGGATATCCAGCCGAGGTCGTGCTGCGGTCTGATTTTATCGACCTAGGAGCACTGAGTGGAGATGGACGGCCCAAAGCGATTAGGTCCCTGAATTGGGAAGCTGAATTGCCTGCGCAAACAAAACTGAGACTGCGTTCCCGTTCAGGGAATAATCTGGGTGAGATATACACCTTCTACGATCGGACTGGCGCGGAAACAACCGAGACTAAATGGACCAGTTCGCCCAAAGTCCTCCGCGGAAAAGTAGATACGACCGTTGTTACGGGTTCTGATTGGGGTGAGTGGAGCAACTTTTATCAGGTCTCCGGCGAGGCCTTTCAGTCAGAGACTCCTCGCCGTTACATACAGCTCGAATTGATTATGTCGACGGAGGATCCCAGCGTTGCGCCCGTCCTTGACCGGCTGGCCATTGAGTTTGAAGATGCCCTCGTGCAGCGGGCCGTAGGGGGCATTCTGCCTCGACAGGCCAGCGTAAATGAGGACACTCGGTTCGCCTATACGCTTTGGCCTACGTCAGACAATCAAGATTCGGGTTTTAATCGGCTGCGTCTACGCATGCCGAGTCAGGTAAACAGAGACGATCTCATAGTGCGAGTCGGGGGGGTAGAACAGGCGCTCACGGAGGTGTTGAATACCGATTCGTTGCTCACAATTTCTCTACCAGAGCGCGTATATAGCGATTCGCTAGTGGTTGAATTCACAACTCGTGTTATCGATAATGCAACGCTTTTTTCTGTCGATGTAGGTGATAGCGACCGGCTCGGCTTGTGGCAAGCGGTAGAAGAGGTGGAGCGCCAGTCAAACATCGTATACTTGCCAGATGTTGTTTCCAGCGACGTGCTGATTGGTGACCTTTCGGTCACGCCGGGCGCCTTCACGCCCAACGGCGATGGAATCAACGACGAAATCGATATACGCTTTATGGTATTTAAGGTTGATCAACCCGTTCCCGAAGTGACTATTTGTGATATGTCCGGACGCGTCGTTGCTACGCTGAGTGAAACGAGCGCTACGAGCGCGAAGCACTACCGCTGGAATGGCGTGACGAATAGCGGACAGAGAGCTACTCCGGGTATGTACCTGTGCAAAATTAATATTGGCGCAGCGTCCGGAAATGATTCGGTCGTGCGTTCTTTCGCCCTAGCTTATTGAGGAGCCGTCCGTTTATGATGGGAGCATTCGCCGTCCATCGAGATCAAAAATGGATTATTTCCCCCCGCGCCGATATACTATTCTTTGTCGGCACTCCGCTGCTTTGTCTTGTTCCAATGATGGCCCTCAGGTCGGTTTTTGATTCCCAGACGATTCTCTTTTTCATTATGTCATTTTTTGCCATGGGACATCACCTACCCGGCTTTATGCGGGCCTATGGCGATCCCGAACTCTTTACGACGTTTAAAGAAAAATTCCTTATTGCCCCCGTTGTTGTTCTTATTGTTGTAGCTCTCGCTCAGTTTAACACGCTGCACGGTTTGTTTCTCATGGTATTGCTGTGGGAAATATGGCACCTTTTCATGCAGCACTACGGTATAATGCGGATTTATGACGGAAAGAACAAGATATTCGCAAAATGGAATGCGCGCTGGGATTGGTTGCTCACGCTAGCTGCTTTTGTGACCGTTGTCGTCTATAGCCCTGAATATTTCTACCGTATTCTCGATCACAATCAAAATGTTGGATTGCCATTTCTCAGCGTTGAACAGACGCTGATGGTTAAATCGGTTCTACTCTATGCCACGTTGGCTATTGGGGGCGGATATGTAGGTAATCTCATTTGGCGCTTAGCGACGCGGCAGAAGGTGAGTTTACCCAAAGTGGCAGTGATGGGGACCACTATTTTTCTTATTTACTTTGGTTGGATTTACATTCAAGACCTGACGATTGGATATGCCGCTTTTGCCGCTTTCCACGACATCCAATATTTCGCCATCGTTTGGGTCTATAACAACAATCTCGTGCAGCGCCAAGAAAAAACCTCGCGTCTCTTAAAGACTTTTTTCACGAGTCGGTCGATGCCGATTCTCGTTGGCTACGTCGCCATAAGCTTTATTTACGGAACCGTAAACTACAGTTTGAACTGGTTTGATCGGGCTCAGTGGATTAAAGCGATTGAAATATTGGTTATCACCTCTACGCTGTTGCACTACTACTTTGACGGGTTTATTTGGAAAATGCGGGATAGGCGCAATCAGGCCAACCTCGACATTAAGGGAGAAGACGGTTGGGATAAGATCGGCGCGCGAAGGGCGGTTCGCGGCGTAGTTGACCGCTTTGGAGGATACTTTCGCGAAACGGGTCGCCAGCTGTTCTACTTTGCGCTTCCGGTGTTGATCTTATCGGGGATTCAATTCTATTGGCAGGCCGACGAAGTCGAAGCGCGAGACGCTCTGGTTGAACTTTTTCCCGATTTGCCAGGGGCCCATAACGATCGCGGCGTTATGTATTCGCGTATAGGAGATTGGGAAAAGGCCAGTGCAGCGTACCGCAGGGCTATTGAACTGGATCCAGAAGGACATGAAGCGCTGAAGAACATGGGCGTCGTCTATGCTCGACACGGTCAATTAGAAGAAGCGCATGAGTACTATGAGCGCGCACTGGGCGCAAAGCCCAAATTTGTCGAGGCGCTAAACGCGCAGGGCCTTATCCTCATGCAGCGAGGCGATTTTGAAGAGGCCCAAGATCGTTTTCTACAGGCGGTTGGTGAGTTTGATTATGCTCCAGCCTATAACAACTTGGGTACGGTTTATCTGCGGCAGGATGTCGTCTCAGAAGCGATATACGCATACCGGCAAGCGGTTGCTTTGGATGGGAGCAATGCTGCCCATCATTACAACCTAGGCTTGGCCTTGCAAAAGGACGGACAAAACGGAGAGGCGATAGAGGCGTTTGAGCGGGCGATAGCACTTGATACTTCGCATACAAAAGCCTATTTGAGCAAGGCACTTTCCTTTCAGCGGATAGGAGAACTCTCTCAGGCGCGCACTGCACTTGAAAGCTTGCTGCGCATAGATCCAAGTAATTCCGTTGCTACCCGGTTACTTCAGCGTATGTAAAAGCTTTAAGTTCGTTGGTAAATGGGGGCGATCCAGCGTAGGATCGCCCCCATTTTTTATTTCAGGAGGGTAAGTTGGCGAGATTCACGATGCGATGGCGTCTGCAGTCGATAGATATAGACGCCGCTTGCGGCACTCTTTCCCGAATCCGTTTGTCCGTCCCACTGGAGCCTGTAATATCCAGCGCGTTGGTGCGCGTCTACAAGAGTGCGAACTTTTTGGCCTAATGCGTCAAAGATCGCCACTTGTACGGGTTCGGCCCTATCCAAACTGTATTCGATGGTCGTGTTTGGATTAAATGGATTGGGATAGTTTTGTGAGAGAGCGGATCGCTCGGGGAGTCCTGCTCCCTCAATTTCCACTACAGCCGTTCTCGTTTCAGCCGGAAGGACTACTTCCCATAATCCTCGCGTGTTGCCCCATTCGATGACGTAGATCCGATTGTCTACAATTTCGGCATCTATAGGACTGTCAAATCCTCCTACTAGGCGCGTAATGCGTGCTTGGTAATTGTCGCCATTGGGCGTTTTCTCCAGATCGATATGGAGCAGATCCTGATCGGGATCTTCAAAACTATTAATGAGGCTGGCAATGCTACCACCGATGCGTAAGACGAAGCCAGATCCTTTATACGGGGGAGCCATAGCTTGGTCGTTGTCGAACACCAATCCCAAGGGGGAACTATGGGCTGTGAGCGTAAAAACAGGCTCGTTGGTATCGCTCCCATCCAGTATCTGTCCCTCGAGCGTCCGATAGCTGTTGGCATCGGGGCCTAGGTTAATAATCGGATCGGCAAATTGAACACCGGTGGGAGGGGGAGGATAGGTTGGGTCGTTGTAAAACAGGTTGTTCTGCCGGGCCCAAGAGTTATTTTGCAGCAGAGGGTCGTTAGAAGGGTCGTAGTTGGAAAACTGCTGCGGGTTGTCGTAGCTGCCCATGCGCCAGGGGAAGCCGTAGTGCATTCCGGGCCGAACCCAATTTATCTCGTCCGACATATCCCAGTCGGGGCCGTTGTCGACCGAAAATAGCTCTCCCTCGGGGCCAATGCTTAGGTCAAACGCGTTACGATGCCCGTCGGAAAAGAGAAATCCCGAAGCGGCCAGGGCCTGAGTTTCTGTGGGAATTACAATATTCTCTCCCTCGGTGGGTATGCGAAGAATGGCCGAGGTAATTGGTGCTTCCCTGAGGTCGGGGTATAGTCCGTCCATTTCGGCAAGCTCTCCGTGCTCGGTGCGCGACCCGCTGTTGATAAAGAGGTTGCGTCCGGCAGGATCGATGGCCAACCCTGGATGGAAATGATTAAACGCACCAACATCTCCCTTGGGAATAGGTTCGCTCCGTGCAAGTTCGCTCCAGGCATGTTGGCCGGTAGCAGGGTCAAATAGACCTTTGGCAATGACGATGCTGTTGGCGTTTCGCTGCCCTTGATTTCCACCCACGTACATCGACCCATCCGGGCCAATGGCCAAGCCTTGCGTATCATTCAAGCCGTGGTCTGCACTTGAATAGACGCGCTCTATCTGAGGGGCGTTGGCACGGGCCACGTCTAGACTGACGTAGAATGCTCCGTCCGCGTCGATAAAGAGGGCGCTGACATAGGGGAGGTTAAAATCGCTCGCGCTGGCTATGACCGTGCGCGGCAGAACGAGAATGGAGGCATCGTCTGTGTTGAGGACGTAGAGCTTGCCGTCTACGGGATTTGTCGAACTGCGTGCACCATTAGCTACGGCCGTTCGCAGTGCTTCAATCGGGACATCGGCGGGAATATCTCCCTCCAAGTCAAAGTAGGTCCACGTGAATACGCCGTCGGCATTGCGCTCGCCGCGCGCAATGCGCTGTTCTAGCTGCAAATCTGGAGAGGGCATGCGTATCCGCGAGATATCCCCCTGAGCAGTCAGGGTGTAGAGAGTTCCGTCTCGCGGGTCCTTGACGATGCGCATGGTGCGTTCGGGAACCGTGAGGATCTTCTGGACCTGTATCTCGTCCTGAAGAATCCGCGGTTGGGCAAAAGATACACTGGGTAGATACAGCCAAGCTGCCAGTGCGCATGTAAAAATAACTCTTTTCAATTGCATAATATGGCCTCAAGGAAGGGACATAGAGTGATGGAGGATGGAATCATTTGAGTAAAATGAGCCGTTTGGTTTCTGATGCTCTATCGGTTTGTAGGCGATAGAAATACGCTCCACTCGCGACGATCTGGCCATTACTTCCCACCCCTGGCCACTGTACGGTATGGCGACCTGCACCAAGTGTCTCATCTACGAGCGTGTGCACTTTCTGACCGCTAATATCAAAGATGCTGAGGTTGACTCGTGCGGTGTGCGCCAGCGAAAAGTCAATACTCGTCGCGGCGTTAAAGGGGTTGGGATAGTTCTGTCCGAGCGTGAAGTTTGCAGGCTGTGCTTCAACGCGGTGTATGCTCGTTGGAGATGACATACCTTCAATCCATCGGCGCAGCACGTCCGTGCCGTCCTGGTCTAATACACTTGTACCGATTGGGGGCATGCGGAACGAGCTAAAGTTTTGAGTGCGGAGGTAGAGCGTAGAGCCGTCCGCACTTCCCGGCTGTATGATGCGCGCCTGCTCGGGCTCTGCGTCGAGTCGTCCCAAGGAAGGTGAAATACCAACGGTGCGCGATGTCTCGGTGGAGGTGCTAAAGCGCACGTCAAAATCGGCGCGCGAAACGCCGTCGGGCCTGTGGCAGTGAGCGCAGTTTGCGGCTAGATACGATCGTGCTCGGAGTTCGAGGGGCTCGCTCTCGTCAAGGGGGTTGGGCCAGCGAGCCCACCGGTCTTGAGTGGGACTGATGTCGCGGGTGAAAAAGCCTATGTTGTTAAGAGCGCGGAGCTGGTTGTCCCTGATCGCTCCATAGGTGAAATTCCCGTTGAGCTGGCCCGTTCGTGCGCCGAGAGCTCGGCCGGCGGCTTCTCGATGGCAAAAGGCGCAGTCTTCAGGCCCTGGGTAGAAATAGCGCTGCTCTGTGTAGCCCTCTGGTGCAGATGGATCGACGATAAAGAAGGTCTTGTACTGACTTTCGTCGAGCAGGTAGGCCTCTGTGCCCTCATCGTTCCACTGGTAGCTGAACCCTTTCCATTGATCCGTGCTGCTATCTTTTACCATA
>CALDFW010000201.1 GCA_937942165.1 uncultured bacterium | reverse complement strand
CGCGCGCGCAATGATCGCCCTAGAGTCCGAAGATTATCCAACCGCGCTACGAGCCGTAGAAGAGGGCATTGCCAATATTGAGCATTTTGTCGAGGAGTGGGAGTCCGAAATAGAAGAAGAGATTCCCGAGATAGCGTTTCTCCGAGAGTGGCACGAAGAGCTTGAACAGGAGAGACCGCTCACTCAGCGCGAGCAGCTTGAACGCGATTTGTACGAAGCCGTCGCTGCCGAAAACTTTGAAGAAGCCGCGCGCCTGCGCGACAAGATACAAACGCTGTGGCCCGGCCCGCGCCGCCTCTTCCGGCCAGAGCGTTAAACGGGCTATTCAGCTTCTCCCTTCGTCACAAACTGCTTTTACTCAATACCCAACACATCACCCATTGAGTAGAGACGCGCCTCTGCGCCGGCCACAAAGCGCGCAGCGCGTAGGGCTCCTAGCGCAAATGCATCTCTGCTAGTGGCCGTATGCCCCAGCTCGATGTATTCGCCGGGGGCTCCATAAAACACCTTGTGCACGCCCGCAATATCACCCGCGCGCAGGGCGTGCATACCTATTTCCATTTTCTCGCGCTGTCCAACAAGTCCCTCGCGACCGTTTTTGACCACGTCTTTAAATTCGCGTCCCAATCCAGCAGCAGCTTTCTCGCCCAGCGTAATTGCAGATCCGCTCGGTGCATCCACTTTAAAGTGATGGTGCATCTCGAGGATTTCTACATCGTAATCATCACCCAAGATACTGGCAGCATCCTGCACGAGCTTAAACAGCACGTTCATCGCCGTGCTGAAATTCGAAGCAAATACGCAGGGAAGGGCCGACACCGACGCCTTAAAATCTCGCAGCTGGTCCTCGGTAAAGCCCGTCGTACCTACGACCATCGGCACGCCCATTTCCGCACAGATGGCCGCGTCTTTCAGGGTTGCTTCCGGCGTGGTAAACGCGATTACAACGTCTGCATCAGCGGCAGAGGAGCGCAGCGAATCGACCACTTCGATACCGAGCTGTGGGGCTCCTATTACCTGGCCTATATCTGCGCCTATCGACGCATGTCCCGCGTGCTCGGTGCCGCCGACCAGTTCTAGGTCTTCAGCCTCGAGCGTCAAATGGGCTAGGCGCTGTCCCATGCGGCCTGAAACGCCGCATACGGCAATCTTACTCATGCTCTCTATCCCCTCGTCTCAGTAGGCCTCGTATACAAGCGCGTCGAGCAAACTCTCATCGGCCAAACGCGCTTCGATATCGACCCCAAAAAAGGTGCCAATCGGAGCCAGCAACGCCGGATCGTTGGCATGGGCCTGACGGGCGGCGTTCAGCGCTACGTCTATTCCCTGACGTGTCATCTTTCCAAGCGGACGGCGCGTGGGGCCGGACGGCATCCCCAATACGTTCATCAGCGACTTTACTGCGAGCGGGTTACGCGCCTTGCACTCAACGCTTCCGTAGGGCGTCTCTTCCTGCGTTGTAACGCCGACGCAGGCAAATAGAGGGGCCATAGCCGCAGCCAGTCGATCGGCTTCTTCTGCGTTTCCTTGGTTGAGTAATTCCGTCAAGCGCTGAATCGGGCCGGGCAAGATATTAGACATCACAGAGATGACGCCCGCTGCGCGAATATCGGAACTTTTCATCATCGCTACGGTCTTGTCGTCATCGCCAGAAAGGATGGTGAATTTATCGCCGCATATGCGGCGCGTCTTGGCCATGTTTTCCAGATCCCCCGTCGCCTCTTTAACGGAGGAGACATTGGGATAATTGGCGGCTAGGATCGCCAAATCTTCGACGTGCATCATCGTGCCGGTTCGGCCGGGAATGATATAGGGTATGACCTGCACTTGCGGAAACTCTTTGGCAACCGGCTCGACGTATTCCCGACGTATTTCCAGCGAGGAAGGACCGTTGTAGTAGGGATCAACCAGTAGGACGGCATCAGCCCCTACGTGCGCGGCGTGTTCGCTGCCGGCCAACGTCTCTTTGGTCGAATTGCTACCCGTTCCGGCAATCGACAGACAGCGATTCTCTGCGAGCTTGACGGTGCGTTCAATCACCTCGTTGTGCTCTTCCCAGAGAAGCGTCGGACTCTCACCCGTCGTGCCAACGGCTAGGACCCCCTGAATATTGTTCGCTATCTGGAATTCAATCAGCCGCTCCAGCCCATCGTAATCGACGCTTCCATCGCTGCGCATTGGCGTAACAAGCGCGGTGTAACACCCTTTAAACATATCAACTCACTCCCTCGAGCAGTGGTCTATCTCCATCCGTTCAACGGTCACACAGTTTGCGCAGCCTATTGCCAAAATGGCGATCATTTACGACCATAAGTTCACTTTGCGGCAAACATATTAATTAGACCCAACTTCTTTGTCAATAACGGCACAGCGCCATCAAACACTTCCCATTCGCTTATAAACAGGAGAAATTATGCCCTCCGAATCAACCATGCGCTACGGCTGCAATCCCAATCAAAGCACCGCGCGCTTTTACATGCGCCAAGGCGGCCAACTGCCGCTGGAAATTCTCAATGGGGCACCCAGCTATATTAACCTGATGGATGCGCTCAACGCTTGGCCTCTCGTGCGCGAACTCAACCGGACGCTGAGCCTACCTGCCGCCGCATCCTTTAAGCACGTATCGCCCGCCGGTGCCGCGGTTTCCGTGCCGCTCTCGGAGGAATTAGCGGCTTCCTATTTCGTCGACGACCTCGAACTCTCTCCGCTAGCTACGGCCTATGCGCGAGCGCGCGGCGCCGATCGCTTAGCCTCTTTTGGCGACTGGGTGGCCCTGAGCGACGTGGTCGACGTGCCCACCGCCCGCATTATCAAACGTGAAGTGTCCGATGGGGTCATTGCCCCGGGCTACGAACCAGAAGCGCTTGCCCTGCTAAAGGGCAAGAAAGGCGGCGCCTATCCAATTTTCAAAATTCATCCGGATTACGAGCCCGCTGCGTTGGAGTCTCGCGATGTCTACGGCATCACGCTAGAGCAGACGCGCAACGACTTCATGCCAGACAGCGATTTTTTTAGCCACGTTGTCAGCAAGCGCTCCGATCTATCCGCCGAGGCCAAGCGCGATCTGACGGTGGCAACAATCGCCGTTAAGTATACGCAGTCCAACTCAGTCACTCTCGCACTCGACGGTCAGGTTATCGGCAGCGGCGCCGGTCAGCAGTCGCGCGTGCACTGCGTGCGCTTGGCCTGTTCAAAGGCCGACAACTGGTATCTCCGTCAGCATCCCCGAGTGCGCGACATGCAGTTTCAACAGCGCGTTCGCCGCGCCGAGCGCGTCAACGCAATCGATATCTATCTACAGGAAGAGGCAACGCCCGCTGAGTTAACGGCCTGGGAGGCCAACTTCACACAGATTCCGGAGCGACTAAGCGCCGAAGAGCAGCGCTCTTGGCTCGATGGTTTGCAGGGAGTAGCGCTGAGCTCTGACGCCTTTTTCCCCTTTCGCGACAACATTGATCGCGCATCGCGTTCAGGCGTTGAATACGTCGTGCAAGCCGGCGGCTCCGTCCGCGACGATGCCGTCATAGAAGCTGCCGATGAATACGGCATGCTCATGATCAACTCCGGGGTGCGCCTGTTTCACCATTAGCGCAAAAAGATATCGGATACCCCTCGCTGGGGTATCCGATATACGATGGACAAACTCATCTAAACGCTCACCATTCTACGGCCTCTTTGCCAAAGTTGTCGGCAAAGAGAAAAAAATCGTCCAGCCCCACGGCACCGTCGCCGTCTAGATCAAAGCGCCCGTCAAACGCGGTGTCCGAAGCATCCTTTCCAAACTCATCGGAAAAGAGAAAAAAGTCGTCTAAGTCTACGTCGCCGTCGTCGTCAAACAGGCCGCGCACCTCTTGCCCCTCGGCGTCGATGCCCACGGTCACCATAACGACCGTTCGAGCGATATCGGCACCGCTGGCCGGCACAATGTCTGTGAGGCGCCAATTATCCGCGTCTGATACGATAATCTGATACACGTAGGGTCCTCCACGCTCGTCGACCGCGTCGACAAATCGGTTTGTACCCGCCGGCAGCGCCGCGACCTCGGCGTAAAAACCACCCGCATCCGAGCGCATCACGCGATAGCCTTCTATGCCGTTGCGCACTATCATTTGTTCGCCAAACGGGACAAAGTATCTGGCGCCGTCTTCGGGGACCTTGTCCCAGGCGACCTCAACCCGTCCCCCTCCCACGTGAACGGCCCGCAGCCCAACCGCTGCCGACGGTGGAAGATTGTCCCTACCCGCAACGAAATCGTCGGTAAGAGCCATTCCATCGCGCCCCTCGAGTCGACTCATATTACCCGTATTAAAGGCTGCAACTCCAACTATGGAGCGCACCCGCGTCTCCACTACTATATCCGTGTTAATGCCGTCCGTGTACAGCCAGGAACTGGCCGTCCCCTCGCTGGGCTTGGCCTTCGGCGCTCCAACCAAGAGCGCTCTCCCCGCCAATACGGCAAACGACACCGTGTTTGTGTCGTCGACGGCTAGGACGTCTCCTGCGTCATACAGATAGGCTTTTACCTCGATGAGGCCCGGCCGCATTTCGTCCCACACAAACTCCGCCTGCGTTCGGGAAACGGGAGACACCACGCGCAGAGCGCGCTCTGCCGGCTCTAAGCCGTCTACTTCCGCTCGGACGTTCAAGGCGGTGCCCGGCTCGAACGAGAACTCTAAGCTCACCTTTCCACCGGTCGTGGTGTAGACCGTCGTATCGACAAGCCCTCCGCCCAGTGTGATACGCATTTGCGTATGATTGTTCTCATACAGCAGTCGGCCCGCCGCGTCGTACATTCCGGCTTCGACCGTCACGTCCACCCGACCGTCTTCGCGCAGCAGCTCCTGCGGTGGATCGAGGCGGACGGCGTATGGGAGCCCCTCCTCCACGCGCCCTGCAGCAACCGCGGCCACGTCGCCTAATCCAGATGTAAAATCGCCCTGCAAAGCGCCCGTATCGCGGTCTAAAACGGCCACTCGCCCACCGGTAAAATCACCGACGTACAGCCTGTCTTCAACAGCGGAAAGGCCGGTGGGCAGCAAAACGGGCGAAGCCCATTCATCGAGCACCTCTCCGCTTTGCGCATCTACCGAAAATATGGCGGCTGGTCGGATGCGCGAGGCGTATAGCACGCCGTCGCCAGCGGCCATGCCGCCCACGATATCCACGCCCGGCTCCAGCGTTGCTAGAACGGTTCCATCTAGGGGATCCAGCGCAAAGATGCGGTCTCCGGCGAAGTCGAGGGCGTAGAGCGTGCCATCGGTATAGGCTAGACCATCTACCTGCGGGGAGGGCGAGGGGAACGAGTTCCAGATTGTACCGTCCACCGGAGAGAGTTCATAAATCACCCGTTCGGGGTCCGTCGAATCAGACATAAAGAGCGAACGGCCCGTATAGGCCAGACCGCACGCACCTTCAGGCTTACAGAGAATAGGAGGAGTAAAGCGATCTATCAGCTCGCCCGTATCTAGGCTAACGCGATTGATACTTGCCGAATTCGCATCAATGGAATACAGAACGCCCGACTGGGCGTCCACACCCTGTATCTCCAATCCGCAAAGTAGCGCAAAAAAAAGTATAAATCGCAAAATTACCTATTTCGAATTCAGTACAAACCTCGGCGAGAGCGCACCGGTGACATACTATTAGATATCGTCTGCCAAACGGCCTAACTTTACCGAACGAGCAGCGCCTTGCGCACCTGGACAAAGTGGTCTGCGCGCAGTCTGATCAGATAGACTCCACTGGCAACAGGCCGCCCCTGTGCGTCGCGGCCATCCCACATCAGCGTGTGAAAACCAGGATCCCACGTGCTCAAATCCCAGGTCCGAACAACCTGACCGAGTGCGTTATACACGCTCAGCTGACTATGTCCACTCCGCTCGTCAAGCGAGCGAGCGGGAATAGACAGCGGAATCATCGTTGACGGGTTAAACGGGTTCGGATAGTTGGCATACAGGGCATACACCTGAGGAATGACCCGCACCGAGCTCGTCTGCTCAATCCGCTGCATACGCCCTCGACCAAGGCCAATAAACCCGTCTTCAACGCGCAGCTCTATATTTTGCGGCACGCCCTGTAGATCAAATAGCAGGTCGACGCCCCATCCATCGGGTGTTTCGAGCGGACGGCGCAAACCGCGCACGTGCTCGCCTATATAGAAAGCATACGTATCGTCGTGGATCAGCTCTATGCCGGCATCGGCCCCACCAAAGCGCAGCGAGTCAGCTCGGCCGGCAAAGCGCAGTATCGGAGGATCTGCTACGATATGTAGCCCGAACCCACTCATCTGCTCAATCCCATCCATAGCCAAGCGCACTCGGATTCGGTCGGCGCCAATAGCATCGGCCTGCAGCGCAACCTGCGAGCCAGGAGCAACCTCGACTTGGCGCACGTTCGCGCCCTTCCGAGAAACGATCTGACCGAAGTGCTTCTTGAAACGCAGCACGTCCTCGTCGCCGACCACACCACCGCCGTCCAGATCTAACATGGCATCGGCGCTGCCATAGCCGCTGGCCAGGAGAAAGAAATCCTGAAAGTTGACCAGCCCGTCGCCGTCTAGATCCTCGGTCGCGTTTGAAGGCTGCGCATCGTCCGTGCGCAGCGCTACCGGATCGCTCCAAGGGCCGTCAAACTGGCCGTCGTTGACGCGTGCTCGGAACCAGTATATCGCATTCTCATCGAGCGCGCGTCCCACGCGCCAGCGCGTCGATCCAGAGCGATTCTCCACGATATTACCCTCGCGATCGACAATGGTTTCAAAGTCATCCTGCGTCGACACCTGCACCGTATACGTGAGCTCTGCATCTTCCGTTGACGCCTCGGCGTTGGCAATGACGATAATGGGCTTCTGCCGATCGCTGCCCGTCTCCAATCCGGTAACCTCCGGAGGCGTGCCGAGCGCATCGGCTCTGGGCCGCAGCGAAACAAGCGATGACTGGGCGCTTTCGTTGGCCGGATACTGCGCGTCCGAAGCGGTGACCTTGTAGCGGTAGAGCTTGCCGTCTACCAGTCCTTCATCCAAGTACATCGGCTCCGTCAAACCGGAGGCAATGGCGACGTAGCGCCGAGCCGCGTTTTGACGATAGACCGTGTAGCTACCAAAGTCCGGAGCTGTGGCCGCATCCCATTCCAGCAGCACCGCACCCGGGCCCGGCGTAGCCTGCACCTGATTCGGCACCGCAGGCGGCTCTAAATCCGGCTCCGTGCGCGTGGTAAACGTATCTGGCTCAGATTCAACCGGACCGTTTTGGGCCCGGTCAGACGATCCGGCGCGGAAGTAGTACCGCATGCCCGGCTGCAGATTGGTCAAACGCACTTCGTGCTCGGTCTTGTAGAGCGGATCACCGACCACCTGTCCCATGTAGGGCGTAGTATCGAAATCGACAAACGAATCGGCCAGTTCGTCCGTTTTCCATGCGATCACGACGCTCTGATCACCCAGCACTTTCACATAGGGTTTCTCTACCAAGCGCGGCGGATCGAGGTCCGGCTCGGCCTCCGTCGTAAAATAGGCCTCAAACGGCACCTGCGTCTCGTTCTGGTTGACGTCGCGCAGCGTGATGCGCGCCACGTAGTCGGTCGCAGACTTCAGGTTTGTCAGCGTGACCTGCTGCGACTCC
>CALDFW010000200.1 GCA_937942165.1 uncultured bacterium | reverse complement strand
GAACGACAAAGCGATGCTGTGACTTAACGCCGTCGTCAAAGGTCAAACAAATCAATCCATCGGGTATGGGTTGGGTCATTAGAAAGGCCATTCCTGCAGGGCGCGACCGGTTTCATGGACCAGCGTCTCTGCGTGCTCTGTGGTCATCGGCAGCGATGGGGCGCCTCCCTGGCGAATCGCGATGCCGTGGTTGGCCATCCAAAAGTAAAGCCAGCGGTGCTTTTCCTTTGAGTCGGCCGCGGCCTGACGATAATCTATTGGCGGCTCGGCTAGAAAGTAGATGCGAAACATCGACCCCGCTACGACGACGCAGGCTTCTACGCCGGCCGAACGAAAGGTCTGCTCTAGGGCTGCCCCGAGGTCGGCCGTTAGCCCTTCGAGCGTCGCATAGGCCTCTGGCGTCATTGTGCGCAGGGTGGCCAGCCCCGCAGCCGTGGCGATCGGATTGCCGTTGTAGGTACCCGACTGCGCAATCGCTGGCGGTCCATCTGTTGGGTCGTACAGCGCCATCACGTCTTCCCTGCCGCCAAACGCGCCGCCGGCCGTGCCGCCGGCAATCACCTTGGCCAAACAGGTCAGATCCGGGTCGATCTCGTAGGCGCCCTGCGTGCCGCCCATCGACAGGCGAAAGGACACGATTTCGTCAAAGATCAGCAGTATACCCAGCTCGCGCGTGACGGCGCGCAGGCGATGGAGAAAGGCGCGCTGCGGAAGAACAAGCCCCGTTGCCGTCGACAGCGGGTCGATAATGACCGCGGCCAAGTCGGCGGCGTTTTCGCGCAAAATGGTCTCGCAGGCATCCGCATCGTGCAGGGGCAGCACGACCACCGATTCGGCCGTACCCGGCGCCAGCCCGGCAGACGAGTGCACGGAGTGCGGCCGATGAGCCGGACCGAGCGACGCGTCGACGGGCGGCATGTAGCTGATCATGGCCGGGTCGTCAATGCCGTGGTAGGCCCCCTCAAATTTGGCGATATGACCGCGGCCGGTAAAAGCGCGTGCAGCGCGCAGCGCGTTGAGCACCGCCTCCGTGCCCGAACTGCAGAAGCGCACCCGCTGCATGGACGGCAAACGCGCGCACAGTAGCTCGGCCAGCTCGATTTCCAACTCGGTCGGCGCAAAGAAAGCCGTGCCGTGCTCGACGTGTTCAGCCAGCGCGCCCGCAATGGCCGGATGGGCGTGACCGAGGATCAGCGCCGTGGCGTTGTTGATAAAATCGAGGCGCCTATTGCCGTCGACGTCGGTGGTATACGCGCCGCGGCCGCTGCGCATGTAGAGGGGGAACGGATCGACGTAGACGCCGGTGCGCGTATTGCCGCCGGGCAGCGCAGCCTGCGCACGCTGGAACAGCTGACTGGACCGCGGATTCTGTCGAACGTATTCGGATAAGAGCTGCGCTAGGGTGGTCAAGGACGGTCTCCTATTAGTACGGCGTTTCCTGCGTGGTAATAGGACACCAGCGCGCCGTGTGCACGTCCGCCCACAGCGCCTGCAGTGCGCGGTCCGTGCCGATGCGCTGCAGGGCCAAAAATCCGTTGAAGCGCACGTAGCGATTTTCATCGTGCAGCAGCGGAGTCAGCGCGTCTACGGCCGACGAGGCGGGCGGGCCAATCTTGGCCAGCGCCAGCGCGGCGTTGCGCCGCACGCGTTCGTCCTCATCTGTCAGTGCCTCTGCCAAGTGAGCGACCGTATCCTCGTCGCTAGGTGCGAGAGTGCCCAGCGCCTCGGCGGCGTTGCGGCGAACCCACATCTGCCCGTCCTGCAGGCAGCGGCTCAGATGGGGCGTGGCCGCCGCAGCAGCGTGCCCCATATTGCCCAACGCGTCCGCCGCGGCCGAACGCACGCGCCAGTCCGGATCGCGCAGCGCTTCGACGAGTGCTTCCACCGCGCACGCGCCCAGCGCAGCCAGAGCATGCGACGCGCTCAGCTCGGCCGGGTTGCCGCCCTGCGGATCGGCCGGCGTGCTGGGCAACCGAGTTTCGCTCAAGCCGCGCGCCTGTCGACGCAGAGCCGCCAGCAGCTCCGGCACAACGGCCGAGCCTGAGCAACCCACTTCATATATCGCATCCAAGCGCCGCCGTTCGTCCGCCTCGTCCAGGGCCGATAGCGCATCGTCGGACGCTGGGGCATCGCTTTGAGAAGACGGCGTCGCGCCGCGAAGCCACTGCCACACGTCGGACGACAGATCCGGGTGCGCATCGCCCTCGACGGGCTGCCAGTCTGCCGCCTCGTTGTTCCAGCTGGGACTGACCGGCTCGCGCATGCGCACAAATTGAAACTTGAGCATGCGACGCGTATCCGCGCTCGTATTGGCCGTAGCGCGATGCCAAACGTCAAAGTTGACAAGCGCCACCGTGCCGGCCGGACCGCAGAGCTTGAATTCGCTTTCCGTAGACTGGTGGGGATCGCTGTCCGAAATGCCGTTGTAGTACTGGCGTCCGGGCATGACCCCCGTCGGGCCCATATCTTCACGGACGTCCTGCGGGTAGTAGAAGGCCATCACCCAGCGAAAGCGGTGGTGGCGCACGTTCTGGTCGAATACGTAGTCGTCCTTGTGCCAGTGCTGTCCCTGGCCGCCGGGGCGGTTTACATGGCAGTAGCGATGGGGATGCATGCTGTAGTCGGCGCCCAGCAAACTCGTGAGCGCACCGCGCACGGGAGCGCTTTCAAAAACCTGTCCGATCTGCGGCACCCGAGGAAGAATATTATTACCGGGATTGCCCTCCCTTTCGAGGACCTGATCCAGCTGCGTGCAGACCTGCTGGTGAAAGTCGGCCGACTGATCCGACTGAATGAGTAGATAGCCCTTGGCGATAAACTGGCGCAGGGCGTTATCGTCTAGTAGATGCGATGTCAGATCCATTCTTCCTCCCTTAGTCACCTAGGCGTTTCTTTTCTTCTTCCAACCACTCGGCGTCGGTCATCGGCATGGGTTCGGGACCGCCCAATCCGGCTTCCCTGCGCCAGCGCAGGAGAGGATGCTGACGGTCGGCCTGCGGCAGATCGACGCGCTTTCCATAGGCGGCCGACTCGAAAATACCCATAATGATTTCAACGACGTGGCGTCCTTCGGCTCCGCTGCACTCGTGGGGACGCCCTTCATCAAGGGCGCGCACGTACTCGTCTACAAACCAGTAGTCGCCTTCGACGAGCTCTCCATTGGGAATGGATCCGACCACCTGGTCAAATCCATCGGCGTAGAGGGGCTCCAGCTTCTGCCACGCATTCAGATCGTCTACGGGCAGCGCGTGCGGATGGGGTAGCCACCAGGCGCCGTGGGGGTGCCACAGGAGCCGCCCTTCGGTGCCGTAGAGTTCGAGGCCCATCGCGTTGAGGTTGAGCTTATCAAAGCGGTGCTGCAGCAGCGTGCCGGTCACGCCGTTGTCAAACTGCAGCGTCGCGGTGACGCGATCGCCGGCCACGGTGCCGTTGCCGCGCGGTGCGGGCAGCACGTGCTCGGGCGTAACGGATTGACCGCGCGTAGTGGCAACGGCCGAAACGCTGCGGCAGGGGCCACCGAATTTAATCATGCTCGTCAGCAGGTGCGTGCCGATTTCCATCAGCCCGAAGCCGCCGTAATAACCTTTGCCACTGGCGTAGATATAGCGGAGTTCGCCTATTTTTCCCTCCCGGAAGGCTCGGCTGATAGCCTGCGTCTGGGCGCTTAAGCGCCACTGGTGATGGACGGCGACCTGCACGCCTTTTTGCGCAGCTTTTTCCATGACGGCATCCGTTTCGAGCAGGTCCAACCCCATGGGTTTTTCCACTTCGATGTGGACGCCGTGCTCGAGCACGCGCAGGGCTAGCGGAGCGTGCAGCGACGGCGCGGTGGGAATGGCGACAATATCCGGCTCTGTCTGACGGATCATCTCGTCTAGGTCATCAAAACGAGCCGCGACCCCCAGTTCGTCACCGAGTTTGTTGAGGCGATCTTCAATCAGGTCGCACAGGCCGACTACCTGGGTGCGCGGATGCGCGTGGTAGACGCGGGCTGTGGCGGTGCCGCGGGAACGGCAGCCGAGCAGGGCAACGCGATACGTTTTCATAGTATACTCGTCGGATCGGTGTGGGCGCAGCGAACGCGACCCAAGATAGAACGGCGGATCTGAGGGGGCAACCGAGCACTCTCGGTAGAGCGCTATGGTCGTGCAACCTCGGCGTGTGCGTCAGTCCCCCTGCCGTTGCGCCCCATACCGCATGGACGGACTGCGCTTAGGCCGATGCGCGCTGCCAAGCATCGTAGGGATTTTCCCGATTGGACAAGGGAAAGGTCACGCGCCCCTTTGTGCACTGCGATTCGTGCACGGCCATGATCATCTCCAATGCGGCTAGCGCATCCTTGCCGCTAGAGGCCTGTACGACGTCTCGGTCTTCTTCTATGGCCTGCAGGAGTTCGCGCACGATGAGCAAATTGCTGTGGTGCGTGCGCTGATCGGTGGGAATGGCCTCCCACTCGTCGAGCACAATGCGCTCCCACGGCACCTTGCCGTCGGGTATAAACATGCCGTGGCGATGGATGTACATCTCCCCGTTGGGCGAGTTGCGCAGGGCGATAATGCCCTCGGTGCCGTGGACCTCAAAGCCAAACCAGCGGCTGTTGACGCCGGCCTCCACGTCGCCCGGCTGCGATTCGAAGTGCGCACAAACGCCATTTTTAAACGCGTAGTAAGCAGACAGGCGATCGCCGGCGATTGGACCAATGCCCTCGTTGCCTTGACGGACGTCGGCCGGCTCGATTTCGCGCCCTCCCTGCATGATATGCGCGTGCGCCCAGTCCACGTCGGCCCCAGCGAAGTAGCGCACGCTGTCCATCATATGCGGCCCGAGCACCGCCAGGTCTTCTGCCCCGGCGCGGTGGTCCCACTTGCCGCGGGCGCGCAGCACCTGTAGCTGGCCAATCTCGCCCGCGTCGACCAGCTGCTTGCCGTACTGCTCGTAGGGATTGGCGCGCCGGTGAGCCACGGCTACCTTGACGTTGTGGCGCTGGCACGCGGCCATCATGGCATCGGCCTGGGCGAGCGTCGCAGCGAGTGGTTTCTCGCAGAATATGCCCCGCGCTCCGGCCTCCGCCGCAGCGATGGCCATAGCCGCATGACTGCCCACCACGCGCGGGCAAATATTGACCAGATCGAAGTCCTCTCGGTCCAACATATCGCGATAGTCTGCATACGGGCGCGTGGCCCCCGTGCGCTGGACAGCAGCGGCCAGCCCCTCGGGGTCGGGATCGGCCACGGCGACTACGTCCACTTCGGGCATATCGCTATAGACCATATCCAACCCGTGTCCATAGTTGCCCTGTCCGGTGTGGCCAATCAGCACGGCCTTATACTGTTTTCCCATTTCTTCTCTCTCTCGAGATAGGTGTATTGCACGAGTGTGGACGGGTGTGCCGCACGCACCGCTTGTAACGTTGACCGACGATTTGCTAAGGGGCAGACAGTCGACGCGACGCAATGCCGGGGCGCAGACTGTCTCCGGCCAGCGGCAGCTGCGGGCCGTGGGCCTTCAGATAGCCCAGCGCATCCGGCGTGGACCCCACCCACTCGCTTTCGACACCTTCTATTTCTAACGTGCCGTCCGCTTCGACGCACACTATGGCATAGAGCGGCTCCCTGTAGGGCGCCGTGTATTTGATATAGGGGAACTCCGCGTCTATGGCTTCACTGTAGCGGATACGTTTAAAGGGGTCGCCCATCCAGTAGTTGGACATGCTGTTGATCTGCACGTGCCAGATATCGTCAATGCAGGCGGCGTAGTCCAAGTGATGGTGACCGCTGAATACGGCGACGACCTGCCTACGGCCAACGGCTCGGTTGTGATTGGCCAATAGATCCAACACCGCTTGGTCACCGTCGACGTCACCGCGGTCGAGTGATTGGTGGATAAAGAGGAGCACCGGCAGGTCGGTGCCCTGCAGGTCGGCCGCCAGCCAGGCCCGCTGGTCGGCCGCCACGGCGCGCGCATAGCCCTCTACGGGCGGATCGGAGGGATCGTTGCCGTCGAGGACAATACAGTGCCATCCCCCCTGATCAAAGGAGTAGTAGCGGCCCGGCATCGACATATAGGCCACGGCGTCTTCGCGCGTGAAGCCGCCGTCCATATCGTGATTGCCCAGCACGCTGTAGAGCGGCAGGTCGAGCGCTTCCCACTGCGCTAGGAAAGAGCGGTTGGCCTCGGTCGGCTGACAGAAATCGCCCAGTTGGACGACCATGTCTACTTGGGCTTGTACGGCCGCATCGAGGAAGGTCTGTAGCCGCTGGGGCCCGTCGTGCATGATATCCTGATGGATATCGGTCGCGATAGCAAAGCGAAGCGCTTGGGTAGTCATAATACCTCGGGGGAAAGCGTGGACGCGATGAGATATAAAACGCAATTGGCCGTAGTCGTCAAATAGCACCGCGCCCATACCCCCCCACAACTATTCAAATTGCCGATGCTATATCTATTGTG
>CALDFW010000199.1 GCA_937942165.1 uncultured bacterium | reverse complement strand
AAATGTCTTTGGACGTGAATTATTGGTGTGCGGCACGGATCCCATAACGGGGTTTTACAGGGATGGCTGCTGCAACACGGGATTAAATGACGCAGGGACGCACACAGTATGTGCCATTGTCGACGAGAGATTTCTGAATTTTTCTAAATCGAGAGGCAATGACCTAACTCGAGACATACCCGAATACAACTTCAAGGGGCTGAAAGAAGGAGACAGGTGGTGTTTATGCGTGTCGAGATGGCTTGAAGCCTATAGAAGCGACTGTGCGCCTAAAATCATTCTAGAGGCGACTCACTCCAACACGCTCCAGCATATCGAACTCGCAGAATTAGAGAAGTTCAGCGCCAATTCGCCCTAAGATCACCCCGATAAGATGGGGTTGCGAAAGCCTAGTAATAAGGACTCAAGAGATAGTAAACCACGGGCCCCGTAACGGCTACATACAGCCAAATGGGAAAAACACGGCGAGCAAATTGTCGATGCTTTTGAAATTGATTGGTCAGGGCATAGAGAACCGTAAGCAGAATAAAAGGAAAGCTCACGGCGGCCAGGATCACATGGGAGATCAAGACCACGAGGTACACCGTGCGCATGCCTCCAGCTTCCAGTCGCTCCTCTTCACTGAGCTGTCCGTCACCGTTTAAATCACCAAAAATCGTGGCCGGAGTAGTGAAATGGTATAGGACATAAGAAAGGAGGAAAACCAAAGAGCACCCCAATGCTGCATAAATCATGGTGCGGTGACGTATCACCAAGCCCTTCTTTATAGCTTGGATCGCCGCGACCAAGAAAAGAGCCGCAAACAGGTTCAAGATTGCATGAAAAGCCGGCAGGTAACTCAGGTCTACACTATCGGGAAGAGGGATCTTAACCTCGCGCATCAGCGCTACCAATCCGAGCACTGCGACCGAAACTATCCACACCACCCAGGTGAGTTTTCGGGCAAGATCTAAAGAGGGCTTTCGGCTGCGAAATTCGCCCAGTTCGTTCATCTCAAATTCCTAGCAAAAGATTCTATCGATTTTTATTCTTCACGTTGGGAGCCGAATCGTCAATCGGCCACCTCCACATGCCTCCAGAATTTAATACATAACAGACAAGATGATAGACCCGTCTCTATCAGACCCATATAAGAAATGACATGACCTCGTCGCCGCATCGGCCCCTTATGGATTCACTACCGCTAGGGCCGCATCGTTTATGGTTCCCCTAAACCGATTTTCCTTGGGATCAAACCAATCAAAGAGCTGGGCCCGCAAGTCTCTGCACAGCTGAGCTCGATGGGGATCAGCCGCTTGGTTGATATTTTCCTCCGGATCATTGTATAAATCGTAGAGTTCGTCCGTTGAACCATCGTTGTGGATATACTTGTACTGCGGCGTGCGAATCATATACTGACTATTGTCCCCGCGCAGATTGTATTCGCTAAAGACCGCGTCTGGCCCAGCCAACTCAGGAGAATGCACTAAGTCCGTAAAACGCACGTCCGAAATTGCCGTCGGGGCGCCACTCAGAGGCCGGCGCGCGGGGGGGCCAACCGGACCGGTATTGGTCAGATCGGCCAGCGTTGGATAGAGGCCTAACTGTTCCACTAACGCTGTGCACACGTTGTCTTGCGGCACCGCTTTGGGATACGAAACGATCAACGGCACTTTAACAGACGGATCAAAGAGGCAAAACTTACCTTGCATGCCGTGCTGGTTAGTCATATCGCCGTGGTCCGAAGTGTAGACGACAATGGTGTTATCGAGCAGTCCTGCCTCCTCAAAGTCGTCGAGTAGTCTACCGATACAGTGGTCGACAAAGTCGAGACAGGCGTAATAACCCGACAGGTTTGCTCGGCGCAGCAGCGGGTCGAGACTAGAGAAGCTTTTGATACGATTCTGGATGTGTTCGGGGTATCGACTAATATCCCCTGGATCCATTAGGGTCATATCTTCGACCGGATATTTGGCAGCCCACTCGGCCGGCGCAAAAAGCGGGGTATGTGGCTTCATAAAAGAGGCGCATAAAAAAAACGGCTGCTCCTTGTAGCGGTGCAAAAATTTACCCGATTCGCGTGCAATAAACATGTCCAAGTGGTCTTCGGCCGACAGCTCAGATGCCATCGAGCGAAAATCGTTTTTTTGTACCTTGCCCGCCCACGGACTGCCCCTGCCATCCCACAAATCGTAAACATCAGGGAAGCCGGCCCCCGTATCAAAAACGCTGTTGTAAAAGCTGCTCCCATGCGGATTGTTGGCAATCTCGTTGGCAAAATGTTGGGCGTTAGGCCCCAAGTACATAAGCCAGTCGTTAATGCTCAAATAGTATTCGAAACCGTGGTTATGGGCATCGCCAAAATGCATCTTGCCAATGAGCCCGGTGAGGTACCCCTGATCAGCAAAGTGGTGGGCCATCGTGCGGTAGCGCCAGTCGAGATAGTCCGTATTATCGATGACGCCCGTCTGATGGGCATAGAGACCGGTGAGCATCGCCATGCGTGCAGCAACGCAGACAGGGTATGCCGAATAGGCGTTTGCAAAACGCACTCCGCGCTGCGCGATCCGATCGATATGGGGCGTAGGCACGACGCTATCTCCAACACAGCTCATCAAATCGTGCCGATGCTGATCTGTCATAATCAGTAAAACATTGGGTCGGTCAGCAGACACAAGAAATCTCCTTTGCAGGTTAGATCAATTTTCGCCGCGTGGGCTATTAGCTTAACTAAGAACGTGTCTAAACAAAGAAACCACCAAGTGATCATTCACTGGTGGTCTTTTTTTATCTGTTGTTCAACAATTAAACGTAAAAGCAATGGAAATGGTCAATCTTTCCATTTTTCATTTTTGTCTCCCTCACACATCTCAACACACGTACCATCCTAGTAGTTTACTTCCCGTGCTACCTTCCAACTCTCGTAATATCCAAACCACGTACCATCTCGTTTTCCATCTGCAAGGTTTCCTTTTGCCTTTACTTGCCCATTCTCATACTTCTCCGTGTGTAGCTCTATCACTTCTCCATACGCAATCGACACATTTACCATCATTAACATCAAAAGAAGGTTAGTCATCTTGTTATCCATTCTATATCCCCCCCAATCGCCGTAGTGATTTAATAACAATCAATCTCACTATCTTACAAGGCTGAGTCGCAGCGTCTCCCGGTACGCGCCAGCGACGAGCCCGTACATATATACTCCGCTTCCGACGACAACGCCTCCATCCGTGCGCCCATCCCACTGCAACCTATAGTGCCCAGGCTTCTGCTGCTCATCTACCAGTGTCCGGATTTTCTTCCCCAGGGCGTCGTAGATATGCAATTCGACAGACACAAGAGCATCGATCTGGTATTCGATCGTGGTATTGGAATTGAAGGGGTTTGGATAGTTCCGCAAAAGCGCCGATCCGTCGGGTCGCACGTCCGATATTTGTTCTACCACGGTCTTCAGATCTACCCGTTGTTTCCACTCGGGATATTCGATCTCCAGGAGCTTCTGCGGCCATCTCCCGTACCAAGCATAGCCATTGCGCCGCTCGTAGCCAATATCGGCCAGCCTCGACTTGGGCACCCCGTCCCGGTCGGCGAAAATGGGCTGATTGGTATCTATGTCGTAAAATCTAGCCCACAAGGGCGGGGCCTGCTCATCCACCACCACCACTCTATTCAAGCCGTCCGGGCCCTCTTCGTCTTGCTCCTCGACCACGCGAATTCCCGTCAATTTCGCCTGCACAAACCACGTGACGGCACCCTCGACAGCCTGCATGATCTCCGGCGACGGATCGTCAATGCTCATCAGCAGCCGTGCGACGCCCACAGATTCGGATCCACTCAGGCTCGCCAATTCGTAACTGCGCGCCGGTCGCGGACTAAAGTCGATCTCGTCGTGCTGTGCGCACCAAGCGGTCAACTGGTCATCGACCTCAATTTGGCATTGCAGGATACATGTAATGCCGCGGTCAAATGCATCCGCAGCTGCAGTGCGGCGAGCGGGGTCTACAAATGCGTAT
The DNA here is from genome assembly GCA_937942165.1 of uncultured bacterium. Classification (GTDB taxonomy): domain Bacteria; phylum Latescibacterota; class UBA2968; order UBA8231; family UBA8231. The sequence continues at coordinate 1,109 of CALDFW010000199.1, read as the reverse complement.
CTCTCGTCCGTTGCGACTTGGCGGACAAATTCCATAAGGCGCACCATGGCATTGTCGTTGAAGGTGATATGCCGGTGATAGCCGTTGCCCGACGGGTAGCGCTGCGGCCAACCTCCGTTGGGGTATTGTCCCTGGAGAATGTAGTCGAGGCCCAGGTTAAATGCGGTCTGATATGTGGCGTCGTTTGTCGCAGTATACATCCGGGCAAGAAAGCGCAGTTCATCGGTGGTCGCCCCGTTGTCATAGGTCGGTTCAAGACTGCGGCGATCGCCCTCGTAGGGATTTTTGGTCGTGTTCACATTCTTCGGCCACCCACCGAGGTCACTCTGAAAGGAGAGAATATTCGCCGCGAGCCGTTTGGCCTGGTCTTCTGCGAACCAGGCATCTGCCTTATCGAGATAATCTTCCGGATCGGCTACAGCGGGGCTGATTATCAAGCACGCGGCTATTGCAACGAGCTTGTATCTACTAGGCATAGTTAACCCTCAAACCATGTTCATATTTTTTGACCTCGACGAGCACGCACAGGTAACGGCTCATCGGCATATACTTGGTTGAATACCGATTATGCTTTTTAGCTATAAGTAAAAAGAGTTATTCGAAGAGACGGAAATGAGTTTAGTCTTCTTCTTCATCTCCCTCACACATCTCAACACATACTCCGTCTTTCCAAATGTCTTCGTCAGTTATGTTTCCATCTTCGTCATAAGAAACCGACTTACCCTCTAACTTCCCATCTATACAGATTCCTTCCCCCTTCACCTTCCCACTCTCGTAATACAAAACCACCTTACCCGCTGATTTCCCCTCTACATAGTTTCCTTCCTTCTTCACCTTCCCACTCTCGTAATACTCAACCCACTTACCCTCTTGATTGTTATCTACATAGTTTTCTTCCAACTTCACCTCCCCACTCTCGTAATAAGAAACCCACTTTCCTTCTCTCTTATCATCTACATAGTTTCCTTCCCATTCCACCTTTCCACTCTCGTAATACCCGACGAGTTTACCATTACCCTCCTTGTAGTATCCTTCGGCTTTTGTGTTTCCACTCTCGTAATAAGAAACCGACTTACCCTCCCGTTTCCCTTCTACATAGTTTCTTTCCC
>CALDFW010000198.1 GCA_937942165.1 uncultured bacterium | reverse complement strand
TCTATATTCGGCTGTACGCCCAGAGAAAGGCCCATGCGCTTTCCATACTTAAAGCGCACGGCGTCTCGTTTGCGCTCAATGGTCTTTATTCCGCCAACTAAATCGTGTATAAACTGTCCAACGAGCAGGCCGGCACCCAATACGATCAAAGCGCCTCCTCCGCCTTCCTCTTTGCGCCCCAGCTCATTGTACCGATAGACCATCGCGCCGTTCTCTTCGCCGACGGGCACTTTCTCATAGCGCGTGACCTTACCACTCTGCCCGACAATATCTGTGGTCTCAAAATCCGATTTTTCCCAACTGTCTTTTTCATCAATGAGTGCTGCGCCTGCAATGATCGAAGATAGGCCTAGCGCGGCGGCGCCTACGTGTTTCCACCCAGCCCTGCGCTCGCCGGCGTAAAAGTGTAATGAGCCGGGCAGGGGCACGGACATCAGCAATAGGCCAACGCTTAACCGTCGATTGGCATCGGTGTATTCTTCTAGGGTCATTTCCTGCGGAATGGGCCAAATGGGCGTCTCACTCAACAGTTCGCCCTGTGTCACGTCCGTCTGGGCGTGCGCATGGGCACACAAGAGAGAGACGATAATCGCTATGCGCATGGTCATAAAAACCTCTTAGTTAGTGTACGTTTTGTGTATCAATACCCCCGTGAGCCACTACACCCTTACAAGATGGATGGACTTTTTGCTCAAGCACGCGTTTCCCGCCGGGCTTACTCTTCCTCAAATAGCGCATGACGCAGAGCGTGTAGCGCGCGCCCCATCTGCGTTTCTACCGTTTTGACGGATATCTCGAGCACCTCTGCAACTTCGGCGTACGTTAAGTGGTCAAACCTATTCATCTTAAAGACTAGGCGGCATTTCTCTGGAAGCGCCTCAATGGCCCGCCCAATAGCTGCCGCCGTTTCATCGTGGCTTAGCAGGTCATCAGGCGTGGAAGGAGCGACCGAATACAGGTCTATGTTCTCTCTGTTTTTGCGCGTTACTTCTTCGTGCCGAAGGTGCTTTAAAGCGCGATTTTTAGTGGCGGTATACAGATAAGACTTTATGCTGCAATCGGGATCGAGCGTTGCCCTATTTTCCCAGACGGCTACGAATACATCCTGTACCAGATTTTCGGCAATGGAAAGGTCGCGCACGTAGTTATGAGCGAAGTGGACGAGCGCTTGTCCGTAGTGACGAAAAAGCTGCTCGAAAGCGCGTTCGTTGCCATCGCGAATCCTACGTATCCGCTCTGTATCGTGCATCTTATCCGCGTTCAGTCTACATCTACTGATCTAAGTAGCTTTGTATTGGCCGATGGATTACCTGTCGCAGACGGACGTATTCGCGGAGAGGTTCCGCTGGATCGCATACGGGATCTTCAGGTTCGCCAGTAGGTAGAGAGCGGGTTAGGCTGATAGCACACGTCGAGATGGGGTGTTTCTATGCGGGTTTGTCCCTCGTGCATACTGTCGACACCGGCACTGGTCAGGCCCGTTGTCAGCAGCGTCCGCTCGATTGGGTAAGAAGCCCTTCCCGTCAGAAACATCTGTTCGATGTTATTGACCTGCGGAGAAAAGAAGTTGGCCAACGTCGCGGGGTTGGGCGGCATGGGTAGGTGCATATAGGTCGACAGCGGATCCTCGCGTCCGTCGACGTCGGCAGCAAAGGCCCAGCTGCCGCCGAATAGGCCGTTCATAGCGATCATCGTGCAAACCAGTCCATCGCGGTGTTTATACTGGTATGCCCACGGCTCCTTGACCAGCTCTTTCATTTCATTAATCGTTGGAAACGTGTTGTTAAATCCGGGACGCGCGGGCGTTAATTGATGGCCGCGACACAGGCAGGCATCAAAGAGTGCACGCGACCACTGCTCCTCGTGCAGGGCGTTCCAAAACTTCTCGCCGCGAAATCCCTCGATCCACTGGACGCCGGACTCGCCTCCTTTGCGCCGCTCGACCATGCCTTGGATGACTTCAAATCCGTGAAAGTCACCGCCGTCGTTCCAACCGCAGCCTACGCACATGGCCTCCCTTACGTCGGCGCCTAGCGGCATCTCTACGTCGGGCGTGCGCCAGGTGACGGGCAGTGAAGATCCGGCCATAAAGGGGAAGCCGAGCTCGACGGACGCGTCGTACATTTCCTTTGCCCAGTCCCACCGCCACGATAGGTGCTTGTCGTTAAAAACGGGCACGCTCCGTCCGCTGGCGCGGAAAACGGCTAGCATCTGCTTAAAAAACTCGTAGCGCGGCCATAGCGTTTGGCCTTTCTCATTGTCCGGGTAGTCGCCGTGTTCTGCTATGATCAGCACGCCGTCCACGTCGAGCGAATCCGTGCCGCGCATAAGGGCATCGGCAACGGTCGGATAGCATTCCAGCATTGGAAAGCGCTCGGCCCGCTCTCGGCTCAAATCGTAGCGGGCCCCTTCTTCTGGCTCGGCAGGGGCTTCGTTTACTTGGTCGACGTAGAGGGATACCACGTCCATTTCTGGGCGGTGGTGACGACTTTCCCAGCCGTATCCTTCTAAAAAGCGGTCGACTATGTGTTGGGCATGGGCGTAGCGATGGTAGATGGATACGAGGGCGGCAATGCGTGGTCGGTTGCTCATGGCGTCTTCTACTCGCTAAAGGGTGGAGGAGATGCAAGAAAAAGGGCTATAGTCGCGCTCTGGGCAAGGGTTGCGGCCGTCGGCCAGTTCTTGCTGCAAGGCGCTAGGCGCGGTTCACGACCGTGTATGTAGCTGACGGCACGAGAGTGCACTATCCGCTACGAGATTAGCCCAGCACCCGTTTGACTGGTATTATCTTTTGCACTTATGTATTTTGAATGGGTGTAGGATGGCGCTGGGACATACTCCCAACCCGGCGTAGACGGGCGTGCTCCCCTGCGCGCGGTCGGCTTTAGCACCTCTTGTAAGTAACCACATTGACGAGTTTGCAAGGTTTCGTGAAGGAATTGTTGGATTGATTGACTGGATACTCATCGGAAGCTGCGTGCTGCTATTGGTTGTTATCGCCCAGCTGTCGATTGTCTATCAGAAGCAGTCGGGCCAATTGCACATGCGGCAGGAGCCGCTGCGCAAGCGCGTCCAATCTCTGCGTCATAAAGTGAGTAGCAGTGCTGAAGGGGTTCGGTTCAATGCGGACAGTTCTCTGAAAGAGATCGAATTTTCCGTCGAATCACTGAGCCATTTTGACCAGGTGATCGGCAAGGCCGTCGAGCAGCTAGAAGCAGACGTGCAGGCCATGTTTCCGGACGATGAAGCAGACGATGTGGACCACTCGGCCCAGCTCTTATTGCAGGGTTTCGATCCGCGCGTTGTGCTGGACAACGTGCTCCGCAAACGCGAAGACATAGAAAACCACATCACGCTGCTGCGCGGCGACGCGGCGAACATCCGTAACAACGTGCAGCGCCTGCAGACTGCAGTGGCGCGCAGCCAACAGAAAGGCAAGGAATCGTGACAGCATTCCTACTTACCTTGCTGATTGTGCTAATCATCGTTTGTCTGGTCGTTCGCGATCAGAACGAGCTCACGCTGAGTAAGATGCGGGCCGATCTCCTGAGTTTGCGCACGGAAGAAAAGCGCATGGAAGACACCCGCGTTGAGGTAGAGCAGTTGGTGCGCTGGTTTAGCGAGACCCTGAATCGCGCCTCTTCGCGCCAGCGCACGGCCGAGCAGTACTGTCGAGAGTTAGAAGAGATGTTAGAAAGAACAGGAATAGAAGTCTCCGTTGGATTAAGCGATTCAGCAGACGAAAAGAGTTAACCTCTACTCGTCTCCACACGCACGACCCCCCATCTTTTACAGCGTTTCGTCGAACCATTCAGGGCCTCGTTTTAAGTGCCTCTTTGTGCCCTCGTGCTCAGTGTATCTAACAGGCGCGCAACCACGTCTTTCTGTACCCCGCGCACGGCGGGTTGCTCGAGCTCATACAGGTCGTCTGGGATCAGGTGGCGATGCGATTCTATGGGCAACGCGCCGTGTGATCCCTCGTCTATATAGCGATTGAATACGGTGTAGCGAGGCGTGTCCAACGTCCAGCGACGCGCTCCGTGCATCAGGGCCTCTGTGAATATCACAGCGTCGCCGGCGCGGACCGGCACGTTAATCACCGTGGGTGGACCGTCGTAAATAGATAAATCCGGTGGTTCAAAATTGCGCTTGTGGCTGCCGGGCAGACACACGAAGCCGGTGCCTTCTGGCACATCTACTAGCGACACGCCGGCGTTTAGAAATCCGGCACGCGGCTGGCCCTGCACGACGCTGTAATCTTTGCCCGCTGCGTGAAACGAAATGTCGTCTGAAGTGCGGTAGTTTTTTGTCAATGCGCAGTCGACTAGGCACGGCGTTCCCTGCGTGAGTGCAATGATAACCCGCATGATGTCTGCGTTGAGCGCAAGGCGTTGGAATACGGCGTCGCCATACTGCACGTGGTTAATCCAGTGGGCGATCGTCGGCGTGTGTTGCCCGCTGCGCGAAGTAGAGGCCAGCGGCGGGGGCAGTTCCTCTAGCGCCATATCGTGCCAGACATCGGCCAGTTGAATCATCCGTCTGAGGTCATCTGGTGGCACGACGTCGCGCAGGTGGATAAATCCGTGGTGATCAAAGAACCACTTCTCTTCCGTCGTGAGCATAGGCGGTCTCCTCTTGGTGAGAGAGGGCACGTGACGTTGCTTGCGTTAACCCTCCTTCATAAAAGTCAGAAACTTTGACGTTTCCCGTAAAAAAGAGTAACCTATTGCTGCCTATTATCCAAACATGAGGAGCGCGTTTCATGAGTGCAGCGACCAGCTCGTTGAAAGAGCAGTTTGATCGCGATGGCTATGCCATCTACGAAAACGTAATCGATGCAGATTTAGTGCGGGAAGCCAGCGATCACGTCGACTGGCTCCTACAGAAAAACCCGGATCTGCGTCCCGAACAGCTGCACAACAACCTAATGACGGATGATCCATTTTGGGTGCGGCTGGTCGGTGACGAGAGGCTGCTCGATATCGCCCAGCAGTATGTGGGGCCCGATATTGCCCTCTTTGCGTCCCATTACATCTCCAAGCCACCCGGAGACGGTCAGCCCGTGCTTTGGCACCAAGACGGCTCCTACTGGCCTCTGGATCCCATGGAAGTCGTGACGCTGTGGCTAGCCGTTGACGATTCGCTGCCGGAAAACGGCTGCATGCGCGTGATTCCCGGTACGCAGGATATGCAGCTACACGAAATGAAGCGACATACGGAAGAGGCCAACGTGCTCTCATCGCGCTTGGATCCCGAACTGGTAGAAGAGGATCGAGCCGTTGACATTGTCGTGCCGGCCGGCGGCGTGTCCGTGCACCATCCCAATATCGTGCACGGCTCCAACGCCAATACGTCGGACAGGAGACGTTGTGGTTTGACCATCCGCTACATTCCCACGACGACTCGGATTGTGAGTGATGGGCCATGGCCAAGCGCTTTTCTACTGCGGGGCGAGGCGGTTGAGGGCGTGAATGAGTATTTGCCTAAGCCGCGCTACCGAGAGGATGCGCACATGGCATTTAGGGGATGTGAAGCGTGGAACTAAGTCCACATACTTCTTATAAACAATGATTTATAGATGTATGCTCCCGGTGCTCCCGGGGCATTCAGTCTAGCGTTTGCCAGGTGTGCACGTCTAGTCCGAGGTCGCTACCGGCTCGCTGAATGCGCTCCCAAGTTGTGTTGTCGATGGGAATCCCCGACTGTTCGCGTTCCTTCGCCGAGCGGTATTCGGGGTCGCCGGGCAGTAGAATTTCTCCCACTTTTGGATCGATTCGGCTGCTGCGCACGTGGCCTATGAGCGCCTCAATCTCGTCAAAGTACGCGTCCCGGTCGGCAAAGTGGTCGATGTGGTAGGCCGTTATGCATAGTCCATTGCTCTGCATAACGCGCTCGCCGGCTGCGCACCCTTGACCGCTCAGGGCCCCTCCTAATATTTCCACGATAAAGCTCAAACAGTATCCCTTATAAGCGACCGGACCGCCCAGCGGTAGCATGGCACCGGGCGGATTGCCTAAATAATCCTGCGGATCGGTAGAAGGGTTGCCCTGTGCGTCTATGATGCATCCTGCGGGCAGGGCTACACCCTTGTTGGAAGCCACGCGTATCTTTCCCTCAGCGCAGACGGAGGTCGTCATGTCGACGAGGATCGGCTCGGCCGAACGCCGCGGTGCGGCAAAGGCGATGGGATTCGTGCTGAGCTTGCCATCGAGGCCGCCGTAGGGTGCGATCTGTCGGCCCAAATGTCCCGCATTGCAAAACACGATGCCCACGAGTCCGGCGCGCGCGATTTGCAGTGGGTAGGCCCCAACGCGGCCCACGTGACTGGTGTTGCGCAGCGTGACGGTCGCCACGCCGTGCTGCCTGGCTTTGTCGATGGCCAGTTGAGTGGCAAAAGTGCCGCCGATTTGTCCGAGCGCCCCCCCGCCGTCTACAACCGCCGCACAGGGCCGATCGCTCTCTATATGCGGCGTGCCTTTTGGATCGAAAATCCCGTCGCGAATTTGTTCAATGTATTCGTAGATGCGAATCTGTCCGTGCGAGTCATGGCCATAGAGCGAAGAATCCACCAGATGATCTACTACGGTGCGTGCATCGGCGGGCGTACAGCCAACCTGTTCAAACAGCAGACAGCCAATGCGGCGCAGTTCGTCGGCGCGTACTCGGGGCATGGAAACTCCTATCGAGGGCTTGTGTTTAAGACGTTGCCAGCGTGCGAGCTACCTCGACGTCCCACATGCCGTCCACCTGCACGCCGTACTCGCGCAGGCCGCCGGTGGCGTCGGGCCCAGAAATCAACGGTTTCTCGTCTGCCAGATTCGCCTGTGGCACGTATTCGTGGTGCAGAAAGTGGAAGGCCATGCCGGCGCGCTCGTCGTTGGTCAGGTTAGCCTTGGTGCAGTGGGCCGTTCCGTAACAGAAAAAAGCGACGCCGCCAGCGGCTAGTTCGATGGGCACGGCGCGCTCTTCGGGCACCTGGCAGTGAATGTGGTGGTCGGAGTTGGGATCGCGGCTGTGTTCATACTCTTCGCGGTGCGAACCCGGCACGACGTGTATCGTTCCGTTAGTGATCGTCGCGTCGTGAATGGCGACCCACATGGCGGTGCCCTTAAGCGGATCGGCTATTTTGAAGTAGGCGTTGTCTTGGTGCCAGTCGGTGCCCGTTCCGTGGCGGCCTGGTTTGAGAAACATCTGATCTAGGTGCAGTATGGCCGGTGTGCCAATCAGCTGAGCGATCGCTTCGCGAACGCGGGCAACAAAGGGCAGAGCGCGAATGAGGTCGCTTTTGTCATGCAGCGGGATCAGCTGCAGGTTTGTTCGGTCTGTAGAGGGCGTCTGGCCGTCGCCGTCGGTGGCCACATTGCGCACGAGGCCTTCCCGTTTGAAGCGCTCGACTTCTGTTTGTAGCGCCTCTACTTCGCGTCCGTCGAAAAAGTGAGGAACGGACGTGTAGCCTTCCCGTTGAAATTTGGAAACGTGCTGGTCGTTTAGCGTCATGCGGTGCTTAGCTCCAAGTGGGTGGGTGAGCAGAGATTGGATGGGGCGCCAGTCTCCAACGCTAAGACATTGCGCCCAGTTCGTGCAAGAGGGCTGCCGAGGTGCGCATGCCGCGGTGAAAGTCGCGTAGTGCAAAGCGCTCGTTGGGTCCGTGCCAATTGTCGGTAATCTGTCCCAGTCCCACCAAGAGAACGGGCGCACCGGTGCGTGCGGCAATGTCGACGACGATGGGTATTGAGCCCCCTTCTCTCGTGACCAGTGCTTGGCAGTTAAAGCCCTGCTCGATGGCGCTGAGCGCAGGGGCCACAAGCGGATGGTCTATGTCCACATAGTAGGCGGGAGAACTGTGCGGGTGGCTAAATTCTACGTGGACGCCCTTCGGTATCCGTGCGCTAATGCATTCTTGTAACAGGGCCTCTACGCGCGCTGGGTCTTGGCCGGGCACGAGACGTGCGGAAACGGCCGCCTGCGCTATGGCGGGTATGACCGTGCGTGGACTGCCTCCGCTCAGATGGTTGATCTCCAGCGTCGGGCGCGTCCAACGCTGCTCCAGTAGCGAGTAGCCTGCTTCGCGTCGCAGGGCTGAAACGCCCAGTTCTTGCATGTAGTCCTGTTCGGATGCATTGAGGGCTTCGTACTGCCGCTTCTCTTCCGCTGAAAGGGGTTCAATGCCGTCGTAAAATCCCGGGACGGCGATCTGCCCTTCGGTATCGTAGAGGCCGGCTAGCGCCTGTACGAGCACGGCATTGGGATTGTGCACAATGCCGCCAAAAAGGCCCGAATGCACGTCCTGCTTGGGTCCACGCACGCTGACCTCAAAATAGGATATGCCGCGCAGTCCCAGAGTCAGTGAAGGACGATCGGGGCCGTACATGCTGGTGTCGGAGATGACGGTGCACAGAAAGGGTGCGTATTCGTCTAGTCCGCCGTTTTGCACAAAGGTTTCCAGAGCTCTGCTGCCGCACTCTTCCTCTCCCTCAATGACAAAGAGTAGGTCGACGGGCAGCCGGTTGCCTGCTTGCAGCATGGTCTCAACCGCTTTGATATGTGCAAATGTGGGACCTTTATTGTCGCTGGCGCCGCGCGCTATCATGTACCCGTCGCGCTGCTCGGCAGCAAACGGATCAACTGTCCAGGCTGCGCGCGGGTTGTCGACGCCCTGCACGTCGTAGTGCCCGTAAATCATGACGGTAGGGCGTGCGCTGGAAAAGCCGGGGCTTCGTGCGATCACTAGGGGATTGGTATCGGCGCTAACTTGGATCTTTTGCGCCGCAAAGTTCATGCGGGTAAACTGGCCGACAAGAAAGTCGGCCGCTTCCTGTAGGGCTTGGCTGCTATCGACGTCGGCACCGGCGCTTATGCTGGGAATGCGGACAAATTCAGCCAGTTGCTCGACGCATTCGTCGATGCGATCATCTATCCTTTTGAGTAGGTCTTGCATGGGGTCTATGCTCTGGTTTTCTCAGCTATAAGTAGGCCTTTAGGTCTTGTAAATTATAGCTTTATGATAATTGTCAAATAGGTGTTAGAGTGGGCTTAACCCTTGCGATTGAGCCCCATTTTGACTACATTGTTTCTATTATAGTGATAGTATGTATCCGCCCGCTCGTATCGTACCCCCGTTCGTCACAGAGCAATATAGGATATCACTGCGGGCTGTAAAGCTTCGAATAAATGCCCCCGTAGGGCTCTTTTCTTCATTTACACGCTATTGTTCAGGAGAGGATAGGTAATGGGAGATTTACCTGTTGGTATAAATGGGTTTGGTCGAATTGGTCGATTGGTTTTTCGTGCGGCGGTGGCTCAGGGCGGAATCGACGTCAAGGCGATCAACGATTTAACGGACGCCAAGACGCTGGCGCACCTGCTCAAATACGATTCAACGCACGGCCGCTTTGACGGGGAGGTTGAAGCGGACGGCGATAGTCTAGTCGTAAACGGAAAAACCATCCGCATCATCGCCGAGCGCGACCCGGCTAAGCTGCCTTGGGGAGAAATCGGGGCCGAAGTCGTTCTCGAGTCGACGGGACTGTTTTCCCAGCGCGAACAGGCCGAAGCGCATATCCAAGCAGGAGCGAAGAAGGTCGTTATCTCGCAGCCGGCCAAGGGGGAGGATCTCACCGTTGTCCTCGGCGTGAACGACGACCAACTCAAGCCCGAGCACACGATTCTATCCAACGCTTCGTGCACGACCAACTGTCTGGCTCCAATGGCTAAAGTGCTGCAGGAAAACTTTGGCATCGTCAAGGGCATGATGAATACGATTCACTCCTACACGAACGACCAGCGCATTCTCGACCTACCGCACAGTGATCTGCGCCGCGCTCGTTCAGCTGCCGTCTCTATGATACCGACGACGACTGGGGCTGCCGTGGCCGTTGGTAAGGTGCTGCCAGAGCTAGCGGGTAAACTCGACGGTTTGTCCATTCGCGTGCCAACGCCCGACGGTTCGCTAACGGATTTTACGGCCGTTCTCGAGAGAGACGCTACGGCCGACGAGATAAATGCTGCCTTCAAGTCTGCGGCCGAAGGGTCGCTACAGGGCGTATTAGAGTACTCTGAAGATCCGCTCGTGCTGGCCGATATTATCGGCAACGCACATTCCTGTATTTTCGACGCCCTCTCGACCAATGTAGTTGAGGGCAACATGGTGAAGATTCTGGGCTGGTACGACAACGAGTGGGGATATTCCAACCGCTGCGTTGACCTGCTCAAGCGTTTGGGCTAGACGCTTTCTCGCGTGCTCTAGTCGCCTATCGTGAGTGACTAGAGCACGGCTCTTCCCGTAACTGAGAGAGGAGTTGAGTCGATGGATGAATGGTGGTGGTGGCTGCTGACCTGTGGCTTTGGTCTGTACTTTGTTATTCTGCTGCTAGAGTTCAATCGGCCCTCCCAGAAGTTACAGGAGCAGATTGATAACCAAGAGCAGCGTCGCGTTGATATGGCGCAGCGCCTCGATAGCGCACGAAAACAGATCGCGGATATAGAGGCCCGCCAAGTCCAGCTCGAAAGCGAAATGGAGGCGATGGAACAAAAGCGCCAAGAGTCGCTTCCCGAAGCCAACAAGCGGCTCATGATTCACATTCCGAACGGGCCCTTTACCATGGGGGGGCGCGACGAGGAATATCCGCGCGGCGAACGACCAGCGCACTCCGTTTTTCTCACTGATTACTACATAGCGCGTTATCCGACGACAAACCAAGATTACCGGGAGTTTATTCAGTGCACCGGTCATCGCGTCCCCATACACTGGCAGCGTGGAACGTTTCCCACCGGCATGGCTCAGCATCCGGTCGTCAACGTGTCGTGGCAGGACGCAGCTGCTTTCGCAGCGTGGCGCGGCGCTCGCCTGCCTACAGAAGCTGAATGGGAGAAGGCCGCGCGAGGGGAGGACGAACGCCCCTACCCGTGGGGTCCGCGTTTTACGGAGGGCGAACGTTGCAACGGCGGTGGAGCCGTAGGAATGACGACTCCGGTTGACGAATATCCCGAAGGGCGAAGTGAGTACGGGGTATGGGACCTGTGCGGCAACGTCTACGAATGGTGCAACGACTTTTACGACGAAGAGTACTATAAGAACAGCCCGTCAACCAACCCCAAGGGGCCAGAAGGTGGACAGGAGCGCGTGGTGCGGGGTGGGAGTTATATGGAGAACCGCGCGGGGTTGCGCGCGACGCACCGCGACGGAGTCACTGAAGTTACGACGCGTGACACGATAGGTTTTCGCATTGCTATGAACGCCGACGGCACGGTGTCAGGTTGATTCGAAGTGTCGGTTTAGTTTTACGGGAGATGAGAGATGTTTGAAGAAGTTTGGAGAGCGTACGAAGAGAACGAGCTTAGTCATAGCGCGGCGCACCACCTGCTGTCGATTCACGAGTTGCGTAGTCAGAGTGGGTATGCGCGCGTCTCGGACATAGCCAAACATCTCAGTATTACCAAAGGCAGCGTTTCCACTGCAATGAAGCTTCTGAAGGAGCGCGGCTACGTGCAGGAAGATCACAACAAGTTTCTAGAGCTGACGGAAAAAGGGCTCAAAGTGGTGCAGGAAACGGAGGCGACGCGCCTCGTTGTGCAGAGGTTTCTCTGTAATGCGCTGGGCATGGACGAAGACGATGCCATGATAGACGCTTGTAAAGTAGAACACTTGATCAGCTCGGAGGCGCGTGCGCGGCTGGTATGCTTTCTTCAGATACTGTTCTCTGACAAGCCGCAGGCGCGCGAGTTCATGTCCATGTTTAACGATAACGTATTCTCTTGCCAAGACGGCAACGTGGAGACCTGTCAGCTGTGCGATGACGTGTGCTACGGCGATCCCAGCCAGATGGTTTTAGGAGAGAACTAAACACAAGTGCATCACGACGTTACCGGGTCAGATTTTTCTGACCCGGTTTTTTTTGTAGTTTGGTGTCCATGATAGCGTTTTTGCAAAAGCAGTTTTTGCCTGTGGGCTTGGTGTGCGTAGCCGTTATGGGGCTCTCCGTGCCGGAGCCGGGTATTTTTATGGCGTCGCTGCCGACCCAGTATGTGGCAGTGAGTGTCATATTCTTTTTGTCGGGGCTGCTGCTGCGGACCGATGAGATTCTCGCAGCCGTCTCTGCTTGGCCCGCCACGCTGTGGGGATGCGCGTCCATTCTCCTGCTAACGCCGGTTATTGGAGCGCTTATCGCAGTTCGTTTGCCGCTAGAGCCGGCGTTTCAAATTGGCCTGGCGCTCTTTTGCTGTATGCCAACGACGCTTTCTTCCGGCATTGCGCTAACGGGACAGGCGCGCGGAAACGTGGCGCTGGCCCTGCTGCTGACTGTGCTGACTAACGTCGGCGGCATATTTACCGTACCGTTTGCGCTGGCTCTATTGCTCAATCCCGTGCTACAGACGGTTGGTCCGGTCGAACTCTCGGCCGCCGATCTGCTTGTTAAACTCTGCCTGTCTATTCTCTTACCCTTAGCCGTGGGCAAGTACCTACGCCGCTTTTTCGAAGCTTGGATAACGGCTCGGCGTTCGCATTTGAGCTTGGCTAGCAACGTCGCGCTGATCAGCGTGCCGTGGATGAAATTTAGCCAATCGTCAGAGCGGTTGGCTCAGGTAGCTCCGCTGGAACTATTGCTATTGGTCGCGGGTGGTTTAGCTATTCATCTTCTCTATTTAGTCCTCAATATGAGCGCGGTTAAGCTACTGCCCGTTGGGCTAGCCGAGGGCAAAGCGGTCGTGCTATTGGCCAGTCAAAAAACGCTGCCGGTGGCCATGACCGTTCTGGCTTTTCTACCCGTACCTGATGAAACGAAAGGCCTGATCGCCATTCCCTGTATCACCTTTCACTTTGGTCAGATTTTCTTGGATGCGTTCCTCGCAACGCGTTGGGGCAATCGCGCCGACGGCTAGAACCGGCGGGCACTCACCCCGCTGATGCGTGCCTTGCAGGCTCTATTTGACCCGCGTTGTTGCGCATCCTACTTTGCTCTGCCCACTCGCTCTTTCCGTCGCTTCGGAGATACCGCATGCCTCAAAAACGTCCCAACCTCTTGCTTATTACTACTGACCAGCAGCGCGGAGACTGCCTGGGCTGTGCCGGTCATCCCGTTCTGGAAACGCCCTACCTAGACGAACTGGCAGAAGCGGGAACCTATTTACCCCACGCCTATACCTCCGTTCCCTCGTGCACACCGGCGCGCGCTGGCATTATAACGGGCATGGACCAGTGGAACCACGGGCGGCTGACGATGACCGGCAACGATGCGCTAGAATATCCGGCCACGCTCCCCGGCGAGTTGGCCAACGTCGGATATCATACGCAGTTGATCGGTAAGGCGCACCATGCGCCACAGCGCCGCCTGTACGGTTTCCACCACATGGTGCTCGACGAGAGCGGCCGACGCGATCCGGGTTTTTACAGTGATTACCATCGCTATTTTGACCGCAATAAAGAAGGCGCGTATGGCTATCGCGATCACAGCATTGATTGGAACAGCTGGATGGCGCGTCCCTCGCACCTGCCGGAGCACTTACATCCGACCTACTGGACGGCCAGCGAGGGCATCGACTTTATCGAACGACGCGATCCGACCAAGCCATTTTTTCTCTGGCTCTCTTTTGCGCGTCCGCATTCTCCGTATGATCCGCCCCAGACCTACTGGGATATGTATAATGACCATCCGGATATTCCCGAGCCCTATATCGGCCAGTGGGCTGCGGAATTTGACCGACCTGTGGCCGGTACAAATGCGCCGCGCACGCGGCGCAGTGCGCGTGAGACGCACCGTGGCCGAGCGGGTTATTATGGAAATATCACGTTTATCGATCATCAGATTGGTCGATTGCTCTACGAATTCAACAGGCTAGATCCGCAGGCACTGCGCGATACGCTCGTCGTCTTTACGTCCGACCACGGCGATATGATGGGAGACCACCATCACTGGCGAAAAACGTATGCGTACGAGGGATCTGCGCGCATTCCCTTTATCGTGCGTTACCCAACTTCGTGGGATATGCCGCGCGGTCAGACCGTAGAGGCGCCGGTGGAGTTGCGCGACATCATGCCCACGATG
Organism: uncultured bacterium; assembly: GCA_937942165.1. GTDB lineage: Bacteria > Latescibacterota > UBA2968 > UBA8231 > UBA8231. The sequence goes on along the minus strand of CALDFW010000198.1, from coordinate 10,433 downwards.
CTCGATGCGGCTGGAGTCGACATTCCCGATTCGGTAGACGGACAGAGTCTACTGCCACTGGCGCGCGGTCAGCGCGACAACTGGCGCACCTTTGTGCAGGGTGAACACACTTCGTGCTACACGCACGAACACGGCATGCAGTATGTGACTGACGGCAAAGAGAAGTACATCTGGTTTCACCATACGGGAGAGGAACAGTTTTTTGACTTGGTAAGCGATCCGGGTGAATGCCACAACCTCGCTGTCAATTCCGACCAGCAGACTCGCATTGATCGGTGGCGGCAGCGCCTAGCGCAGATCAACGAAGAGCGCGGGGATCCGCGCGGTCAAAACGGCGCGCTCGTAGCGCAGCCCGACGGCGCGCTCGCCCTTTCACCCAATTACAACCGGTGGAAAGCACGTGCCGAAGACGTGGAACGCGCTTGGCGTGGTTAGGCCTGTTCGGGTCTCGACCGTGGGGCGGTATGGCTAAAAGCACCGCACCCGTTTACAGAGGCGACGTCATTTACTCGGGGCGGGACGAGTACGGCGACGTAGCCGTGGTACAAGAGGTGACGTCGCGCACGCTGCACTTTGGTTCGACGGCGCGTCAGAGCACCATGTTAATGGCTGACCCCACGCGTCTGGCGCTGTCCTACACGCGCTGTATGGTTGGTGGATTGCTCCTAGCGCCGCCGCCGCGCTCGGCACTCGTGCTTGGTTTGGGTGGAGGTTCATTGCCCAAGTTCTTATTGCGGCACTTTGCCGAGTGCCGTATCGATGCGGTGGAAATGCGCGCGTGCGTGGCGGCCGTTGCGCGACGCTATTTTTCTCTTCCGGAAGACGAGCGTCTCGCACTGCACGTAGAAAAAGCCGAGGACTTTCTGTGTCGCACGGACATCGGTCCTTACGACTGGTTGCTAATCGATCTATACGACTGCGATGGTATGGCATCGGTTCTTGATGAGCCCGACCTCTTTCTACGCTGCCGCGCGTTGCTGAGCGAACGCGCGGTGCTCTCTGTAAACCTGTGGACGGGCAATAGAGCGGAATTTCTCGACCGCATTCGAGCCCGCCTGGCAGAGGCGTTTGGCCAACGAGTATTGCTCCTGCCCGTGGCGGGTAAGAGCAATACAGTGGCCCTGGCGTTCAATGCTCCGATGCCTGTCCTCAACGACCAGCGCTTGTATCAGCGGGCTGCCCAACTGCAGGCGCTATACGAAATTGAGTTTGTGGATTTTCTGCGCGATCTAATGCGTTACAACGCGATGGCATAGCGGCTGATGGCCGCGATCGCCTGTCGTAGGGCAGCGTTTTGGCAGGGGGCGCTTTAAGCAGGGGGGTGCCAAGGCTGCGGATCTCCAGCGGTAGCCAGTCCGGGGAACACGGTGATCGCATCGAATGTGGGGTGCTGCGTAGAGACCCAAGCGGGCAGTCCTAGCGCCTTCCACAGGGCAAAGGGATCACAGCCCAAACGTCGACTAACCCAGAGCGATAGAACGGTTCCGTGGCACACGATTGCAAGGTTCTTACCGGCGTGTCGGGCGCAGTGGTGTTTGACGGCGCACTCAAAGCGTGCGTGCACTTCGTCGGCCGTCTCGCTGCCAAATACGAGCCTTTGCGGCGTGTTGAAAAACCGGGCGACCGCGTTGTCGAATGCTTCTTTGCTCAGAAACCCTGCCCGGCTGCGCTCGTGCTCGCATAGATGGGAGTCGGGTTCAAATAGGGTGCTTCCCGCGCGATTGGCAATCAGCTGACTTGTTTCAACCGCTTTGGCTTCGGTGCTGCTCACGACGACGTCGGGCCGCGGCCAGAGCACGGCTGCTAGCTCCTGTGCTTGACGCTGACCCTCCGCCCCGAGCGTCCATTCCTTGGCGGGCACGGCCGGGTCGATATCGGGCAGCGCGTGTTTTATTAAAAAGAGCGTGGGCATAGCTGATAATCAGGCGAGTGATCAGCGCGTCGTGCGATTCTTTTCAATGGTCTCTACGTCCCATAGGTTGGAAAATTTCAGCGCGCGCGGGCAGTGTCCGTAGGCCTCGTCGACTTCTACTAGCAGTCCCTGTACAAGCTTGGTGTTATCGTCGTGCCAGTAGACTGATAGTTCGGCCTGTAGGGTTTCGACTTCTGCCTGATCGACGGGACGGGCGCGCCCGTTGACGCGCACGGTGTCATCTCTACCCGGAATAAAAAAGAGCAGACCAACGTGACCGTTATCGTCGACGTTGCCATAGCTCTGAAAGAGGCGGTTGCCCGCCACGTCGGGCAGCAGCAGGCGTCGCTCGTCTAGCACGCGCACGAAGCCGGGCGTGCCGCCGCGCGGCGAGGCGTCGCAGTGGCCCTGCCCGTCGCTGGTAGCCAGCACGGCAAAGGGCGAATGGCGAATAAAGTCTACTACGTGTTCTTCCATATGGTCGCGTACCTTGGTGCGCGCACCGGACACCGGTAGACCAAACGCCTCCTGAAAACGGTTGGCCGGCTTTAGTTCGCTCATATTGCCTCCTATCTGCGTGCGCTACAGCTGCGACTGGTAAATCGCGTCGATCAGCTCCATGGTCTTGAGCGCGTCGTCAAAGCAGGTTTCGGGCTGCTTTCCCTTGACTATGCAGTCGACAAAGTGTCGGTTCATTTCGTAGGCGCCAAAGGCGCGGTAGTCTGCCTGGCTGTTGGCCATGGCAAAGGGGTCCATTTCTTCTACGGGATCGAGCTTGTTGTCGGCATACAGCGTGCCCCCTTCTTCTGGATCACCAAAGAACGAAATGCCGGGTGCGTGAATTTCTACAGAGAAAATGCGCCGGCCCGCCATAAAGTTGTTGAGCAATAGGCCAGTGGCTCCAGAGCTGAACTTGATGAGTGCCAAGTGCATGTTCCAATGCCCAGCGTCTAGTCGACGCGAATCGGCGGCGACGCTTTCGACTTCTCCGCCACACAGGTAGCGCAAGGTATCGACGGCGTGTATGCCATCGGCGGTTAGCATATCCATACCGCCTTTGTAGTAGGCGTCGGCACCAACCCAGTTTTTGTAAAAGCTGGCGTGTGCCGTATGCACATCGCCGCGCTTTTCACACTGTTTTTTGCCGCGGCGAATCAGGGGGGAGAAGCGGCGTTGAAAGGTTACGCCGGTGAGCACGTTGTGCTTTTGGGCCAAGAGCGCTAGCTGGCGCGTCTGTTCCGTCGTGACGGCCGGTGGTTTTTCGACGATAAGGTGGCAGCCGCGCTCTATAATGTCGGCCGATACGTCATACAGGTGATGCGGAGGCATGATGGCGTATACAACATCGGGCTTTTCGCGTTCAATCATCTGGCGATAGTCGCCGTAACGACCTTGAATGCCAAAGCGATCACAGGCGGTTTGTAAGCGATCCTCGTCTAAATCACATGCGGCTACTACGTCGGCTTCGGGAAGGTCGCTCAATGCGGGGTAGTGCGTGCTGACAGAGCGGCTTCCCGCCCCTATTAGGGCGATACGAACGCTTTTTTTAGATTTCCTGCGCGCGGCGGCAGGCTTCTTTTTCGTCGCGGTCTTTTTAGCCATGTTTTGGTCTCCGTTGTCAAAGAGGAGTAGGTGGCGGGAAAATAGCGCACGGCGTGCTCGGCGACAAGCAGCGGTTGCGCCAGACGATTGGAACGGTGAAGTTCGCTCTATAGGCTGGGGCGGAACTGAGATATCGCACCGGAGTCTACCTTATTACAGCTTGTCCACAACCTTTTTACGGAGAGAGCTTCTACGTGTTTACGGAGAGACTATTAGTCCTGTGCGTGCCGTTGATGGTCGCCTGCAGTGATAGCGATAATGCGACTGGCCAAGAACCGCTTTCAGAAACGCAAGAGCGGGAAGGACTGGTATCCATGCGCGCTGAGATCGAAACAATAGTCGGCTTAAGCGGTCCCCTGTCGACCTGTCGCTCTATTGCTCTAGGAGCCAAGCCGTGCGGCGGGCCTTGGCAGTATTTGGTGTACTCGACGGCCCAAACCGATTCGGTGCTGTTGGTTGAAAAAGTGGCCGAGTACAACGCTAGAGAAGCGGACATCAATGCGCGCTATGGGAGTATCTCCGACTGTATGTTGGTCGTCGAACCCCCTCTTGGACTGAGCGACGGCCAGTGCGCTGTAGCTGATTTGGGCTCTGGGATTACGCGGAACGATACGCTTTTGTTGGTCGACGGAGTCGGAGTCGATGCGAAGAGCGACCCGTTTGACGTTGGATCCGTGCGCATAGTGGGCGATGTATTGATGATAGAAGTGCGCTATGGTGGAGGCTGCGCCGAGCACAGCTTTACGCTCTTAGATACGGGGATTGCTACGAAGTCCATCCCGCCGCAGCACCGCCTGCGACTCGTGCACGATGGACGGGGCGACGCCTGCGAGGCCTACCTGTCGCGCGAATTATTTTTTGACATCAGTCCACTGCGAAAACTATATTCTTCACTGGATCGAGTTGTGATCCTGATCGAAGGCATAGAAGGTTCCGCTCTCTACACCTTCTGAGCATTCGCTCGAAAACACTAATAGGCGAAGGGGCCCGCTTACCTCGTGTGGAGCGGGCCTCTTTGTGTCTATGCCTTTCGCTCTACAAAGTGGCTAGACTGGCGTAGGGCGTCTATGCCCGACGTCTTTAGGTCTGCCGGGAAGTGCACGGGGCGATTGCCGGCCAACTGCGATTGGTAGACGGCCTGAACCATTTCTAACGAGCGGCGTCCGACGCGTCCGTCGCTGCGCAGCGAGGCGTTGCCCTCGAGTGCGTTGATAAGCTCTTCAAGTGCTTCCACATAGGTAGATGCAGCAGGCGGGCGATCGATGGGACTTTCCCGCAGCCGACTCCACTCAAAGCCGCTATCCGGTTCGGAAAGCGCCAGCTGCGATTGGAGCAGTTGGACCTGCTCGCCTTGGATCCGGATAATACCTTTTTCACCTCGCAGTTCAAAGGCGTGGTCGGTATACTCCGTCAGTTCAGTTGAGTGTAAGAGCGCGCTGACGCCGCTTTTGAACTTCATAAAGGCGAAGGCAAAGTCTTCGACGGCCCAGGGGCGCCGTCGCTGCTCGGCCAGACCGCAGAGCCAGTCTACTGAACCGGCAAAGTAGTCGAGCAAATCCATGTAATGCGTGGCGTCGTGCAGCAGCGGTCCCTCGAATTCGCTCGTCCACCAAGGCGCCGGTTTGACTCCGTCCATATAGCAATAGATATGGTTGAGCCGACCAATCGCGCCCTCGTCGAGCAAATGCTTGGCTAGGTTCCATTCGGGGTGCCAGCGTCGGTTGTGGTTTATCTGTAGCAGCACATCTGCGCGCTGGCAGGCGTCGATCATCGCATCGCATTCTTCCGTGCTCAGGGCCATGGGCTTTTCACAGATAATGGCTTGGGTCGTTGGTTCGGCGGCGCAGGCGGTTACCATCTCGGCGTGGTGCTGCGGATGCGTGGTGATAATGCAGATGTCGGGGGCCACTTCGCGCAGCATCTGTCGGTAGTCGTGATAGAGCGCACTGACGTCAAAGCGCTGGCCAAAATCGACTAGCTTGTCGCGACCTCGATTAACGCCTGCTACGAGCGCACAGCGCGGATGAGCGCCAATGGCTTCGGCGTGGTTGTCGGGCAGGTCGCTAAAGTTGAACTGATAGCCGACGCGTCCCGTTCCAATGAGTGCTACGCGGTAGGTTGTCATATCAGAATAGAGAGAGCTGTTGCATGCGTTCGGGCACGGGCACGCCTTCGTGTGTGAGGAGAAATTCTTTAGTGGACAGTCCGCCGCTATAACCGGTCATTGAGCCATCGCTGCCGACTACGCGGTGACAGGGCACGACGATGGGTAGCGGATTTTTACCGTTGGCCAAGCCGGCGGCGCGCACGGCATCTGGGTTGCCGATGCGTCGTGCCAGCTCCATATAGGATATCGTCTCTCCAAAGGGAATCTCTTCCAAAGCGGCCCACACTTCGAGTTGGAACGTAGTGCCTTCTGGGCTGAGCGGTAAATCAAACTCGGTCCGCGTGCCGGCAAAGTAGTCAGTTAGCTGTTCGGCTGCGGGGTAGGGCAATGAGTCGACGGGCTGCCAGCTTGGCGCCGGTTGGGGCGCGTGCGCCTGAAAGAAAATATGCCGCAGATAGCGCGCATCGCCGACCAGCTGCAGGGTTCCGACGGGCGAGCTCATATGGACATACTGCAAAAGGCCGGTGGGCGTCTCAGTCATCGTGCGAACGCGTTAGCGCCCTAAAGTCAGCCCCCGTGGGCTCTTGAAAAATGCGCAGGTCAAACTCTGGTACAATGGCCAATATGTGGTCGAATATATCGGCCTGAATCGCTTCGTAGTTTGCCCAGACGATATCTTTGCAGAACACGTAGATCTCAATGGGAAGTCCCTTTTCGGAAGGTGCGAGTTGGCGCACGAGAAAAGTCATGTCCCGGTTGATCTGCGGGTGGTTTTTCAGGTAGGCCTCCACGTAGGCGCGGAACGTGCCCACGTTGGTCATACGGCGTCCGTTCACTAGGTGTGAGAGATCGACCTGCTGTTTGCTCAGCTGCTCGTTGTAACGGGCTATCTCTTCTTTTCTACGCTCTATGTGGCCGGTGATATGCTGAATGCGCGCAAAGCGCTGGAGCATTTCTTCGTCGCAAAATCGAACTGTGCTCAGGTCGATGTGCACGGCGCGCTTGATGCGGCGCCCGCCCGACTCCTGCATGCCACGCCAGTTTTTAAAGGACTCGCTGATGAGCGCATAGGTGGGAATCGTGGTGATGGTCTTATCCCAGTTTTGCACCTTGACCGTGGTGAGCGAGACGTCGATCACATCCCCATCGGCACCGTACTTGGGCATTTCGATCCAGTTGCCGCGCGCGACCATGCGGTTGACCGTCAGCTGTATGCCGGCTACTAGTCCTAGGATTGCGTCGCGAAAAATCAGCAAGAGTATGGCGGTAATGGCCGTCAACCCACCCAAGAGAACGGTGGGTGATTTGCCGAGCAATACGGAAAGGGCAAAAAGGCCAACTACAAAGTAGAGGATGACCTTGATAAACTGGACTAGGCTCTTGATCGATATTTCACGCGAGGTGTCAGTGCGGCGATAGATGGAAAGCAGCACGCTGAGCAGCGCGTCAATAACCAGTGCACCGACCAAGAGCAGATAGATCGTTGCGCCCGTATGCGCTATAGATGTTAGGCGCGCACTGTCGCCGAGCAGTACGGGTGCGATTCGGTATATGACCAGACCCGGAACTAGATGGACGAGTCTGTGTAATACGCGCTCTTCTATCAGCGCGTCGTCCCACGACGTATCCGTCCGCCGGATAATGGCAAAAATGGCTTTGAGGAAGGGACCGCGCGCTAGCGCATGTGCGATATATGCTATGAGTGCAACGAGTGCGATGGCCAGCAGGCGCACATGGAGATGAACCCATTCGGGGGCGAAGCCCCAAGTCGTCAGTTCGCTGCGAACGACGTTGATTAAATCAATCATAGTCAGAGCCGGTTACGTAGCCTACGTTGCATTGTTAGAGGTAGCGCGTGCAAGTGGGCATCGCACGGTCGACCTCTCCATTTTTCGAAGGTCTGATAAATTGTTTTCTACTTCGGTTCTTCGCGTACTAAGCGGATAAGCCCTTCGCCGACGAGCGCTCTTCGCCAGCCGCGCAGCACGCGAAATGCTTCGCCGCTGCTTTGCCCTCCCTCGCTCACTAGGGCGCGCACTTCGGCACGTGGAGCGACAAAGGGAGCGTCCAGGGCATTTTCCTCGCTTGTTTTGCGCAGATATTCCATGGCGCGTCCCAGCATTTCTTCCAGCGCGTCGTCGTCCATGCGCCGCCGTCGCCGTGGTCGCCTCGGACACTGGCTGTCGGGCACGCTCAATCCGTTCTGGACGAGGCCCAACACGCGTTCGGTATCGCGTCGCGGCAGCCCACGCACGTCTTTTAGGTCCTTTAGCGTATGTGGCTTAAGACGCGCTAGCAGCGTAATGGCCTCATCGCTGATTACGTGACCGCGCGGCCGATCGCGACGGCGTGCTTCCGTTTCGCGCCAGGCTGCTAGTTCGCGAATAATGGCCCGTTCGCGCGGCGTGGCACGCCCTGCACCTTTGACGCGTTCATACTGCTCGCGTTCGTCGCGCTCGTCGTATAACGCGGGATCTTCGTAGGTGGCTAATTCCTCGCGCAGCCACTCTTGGCGTCCCATTTGTGCAATGCGTTCGATCAGCTTTTCGCGCGTCTCATGTAAGTAGCATACGTCTTCGATGGCATAGGATACCTGTTCGTCTGATAGCGGACGCTGAAGCCAGTCCGTGCGCGTCTCGCTCTTTTCGAGGGAGACGCCAACGACGTTTTCCAGCAGTTCGGCCAGAGACGAAGTGGAGCTCATACCGGCTAAGCCGGCGGCACATCGCGTATCAAATACGTTGTGTGGATGGGCACCCGTAGCCCGTTTCAAGATGGTGAGATCTTGCTGGGCGTCGTGTAAAATCTTGACAATTGCGGGGTTGGAAATGATTTGACCGAGCGGCGTGAGGTCTTCTATGGCCGGCGCGTCAATCAGATGACAGTCCTCGGCTGACAGGCCAACCTGTATTACGCCTAGCTTGGGGTAGTAGGTTCGATTCCAAACGAATTCGGTATCTAGTGCTAAACACTCGGCTTCTTGAGCGCGCTGGCAAAATGCCACCAACGCCTGTTGCGTATCTATCATACGGGCGAGATCTGTGGGTTGTGAATGCGTCGAGAAGAAGTGAAAACTAAGCTAAGCCCATCGCCACGGCAAGCGGACACTGCCGTGCGCGGGCGGCTCAGTGAGGTTTACTAAACGATCTGCTGCCCATGCGCAGCAGGTGTCTTGCGGGCGTTTGTTCCCCATAGCCGGCCAGCCGCGTGCGCAATAGCCACGGAAGGATCAGCCCCGCCTGAGCCGCGGCTAGGTAGTAGCGCTCCCAGCCGGGTCCCTGCATCCATTCAAAGAGGGCGCCCCCCAGCACACCGCCGGCGATGCCCCCCAGAGCGGATGCGTAAATGGCCAGTGCGAAGCCTTCGCCCTGAAACGAGCGGTCGACCGTATCTAGCATGACGCGGGACTGACCCATTTGCTGGCCCCCCTCTAGCGCGCCCCAAAGGAAGTAGACAGCCGCAGACCACAGGGCGATAGACCATTCCGTAGCTGGCAGAAAAAACCACGCTAGAGCCATAGCAGGTTGCAGCGTTAGCGTGATACTCAGGAGTGCACGCGGACCGTGTGCATCTACCAGCCGACCCCAGGCGCGCAGGCCTACCATGTAGCCCAGTGCCGTAATGGGCGTCATCCACACAAAATAGCTAACGGGCAAACCGACGTCGGTCAGGGCGACGACCCACAGCGGCTGCGTTGCCGAAAGAATGCCCATCCGGGCGATGGCGAAGAGGCAGTAGCTGCGCATGGGGCGCGTTTGTGCCACTTGCCGCAGTCGTCTGACCAAGCCCTCTTTGGGTGTATCCTGTGTGTTTTCGCCGATGCCGCGCACAAATGCGGCGCCCAGCAATGTGGAGAAGAAGGCGAGTAAGAAGGGCAGCGCAAAATCGCTGCTGGCGGGATGAGCGCCTAGATACCATCCGACGCCAATGGGCAGCACGAGTTCGAGCAGTCGCTGACGCAGACGCATGTGCGCCAAGTAAGATCCAATAGACCCGCCTTCGGTGTGGTCCTGAACTAGGGGCCACCAAGCTGTATTACCCACCTGTTGCAGCGTGCCGCGCACGCTGAATAAGAGCAGCGCCAAGACGGCTGCCCATCCGATATGCCCGCTTCCGTAGGCCAGAGCGGCTAGGCCCAGACCAAAGGGGGCCGAACCCATCCGACCCCAGAGAAACAGGCCGGTTTTCCCGATCCGATGCATGTAGTGGAGCCCGGCGACGCGCCCGATTTTTTGCACGTGCGTGCTGGTCGCTACCAGACCTATCATGAAGGGCGATGCGCCCAGGGAAAGCATAAAGAGGGGAATAATCGAGGTGAGCAATGCGCCGTTGGTCGAACCGCTAACGGCAATCCAGACTAGGCGAGCACGGCTTTTGTGACGGTGGGCCTCCGAAGGGTTTATATCAGAAGGTGCGGCGTTTTTTTCTGAGGGCATGGCGTAAAAGATGGCATGCGGCTCTAACGAGCGCAAAGATGCATCCGATGAAAGGCGTAACGGACCCCGGTATGAGCCTTTGAAAATGGGTGGAACAGCGCGTATATTGCTACGCTCACAACCGCGCGGTGCTCACGCGCCGCAAGAGGAGTTCGATATGGATTCTGACGACTTTGTCTACACGGACGGCGGCGCGTCTCGCCACGCGCGAATGGGACTGTACGATCAGCTGGTGCAGGACGGCTACTGTCGGTTGGGTGGCGTATTGGAAAGCGATATGCTCGATCGTTTGCGCACCGTAACCGATCGCCTACTCGACGAACAGAGCGACGATCAGCACGCTGCTCAGCGCTCGACTGGTAGCATGATAAGCGTT
>CALDFW010000197.1 GCA_937942165.1 uncultured bacterium | reverse complement strand
ATCTCCGCCAGGGATTTTCCAACGTATCTTGTCGTAAAATGTATGAAGCCACGTTGCGTCGTCCGTAGTCGCCATTGCGCCTAAGCCTTCGCCGCCATCGCCGGCAGAACTTCCTTCGCCCCAATCGGTCAAAAGCCTATGAGCACTCAGCCGTGAAGAACCGGCCTTGCTTTTGTTCATGTACAAGGAAAGAACTGCGTTTTCAATCTTCGAATCGTGAGGAATGGATGAGAGGTCAAAATGCAAAAGAATTCTTCTAATGCCATTTGCGCCCGTTGAGCCAGCAAAAATATAGGAGCCAGCACCATTGCTTATTGAACCATCTTTGTTTTCATACAGCGTATTATCGCGAGCAGCTTTTAAGGTAACTGTTTCCGCTTCCGCGGAATTTACAAAGAAAAGTATGAAGCATAGAGTTAGTCTTAGCATGACTAAGTGATCAGACTGACTAAACTAACTATAAGGGGAATTATCATTAGTTTAATATACTCAGGGATTTCCATATAATTCATTACTTTTCTCATTATTATAGCTCCTTTATCAATCACGTCGTATTGGAAGCCTAATTGTGAACACAGAGCCTACATTCAGTTCGCTATCCACGCTGATACTGCCTCCGTGCAGTTGACAAAGGCGCTTAGAGATCGCCAGACCTAACCCCGTTCCTTCAGCTCTATACTTTTTCGAACTGCTTTTCTGCTCATAGGGCTCAAAAAGCCCCTCTATATCGCTGGAATCAATACCGATGCCATTATCTACCACTGCAATATCAACCCATTGGCGTTTGGGCGTAACGCCGGTGGTTACATTTAATTCAATACGTCCTGCATTCGTAAACTTACATGCATTACCCACAACATTAACCAGAACTTGCCTAATCTTGGCCCTGTCTGCTTTTACTAAAATTGCCTCTTGATCGCTAGTATGCGTGAGAGTGTTTTGATTTCTTTCAGCTAATATTTTCATCTCATAAAGGACATCGCCAATAAGGGTGCTTAATTCAAATTCCTCAATATCTAAATCAACCTTACCAGTTTCAATTTTACTGATATCTAATATGTCATTTATCTGGTTTAGTAAGTTATGACCTGATTTATTAATCTGCTGTACATATGAAATTATTTCATCTATTTCAGCATTCTTGGGCAAATCTCCCAACTCTTCAACAGATAACTCACCATACCCAATTATAGCATTTAGCGGCGTCCGTAACTCATGGCTCATATTAGCTAAAAATCCCGTTTTTATATCATTTGCTTTTACTGCCACATCCAAGGCTTTAGACAGTTCAAAGGTGCGGTCTCGGACGGTATCCTCAAGCTCCTGCTGGTTTTTTAATAGCTCTTCAGCAAAGTATGCAAAGTCTTTTCTCAGATTATCAATTTCAAGAATGGGAGTTTCCACAGAAAATGGAGGTGAATTTTGCTCTAATTTATTAGTAACAGCTGATTTAGTCTGATAGGCAAGTTCTTGGATAGGATGGGCTAACATTTTTGTTTGCCTGCGCCATATAGTGAGTATGATTAACAAGAAAACTGCGGCAATCAATAGCGTTAATGTGAAGAACTCTCCCCACATTTCACCTACCTTATTCCTTCTTAATTCTGATTGCTCTATTAGATGGGTGCTGATATTTGTCAGCTGATTGGCCAAACGCTCACTTGAATCGTAATACAGATTTAATGCTTGTTGATCATTAGCCTGCTGTTCTGTTTTTATTTCACTGATATTACTAAGGACTTGGGCTATAGAGTCTATGTCTTTTTCAGTATAAGTTATTTCGAATCCTTCATTTGAATAGATATCGAAGGACTTCAAAGCGTCCAAGCAGATTCTTGTTTCTTCAAGGTAGTCAACAGACGTCCGTGCTAGATATGTGCTGCCACCTGAAAGGACGAGATCTGCACAAAGTAGTGCACTAGAGAACGAACCCGAACAAGAATCGACCAAACGCAGTGCTTCTATGTCCTTATTTATTTCGTTTTGATATTGTAAAACAGAAAACATGCGCCATTGAACTACGGCAACAGCACAAAGCCCTATAAGGACTAAAAAGATGTGACTGCGAGCTAAGTAAGAGCCAATTTTGCTCATTTTACTCGTTTTTATTTATCCCTACGCATGTCCCAATTGCAAAAAATCAAGGAGCATTTTAAGTCTTCTATTGACTTGTAATTTTTCCTAGGTCTTCCTGCCAAGCAATTTGAGTTACGATGAGTGTTTTTACGGCGTTGATGAGAAGAAGGTCCGCAAATTGGTGGAGATTTGCTTCTAAATGGTGCATTTCTTTATTGAACGTATAGCTTCCGGGAGTCATATAATGCCGCAGTCTTTCAATGTCAGCTCCCAGAAAGAGCGCGCGCGCTTGAACGTTCTCCTGGAAAACCTTTTTAGACTTATCTCTGCAACGAACAAACGAGAAATCGATAATGTTAAGGTTGAGATCCATGGCCCAGGCAACCTCAACGATTCCCCACTTCCCTAATTCTGGACGGGCGTGTACTAGGCCAATGGGATTCTTGTCTTCATATACAACATAGAGCGTATGTTTCCCCAATTCACTAAAATGCAGTGGGATGCCCAGCTCGTCAGCAATTCTATCGCGGACTTCTCTTTCGGAAAGATCTCGAACTATCGATTTATAAGAATTACCCGTTGGGAAAAGGGCGTATATTTCAGTGCTTGGATCTCGCAATGCGCAGAAGGCTTGATCTAGCGCATCGGAACTTTTAACCGTTAACGCCAAGCTTACGGCTATGGCAGATAGGATCGTTTTTTTCATCTTTAATACCTATACCTTAGTTGGACAAGGATATTATTCTCCGGTTTGGTTTTGAATTTTCTGGTCAGGCTACTGGAGAGAGTGACTTTGTGCATTGGAACCCAGGCCACCCCGGTTCGAATCTCCCTGCTCGCTTCCGAATCAAGCGTGCGATTAACAAATTGTAGCCATACTTGCGAAGTTTCTTTAGGTGACTTCCAATGTAGTTCACTAAAGAGTTGGAGGAAATCTACTTGATCAGATAATGGCCCACCATATCCCCTGCCTACGCTAATCTCACCCAAAAAGCCCAGATTCCTATAATAATACTGTGAGTCTAAGGCGATTCGGCTTCTCTCGACTATCTCCCTTGAGGGAGTCAAAAGATTTCCCCTCAGGGCACTTAGGCCAAATCCAAAATCAGCATTGCGGCTTGTCCCAAGTCGTCCGCTAATAAAGTAAGGTGTTTCTCTATCCACGGACTCACTGGCATAGCCGTTCCCAGACCCTCTGAGTAATGCCACCTCGTATTCATAGCCATGCTTTATGCCATTTAATGAAACGCCCCAATCGGCTTTAATCCCGACAAAATTTGCCCCATGAGCATAGTCCAACGCCCTACCATTTGTGTCAATCGGATACTCTATACCAAAAGGAACTTCTATATGACCTAAACGAAGATTAAGGCTTCCGTCTTGCAGTATTTTTAGGTTCGCGTTAAAGTTTCGCCACTGCATTGACCAGTCATTTGATCCATCAAACATAGGATGCTTTTGGGGTGGTGAATCCCAAACCGAAGGTCCGTTTCGCACAAATGCAACATAGGGTTGCAGCGTTAGCGTAGCCCTATCCTCAGAAGAAGTAGATATAACTCTATGTAGATCCAACCCCACAAAGTCTAATTGCATGGGGTCGTTATCTCCCGTCTTTACAGTTCGTACGCTAAGATCTAAGGTATGTCTAAAATTGGAAAAGGGATTTGAATGACTGTAGTCACAAAAAACAAATGTCCAAAGTAAAGTCGCAATTAGTATACGCATAGATGCGGTACTCCTTATTAGTTACGCTTCGTCTCTAAAGATTTCAATTTTTTCAATTAGGGTTTCAAATATTATAGGCTTTGTTGTAAAATCATTACAACCCGCCGCTAAAGCCGCATCCTGATCATCTCTCATGGCATAAGCAGTAACTGCAATAATGGGAATATCGCGCGTCGATGAATTGGTTTTTAAAACCCGAGTAGCTTCTAATCCATCCATCCCTGGTAGGCCAACATCCATCAAGATTAGATCTGGCTGATTTGATTGGGCTGCTTCTACTCCCTCTTCACCTGAAAACGCCGTAGTGATATTGTAGCCTTTCTTGGACAGGCGCCGACAGAGCAATTTACTATTAACGGGATTATCTTCAATAACGAGGATACGCAATTTTTATCTCTTTTTGGCATTGAGTGTTTCACGTGTTAAATATATATAAAAAAGGCAAAAACAAGAAAAGGTATTTTATGCACTTGAACTCATATATGAGAGTATTTATCTTTTTTTAATAGTCTTTTTGTTAGTGCGAAAATAAAGAGGGCTCGGTATATTTGAAAGTGTTTTTTCGTAACAATTGGTGGTTTTTACATAGAGGTTTTTAAACTATGAGTTTTAGGCCTGGCAACTTGGTAGATATAAAACAAACCCTCTCACTTTCTGTTTATTCCACAGATCCAATTGACCAATTTCTGACGGGGCAACTCAGCGACAGTACGCGCCGTGCTTACGGAGCAGACCTACGGCATTTCTTTTCCTTTTTGGGATTTGAAACCGTCGATATTGAAGCAATTCAAGGAATAAGTTTTCGCGAAGTAACGGCTTTTCGGAACCATCTTTCGGAACAGGGCTATAAACGCACGAGCATTAACAGGAAGCTATCCAGCTTAAAAGCGTTATTTAAGATGCTGGTCGCTGCTGGCCAGCTTGAAAATAACCCTGCCGATTCAACGCTGGTTAAAGGCTTTAAGGTTGATGAAAATCTCTCGGGTAAAGCAATTGCCCCCAACACGCTAAAGAAGATTTTTACAACGATTACGGAAATAGATAATAGCCTAACGCGGACTAGGGATCAGGCCATCTTTCAACTACTTGTTTACGGTGGGTTGCGCCGGTCTGAAGTTGCTAATATTCACTGGAAAGATCTGTTCAAGGAGGGCGTTTTTAATGTCCTCGCTTTGCCCGAAACAAAATCTGGAACTGGGCAGGAAATAAAGTTACAAGATTCAGTGGTGCATTATTTGGAAGAATATAGAGAGGTCCTTGAAAGAGAGGGTTATAGCACAGAGGGCGCTGTTTTTATAAGCTTGGCCCGTAACAGATCACACGGCCAACAACTCACAGACCAGTCCATTAATTTGATAATGAAAAAACACGCCCTAAAATCGGGCGTAGATGTTAATATAACCGCTCATATGTTCCGCCATACTTGCTGCACACTCGCCATTGAGGGCGGCGCTAAACCTCAACAGGTACAATCTCATTTGCGGCATAAAGACTTAAAAACAACAATGCGCTATTACGAAAACAGAGAAAAATTAGTGGATAACGCTTCAGATTATATAAAAATCTGACTCATATCAAAAATGAACAGTTAAAACACTCTAAATATCGCACTCCATTATCTTCCACAACGTCAAAACCCCACTCAACGCCGCGACAATTATCTCCGCTTACAAAGTTTTCAGGACAGTAAAATCCCGTAGAGTAATTTTTCAACCGCCCTCCGGTGTCTACAAAATCCAACCCATTTTCCGACCACAGTACCTCTGGCCAATATTTTCCTCGGAGAACAGCAACACCGCCTCTGTGTTTCCAGGCGGTAAATGCATGTCCATCAAATAAGGGTGAGGACGGATGTATCTCATAGGGACCTTTGATCGTATCTGACACCGCAACACCAATGTGGGTTTCCCAAGGCTTCTCGTCCGATTTCTTCCCTTTGAAATAGAGCCACCATTTACCTTCTCTGAAAAGGACATTTGAATCCCCAACCATATCACTGTGCCAATCTGAATCTTCAGATCCATGATATAAAACGGGGCTGTCCCCACACCTTTCCCAGGGCCCCCAGGGTTTTTCTGCTCTTGCTAATCCAAGATGGCGGGTGCTCAGATCCCCGCGAGTAAATCCCGTATAAAAGAGGTAGTATGTTTCGTTCTCATAGGCAACATAAGGGGCTAAGTTTCCGGAATCGTCCCATTGGCCTCTCTTCCCCAGCTCCAATGCCTCCCCGCATATTTCCCACCGCGTTCCGTCCCGAGAAACGGCGTAATGTGTTGATGCATTCTTATGGTCTTCAACATTACGAGTAAACCAAACAAAATAATGCCCCTCAAATTTGATAATATTTGAGGGGTCGTGATAATGGATACGCTCGCTAGTTCCTTCGCGAAGAAATGAGATCGATTTTTTAATAGGTTGAGTTATTTCATCTGGTATCATATTTACATAATATACATTATGTGTTATTCTTTGCGTGTTTTATTTCACTGCCACTACGATATTTACGATACGGCCTGGAACCACGATAAATCGCTTAATTGCAGATTCATCAGGAATGAACTTTGAAACATTTTCCATACCCAATATTTTTTCTTTGAGCTCGGCTTCGTCCAAGTTTTTCGCTACTTCTATCTGCCCTCTCATTTTTCCGTTAACCTGTATGGGCAATGTGATAGATTCTTCTTCTGCTAGTGCCTCATCTGCTATGGGCCAATTTTTTCGAGAAAGATCACCCTCTCCCCACTGGGCTCTTTGCCAAAGCTCTTCGCTGATATGAGGAGCCAAAGGATTTAGCAAAACGAGAAATGTTTGAGCAACTTCTTCGGGTATAGTATCGCAGCCCACAAGATCATTATTCCACTCTATCATCGCTGCAATTGCCGTGTTAAACCGTAGGTTTTCAATATGGTCCGTAACTCGGAGTATTGCCTGATGCATTTTCTTTATTTGTTCCGGGCTTGCCTCACCAGAGATCGTCAGGTTTCCGTCAAGATCAATAAAGTTTCTCCAAACGCGCTGGAGGAAGCGCTGCATACCTCGGATTCCTTCCATACTCCAGGGCGTGCTAGCTTCTAGAGGCCCCATATACATCTCATATAACCTTAAGGTATCAACACCAAATTCATCTCCGACTTCTTCTGGGGGTAAACCGTTTTTATAGCGCTTACCCATTTTTCCTGCTGTTCGGACCAACTTTACGCCAGATTCTTTGTGATAGCCTTCCCCATCCTTCAGTTCAACTTCCCTAATATCAATGTAAACGCCGCGTTCATCTTGGAATGCATCGGCAGTAATCATTCCCTGATTAAAAAGCTTTTTAAAGGGTTCAGGAGTCGTCACTAGCCCAAGATCATAAAGCACCTTATGCCAGAACCTCGAATACAGTAGGTGCAAAACAGCATGCTCTGCACCGCCTATATAAAGGTCAACTGGCATGAAATAACGTTCCGCTTCATCTCCACAAAAAGCACCATTATTCTTTGGATCAATAAAGCGCAGGAAATACCAGCAGGAGCCCGCCCATTGAGGCATTACATTAAGCTCTCTCTCGCCTTGGCTTCCGTCATCTAAAATGGCTGTGCGCCATTCAGGACCAGCTCTATGCAGAGGGGGTTGGACGGGACGATCGGGATCGGAAGAGGTTTCAGGCCTGAAATCCTCCATTTGGGGAAGTAGCACAGGAGGATCAACAGATACTGCATACCCATCAGAATGCGACACGAGCGGGAAAGGCTCACCCCAATACCGCTGTCTCGAAAATATCCAATCTCGAAGCTTATAATTAACTGTTTTGAAGCCTAACTTTTTCGCTTCGAGTATTTCGGTTATTTTTTTCTTAGCTTCTGCAGTGTTTAAGCCATTTATCTGAAAATCACTTTCAATCTCAGCAGATGGGGAATTAATACTGGTCCCTTCTCCGCTATAACACTCCTCTCCTACCGCTGAACCATCCGCTACTACATCGACGATCTCTAAACCGTACTTCTCAGCAAAGGCATAGTCACGTTCGTCGTGTGCCGGAACGGCCATAATGGCGCCAGCACCATAGTCCATACTCACATAATCGGCCACAAATACGGGAATTCTGGATCCGTTGACAGGATTGACTGCGTAAAAACCGCTAAATACCCCAGTCTTTTCTTTGTCTTCCCGATCACTTGCTGGCTTTTGTTGAGCCCGCTCAACATAGGCCTGTATGGCTACCCGTATAGGTTGCTCTGTATCTGTACCACGCCAGGCTTCATGGCTCTCACTAGGCCATTCTACCGGAACGTTATACTCCTCGCTATCTGGCGTTATTAATGGATGCTCGGGAGCCACGGCCATAAAAGTTGCCCCAAAAAGTGTGTCTGGGCGCGTAGTAAAAACTTTTAAGGTGCTGGTTTTTTCTCCTGTTTTCGAATCTAAAACGTCGAATAGAACTTCAGCTCCTTCACTGCGTCCTATCCAATTGGCCTGCATCGACTTAATTGCTTCTGGCCAATCGAGCGTAAAAGAATCGCTTTCATCACCCTGTGCTAAAGTTGCATTTAGATCTTCTAGCAGACGATCGGCATATGCGGTGATCCGCATAATCCACTGTTTTAGCGGACGCTTAAATACGGGGAAATTCCCGCGTTCACTCTTACCGTCATTTGTTACTTCTTCATTGGCAAGAACGGTTCCGAGCTGCGGGCACCAATTAACAATAATTTCATCTTGGTAGGCTAGGCGGTAATTATTAAGCACCTTTTGCTGTGCTTCTATATCCAAATCTTCCCACGAAGTATTATCTCCTTCAGCCTTTGCAAGAATCGACCTATCTTCATTCGAAAAGGCGCGCTTTCCTTCGGCAAATTCAATTTCTAGTTCAGCGATGGGGCGAGCTTTTCCTTGTATAGAACGGCCGTTGGTATCTTTCCAAATGCAATCAGGGTCATAATAACTCTCAAAAAGCTTTGTAAAAATCCATTGCGTCCACCTATAATAATCATCTCGTGAGGTAGCAATTTCCCTGTCCCAATCATACCCAAGGCCGAGGAACTGAAGCTGTGAGCGAATAGAGTTGATGTTCTCTTCCGTAATTACGGCCGGATGAATATTGTGTTCTATGGCGTATTGTTCAGCAGGAAGTCCAAAACTATCAAAACCCATTGGATGAAGAACATTATAACCTTGCATCTTTTTGAACCGGCTATAAATATCGCTTGCTATATACCCTTTGGGATGGCCAATATGTAGTCCTGCTCCACTTGGATAGGGAAACATATCCAGGATATAGCATTTAGGTTTATCTGCATTAAAGCCCTCTTCGCCTGGCCCGACTGTCTTAAATGTTTTTTCAGACAGCCAAAAATCTCGCCATTTCTTTTCAATGTTTCTGTAGTTGTATTTTTCGGTCATTTTATTTACATAAAATTAAATATGCGTTATTATGGGTAGAGCCTCTGCAACATACGAGGAAAGGGGATCGTCTCTCTAACATGCTTTAACCCGCAAAGCCAAGCAACGACCCTTTCGATCCCCATTCCAAAGCCAGCATGAGGAACGCTTCCGTATTTGCGCAGGTCCGTATACCACTTGAAAGCCTCAAATGGCAATTCGTGTTCGTTAATTTTTCTCGTTAATATTGCGAAGTCATCTTCACGTTGACCTCCGCCAATAATCTCACCGTATCCTTCAGGGGCGAGCATATCGACACATAGAGCGAGTCGACTATCTTCAGGGTCCTCCTTCATATAAAACGCTTTTACATCTAGTGGATAACGATGGACGAGAATCGGTGAATCATATTGTTTAGAGAGAATTGTTTCGTCATCTCCCCCCAGATCCGTCCCCCATTTAATGTCGCTCCCTAGATCTTGGAGTCTATTTATGGCTTCGTCATACGACAGGCGGGGAAAGGGCAACGTTACTTTTTCGAGCGCTTCAATATCGCGCTCTAAAACTTTGAGTTCTTCTCTCCGCTTTTCTAGGACGCGCTTTAGAATGTAGTAAACAAACTCTTCGGCCACCTCCATGTCCTTTTTCAAATCACAAAAGGCCATTTCAGGTTCAATCATCCAAAATTCAGTAAGGTGTCTTCGAGTTTTTGATTTTTCGGCTCGAAATGTAGGACCAAAGCAGTAGACGTTTCCAAAGGCCATCGCGGCGGCCTCCATATATAATTGACCGCTCTGGGTTAAAAAAGCCTTCTGATCAAAGTAATCGGTCTCAAAGAGCGTTGAAGTCCCCTCACAAGCAGCCGGTGTAAATATAGGGGCGTCTATAAGTGTAAAGTCCCGTTCCTCCATGAAGTCACGACAGGCTTTGCAGATTTCGCTGCGGATTTTCAAGATGGCGTGGGGACGGGATGAGCGCAGCCATAAATGTCGGTGATCAAGTAGAAAAGAAACCCCGTGCTCTTTAGGTGTAATTGGATATTCACTACTCTCTCCTACAACTTCAACAGTTTTGACCCCCAACTCATAGCCTAAAGGGGATCTCTCATCTTTTCTAACAGAGCCCGCAACGGCAAGAGAACATTCTTGCCCGACATGACCACACAGTTCAAATATCTCGGGTGCAACGTCTCCTTTAAATACAACACACTGTATAATCCCGCTTCCATCCCGCAGTTGGAGAAAGTGCAACTTTCCGCTGGACCTTTTGTTATATAACCAACCGTTGAGTTGAACTTCTTGGTCTTCAAAATCCCCTATTTGGGAAATACGCACGCTTTTCATGCTTAATTCACCCTATGGAAAAGCCTATCGGATAGTGTATCCGATAGGCTCGATCCGTTAGAAGAAGTTTCTCTTGGAGGCAGAGGTCCCCCAAGGATACCATTGCTGATTTACCTCGGCTACTTTTCGATAAGAGCTTTGTGGCTGAGGCGCATCTTACCGCCAGTGTCAATTTCGAGGACTTTAACCTGTATATGATCGCCCTCAGAAACTATATCTTCCACTTTTTCTACCCGGCGATGGGCCATCTCTGATATGTGCAATAAGCCTTCTTTTCCAGGCAGTATTTCTACGAAGGCTCCAAACGGCATAATGCGCTTAACAGTACCGCGGTACTCTTTACCGATCTCAGCTTCTGCAGTAATAGCTTCAATCATGCGACGCGCTTCTTCTGCGGGTGCAGCTTCAACAGAAGATAGCGTGATCGTACCGTCATCATCAACATTAACCGTGGCGCCCGTTTTCTCAATTTCGCGGATCATTTTACCACCTGGTCCAATAACCGCACCTATCTTGGCCACCGGAATCTTTATAAACTCTATGCGCGGTGCCCAACGGGAAAGCTCGTCGCGAGACTTACCTATGGTATTATTCATCACATCTAGAATATGCTGACGCCCAGCTTTGGCCCGTTCAAGAGCCAATTGCAAGATATCAAAACGGATACCCTGTATTTTTATGTCCATCTGGATGGCGGTAATACCGTCATCAGTACCGGCCACCTTCAGGTCCATATCGCCCAAGAAGTCCTCTGCGCCTTGAATATCCGTCAACAACTCCCACTCATCGCCTTCCATAACCAACCCCACACCAGCACCGCATACGGCAGACTTAACGGGAACCCCCGCATCCATGAGCGCCATCGAACATCCACAGACCGTCGCCATTGAGCTGGAGCTATTTGATTCCGTAATATCCGAAACCAAACGGATTGTGTAGGGAAAAGATTCATCTGAGGGTAAAACGGGCTCAATCGCCCGTTCGGCCAAATGACCATGACCGATATCGCGCCGGCCCGGCCCGCGTTCAAACCGTACTTCTCCCACGCTATATGCAGGAAAATTATAGTCCAGATAGTAAGATTTGAAACTCTTACCGCGCAGGTCGTCTGTCATACGCTCATCTTGCTTGGTGCCTAGTGTGGCGACACAAAGAGCCTGTGTCTGACCGCGGGTAAAAAGCGCAGAACCATGGGTGCGTGGCAGTACCTGACTTTCACAGGTTACGGACCGAACTTCGTCTAAAGCCCTGCCGTCAATGCGCTTTTTCTCTTTCAATATCATGGTGCGCATATCTGATTTCACGAGGTCGTATACTGCATCGCCGATCTCTTTTTCCATCTCTGGAAATTGGTCGGCCAGCGCCTCTTTTGCATCAGAGGTAAGCGAGTTCACCAAGTCATCCCTGTCTTCCTTGACTTTGGTGCGATTAGCTTCCTTAACGCGTTCAGTCGCAAAATCAGCAACGGCACTTAGGAGCTCCTCATTTACCGGCTCTTCTTCAACTACCAGCTTTTCTTTACCAACAGCAGCAATGAGCTCATGTTGGAATTGGACCAGCTCTTTTATAGAATCATGCCCAAACTTAAGTGCGCCTACGAGCTCCTCTTCGGAAATCTCGTGCGCACCACCTTCTACGCTAGCAATGGAATCGTCCGTTCCCGACACCAAAAGGTCAATATCGCTTTCTTCAAGCTGCGAGTACGTGGGATTGATTACAAATTCGCCATTGACTCTCCCGACCCGCACGGCGCCCATAGGACCTGCAAAGGGAATGTCTGAAATACAAAGAGCGGCGGAAGCTCCCAGCATACCCAAGACGTCCGCATCATTCTCACCATCAACCGATAGGATAGAGATGTAAACCTGAAGTTCGTACGGAAACTTTTTGGGAAACATGGGACGTATCTGGTGGTCCGTTAACCTTGCACTCAGCGTCTCTTTTTCCGTTGGACGGCTTTCGCGCTTCATAAAGTTCCCGGGGATTCGACCACCGGCATATGCCTTCTCGCGATAGTCTACGATTAGGGGCAGGAATCCCCTATCCTCGGGCGTATTACTTCTACAGGCGGTAACCAAGACGACCGTTTCGCCATACTGTATCCACACGGCTCCGTTCGCCTGCTTTGCAACTCGACCCGTTTCGAAGGATAAAGTGCGACCACCCAATTGGGTTTCAAACTTTTGACTCATTGGTTTAACTCTCGTTTCGATTGGAAGATTCAGCGTCTGAGGCCCAACTCTTTTATCATTTCAGCATAACCGGTTGGATTCTTGCTCTGATAATAGGCCTGTAGGCGACGGCGTTTACCGATCAATTTCAGCAACCCACGGCGCGATCCAAAATCTTTCTTTTGCAAACGCAAGTGTTCAGTAAGATTATTGATGCGCTCCGTAAGAATGGCAATCTGAGCAGGCGCCGCTCCAGAGCCCGCTTCACCGCCAAACTTTTCAACTAACTCCTTGGTCTTTTCTGCAGTTATTGACACGGTTTATTCCTCCGTCCAGTTAAGTATTCTGCTCTCAAATTTTGTACTGAGTGGCCCGTTTCACATCGGCCGATATTTGTTTCTTCAGCTCATTGACACTTGAAAAAGCGACTTCTTCACGAAGGTGCTTAAGCAACTCGACCTTCACCTTTTGACCGTATAGGTCCCCCGTAAAACCGGGAATATGAACTTCAAGTGAAAGAGTATCACTCCTATTAAAAGTCGGCTTTTTCCCAATATTCGCTACGCCTTTTTTTACATCGCCACCAATTTCTACACGGGCGACATATACCCCCAGAGCCGATCCCTCCAAGTCTCCGACTTGTTTTTCCATTTGTACGTTAGCCGTGGGAAATCCAAGTTCCTTTCCCCGCCCATCTCCGCGAACTACGAGTCCCTCAAAAGCAAGCATTTCCAAGCTACATATCCAGCATTAGATTGCAGGAGGAGTAGCTAAAACTACGGTTGGTTTGAGCCGGCCTGATTCCATCTTCCCCATTCCGCATAAATCACCGTTAGGATGATATACTGCACAGTCACCAACAAAGGCTTCTCTTTCGAGGTCCACTGCATTACCGTGTCCAAAGCGCTCCATTTGGCTGCGCTCAGACAATTCGATATGTTCAACGCCCTGAAGCGCCGAACGCGGACTTAAAAAGTGCTCGGGCAGCGTCCCCCGAACTTGGTGCTCCTCAACCTCTTGCATGGTAAGGGCATTTTCTATCGCCATTGATCCAATACCCGTACGGCGCAGGGCCGTTAAATATCCCCCGCACCCCAATTCTCTACCAATGTCACGCGCCAAGGCTCGAATGTATGTGCCTTTTGAACAGTGAACCCTAATCTC
>CALDFW010000196.1 GCA_937942165.1 uncultured bacterium | reverse complement strand
ATAAAACTCTGTATCCATAAAAAGAGGAGAATGAATACATGGCTCGCACCGTAAAAGTGGCCGTAACGGGTGCCGCTGGACAGATTGGATATGCCTTGTTACCCCGGATTGCTTCAGGGGCCGTATTTGGTCCTGATGTTCGCGTTTCGCTTCATCTATTAGAAATTACGCCGGCTCTTAAAGCGCTAGAGGGCGTCGTCATGGAATTGGACGACTGCGCTTTTCCACTCTTAGATGAAATCGTAACCACGGACGATGCGGACCGCGCATTTGAAGGAGTGAACTGGGCTCTCTTGGTCGGATCTAAGCCGCGTGGAAAGGGCATGGAGCGAGGAGACTTAATCCGCGAAAATGGACCGATTTTTGTTGGTCAGGGAAAGGCGCTTACTCGAGGAGCTTCTGATTTGAGGACGTTGGTTGTGGGGAACCCGGCTAATACAAACTGTCTAATCGCCATGCACAACGCGGTTGGCGGCGGGATTCCCAAGGAGCGTTTTCATGCCATGACGCGGTTGGATCAAAATCGCGCTGAGGCACAGCTCGCACAGAAGGCCGGTGTTAAAGTCGCTGAGGTGACCAATATGGCCATTTGGGGCAACCACAGCGCAACCCAATATCCCGATGCGGAAAATGCTCGTATCGGCGGTCGGCCCGTTACCGACGTTATTGGACACGTATCGTGGTTGCAGGAAGATTTTATTCAAATCGTTCAACAGCGCGGAGCCGCAGTAATTGAGGCGCGCGGCCTCTCCTCGGCCGCCTCTGCTGCAAATGCAGCATTGGACCACGTAATGAGTATGGAGCAGGCTACGCCGGACGGTCAATTCTTTTCGGCTGCGGTTCCTTCCGACGGGAGTTATGGAGTTGAGGAAGGGCTTATTTTCTCTTTTCCAGTGCGCAGCGATGGCCAGGGAAATTGGAGTATTGTTCAGGGTCTTGAATTGAGTTCATTTGCCCGTGAAAAAATCGCGGCAACGGAAGCTGAACTGAAAGAAGAACGCGCCGTCATTGCTGATCTGCTCTCTTAATGTAGGAGAACGCGAGCAGCAAGGTGATGCATCTCTGATGCAAAAAACTGGTTTGTCCCTTATTGTGGGTGGACGCGGAATTGTTGGGCTCTACAGTCACAGGCGAGGGGATGACCCTCGGCCTGGGCTGTGGAATGGGCGAACCCACGTCCATAAGCTTCAGGATTGACCCTGTTTCAGGTGCGAGGATTAGAGCGCATAGGTATCGGGCCGTTCCCAACTCACATCCCCTTTCTCACTTAGACATTTCATTAATTGCCTTAGGTATAAAATGGGTAGACACCCTTTTGGCAGCGGGAGGCGAAGGATCATTCTCCAGCGTATGCGTATGATCCTCTGCAGGGAGAGCTATGGGGCTAACTGCGTATAATCCAGCAATTTACGACGCCTACTTCACGGGTATTGAGGGGGAGGTAGATTTCTATGTCGAAGAGGCGATGGATTGCGGAGGTCCAGTATTAGAATTGGGCTGCGGAACGGGCCGCGTTTTACTGCCCATTGCCCGCAGCGGGATTGAGATCACGGGTATCGATAATGACAGTGGTTTGCTCGAGGTGCTGCGCGGGAAACTGAATGGGGAAGATCGGGAGGTTGCCCAGCGAATTCAAATCCTCGAATCTGATATGGCTGCATTTAGCACTGAAAAGAGCTATGAGATTGTTATCGCGCCATATAGAGCGTTCCAACACCTGTTGACTTCTGTCGATCAGCGGCAGGCTTTGGATTGTGTATACCGGCATCTAGAAACCGGGGGGCGATTTGTCTTTAATGCGTTTGATCCTTTGCAAGAAATTGCGCGGAATGGGTTTACCCTGCCCGTGCGTAAGGACAGCGACTTTATCGATCGGGTTACTGGTCATACCGTTTCCGCTTATTTCAGTCGGCACTACGATCCGGAACTCCAAGTGTTGGAGCAGGAGTTTGTTTTTGAGGAATTTGATCTGAGCGGTGAATCAAAACGTCGATGGAGTAATTTACTGTTGCTGCGCTGGACGCCGCACGGGGAAATGATCCACCTTTTGGAAAGAAGCGGTTTCCAAGTAGATGCGCTTTATGGTGATTTTTCTGGTGGTCCGTATGCCGGTTATGGTGAGCAAATATGGGTGGCTACAAAGGCGTGAAAACGATTAAGCACATGGTTTGGGATTGGAACGGGACGCTAATGAACGATGTCGGCCTGTGCTTAAATATTACGAATCAAATGTTGCGAAGACGGGGGTTAGCTCAGGTAGACTCTGCTAGGTATCGCGAAGTCTTTGGCTTTCCTCTCCGCGATTATTGCGCTCGTATTGGATATGATTTAAAACGCGATTCCTTTGAACGGTTGAGCGATGAATTTAATGAGCTCTATGAAAAGAGGCGGTGTGAATGCCCTTTACACGAGGGCGTTGGGGGTCGACTCCGCGCCTTGAAGCAGAATGGAATTCAGCATACCGTGCTCTCTGCCTATGGGCAGGAAAGGCTGGTCGAGATTGTAGCATTCTACGGACTCTCTCCGTTTTTTCACGCCGTTTGGGGGTTGGATAATAGCTACGGAGAAGGAAAGGTCGAACGGGGGCGGCGCTGTATGGCGGAAATGGAATGGGACCCAGCCGATATACTCTACGTCGGTGATACGCTACACGACGGCGAAGTAGCCCAAGCTATGGGGGTAGAATGCGTGCTTGTTTCGCACGGACATCAGAATCGTCACCGACTTTGCCAGGCGGGATTTACCGTGGTAGACAGTCTGGATGAGGTGCATGCTTATGCAATACAGGGCCGTGTAAGCTGCGATGGTTGACTATGCGCTCAAGTCTTGGTGTGAGATAAGCCAAGTAGCTCTACGGGCGAATGTGCGTGCGCTGCGTCTTGGATTAAACCCCAAAGCTACGTTTGGCGTGGTTGTAAAGAGCAATGCATATGGACACGGGATGGTCCTCTGCGCTAAGGCATTCTTAAATGCCGGAGTGGATTGGCTTATTGTCAATTCACTGGACGAGGTGGAAGAGCTGCGACAAGGCGGTGTAGATGCGCCCATATATCTGTGCGTGCAGCCGGCGCCTTTTGAAGCCGAGCGCGTCGTGGAGAGCGGAGCGCGTATTGCTCTGTGTAGCGTCGAAGTGGCGACTGCTATAGCCGCTGCGGCGCGGCGTCAGAGGCGAGTCGTGCGCTGTCATGTAAAAGTAGAGACCGGTACGAATAGGCAGGGAGTTTCTGATGACGAGCTTATTGGCTTAGTGCATTCGGTGCACAGGTTGGATGGGCTGGCCTTAGAAGGTTTGACCACCCATTTTGCCGACATCGAAGATACGACCGATCACCGGTTTGCCAAAGGGCAGATAGAGGCATTGGCCGCGGCCGTTTCAGCTGTTCGAGGATTGGGCATCGAGGTGCCCATGGTACATGCTGCTAATTCTGCAGCAACGCTCCTGTGGCCAGAAACGCACGGCGATTTGGTTCGGGTGGGCATAGCCGCTTATGGATTATGGCCTTCTAGGGAGACCTATGCTGCAGTGCTTCAGCGGAGCGGAGACGCTATTGAGCTCTGTCCCGTTTTAAGCTGGAAAGCGCGGATCGCACAGATTAAAGAGGTTCCCGAAGGCGATTATATTGGATATGGGCGAACCTTCCGCGCTACGCATGCCATGCGCATTGGCATTGTGCCGCTCGGGTATTATGAGGGATACGACCGGCGCCTGTCCAATCTGGGCCACGTGTTGGTCGAGGGAATCCGTGCTCCGGTTCGGGGGCGAGTTTGCATGAATATGTTTATGATTGATCTCACACATGTGGAAGGCGTTTGTCCGGGGCAGGTTGTAACGCTGATGGGTCAAGACGGATCGGAGGCGGTGAGCGCGGAAATGTGGGGTGATTGGTTGAGTAGCATTCACTATGAGGCAATCAGCCGAATACACGTAAATCAGGTGCGCCTTCTGCGCACGCAAGAGGGAGCGCTTTGCGCTCTGGAAGATCTGGTGTCTGATGAGTAAACCCTGGCGCGGCATGATGTCTATTGTTGTAACGCCCTTTACCCGCACGTATGAATTGGACGAGCGAGCGCTTAAGAGGCTGGTTAGGTTTTGCATTGACGCTGGTGCTACGGGCCTTGTGGGACCGGCTAATGCCAGTGAGTTTTCTACGCTCTCAGATGATGAACGCAGGCGGTGGATCGATATTGTAGTCGGAGAGGCGGCTGGCCAAGTGCCCGTAGTTGCTTCCGTAACCTCTGGCCACGCACTGCCTGCCGTGGCGCTTTCTTGTTACGCGCAGCGGGTCGGAGCAGCGGGTATTATGTCTATGCCGCCGCATATTTTACACCCGGATTCCGAAGGGTGCTATGCCTTTTACGAAGCGCTCAACTCAGCAGTGGACATTCCCATATGTGTGCAGAATTTCAACAATCCAATCGGAACCCCCATGGGATCTCAGCTTTTAGCACAGATGTGTGCAGAGTTGGATCATGTCCTCTACATAAAAGAGGAGACGGCTCCCGAACCTAGGCAGATCACCCGTACGATAAAAGCGGCTGACGCTGGATGTCTCGGGGTATTGGGAGGACAAGGGGGGGTGTATATGATTGACGAACATCGGCGCGGCGCCTGTGGGAATATGCCGGGATGCCATACGACAGATGTATTGGTTGAAATCTGGAATAGGTTGGAAGCTGAAGACGAGAAGGGTGCTCGAAGCCTCTTTAACCAAATGCTTCCCCTCATGAACTATGAGCGGCTTTACGGTGTGGCGGTTTATAAACACGTATTGCACCGGCGAGGATTAATTGACACATCTCTGCGTCGCGCACCTGGCGGCGATTTAGACGAGTTTGATATTGTGGAATTTGAAAAGATGTGGCCGCGGATAGAGGCCCTCTTTCGCATATAGGCTGCGGATTTATCGGCCACTTTCACCTAGGGGATCTGAATTGGATACACAGCCCAACATACTTTATGTGATGACCGATCAGCAGCGCTTTGACACGATAGCTGCATTGGGAAACAAGGATATTTATACGCCGAACTTTGACCGACTGGTGCGCAGGGGACTCACCTTCAATAATGCCTATTCTCCATGTCCAGTTTGCGTAGCAGCTCGCTATACTATTCGAACGGGTTGTGCCCCTCTCAAGACCCGCGTTTTTTCCAATGGGATTGACGCACCTGCGCCCGGACAGGCCGAGACAATGACGGAGCGGTGTGGGCCCTATCTGGCCAGCGAAATGTCAGCTCGTGGATACCGAACTTTTGGCATAGGGAAGTTTCATTCCAATCCTTGGAATGAAGAGCTGGGATATCAGTCTCATTTACATAGCGAAGAGCTCTACGGCAGCCCGGAGCGACGACGGGGAGATGCCTATGCCTCTTTTATTGCAGAGCACTATCCGGCTTACGACTTTGTAGAAGGGCTGATGGGGGAACGCACCGAGATGTACTATATGCCGCAGATGAGTCCAATGCCGGCGCATTGCACGGTCGAGTCATGGGCGGCGGATAGAGCCGTAGAGCACATACGGTGTGAAGAGGATAGACCGTTCTTTGGTCTGTTATCTTTTATCGGTCCTCATCCTCCGCTGGCGCCACCGATACCGTTTAACCGGATGTACGATCCGGACCGCATGCCGAATCCAGTGCGCGGGGAATTGGAAATTGACCATATGGATGAGCAGATCCCCTGGATGAATTACGGGATATGGGCAGAAGATATAAACGATGCCCACGCGCGCGTCCTGAGGGCTCGTTATTACGGAGAGATTAGCTATATCGACCAATGCTTAGGCCGCGTTTTAGACGCGGTTGAAGCACGCGAAGATGCCGACAATACGATTATATGTTTCTTTGCCGATCACGGTGACCATATGGGAGACCACAGTGCTTGGCAAAAAGAGAGTTTTTTCGACGTATCGTGTCGAATTCCTTTTCTACTGAGTTGGCCGGCGCGCCTTGCGGCGGACGTCCGCCGCGATGACTTAGTTTCTCTTACGGACCTGTATGCAATTGCGACCGGGGCAAGTGGAGATGTCATCTTGCGGGACGGATGTGACGTTTTGGGGGTTGTTGAAGGAAACGCTTCTGCTCGCGAGGCGCTGTTTGGCATGTACGGTTCGCCGGGTACGCCCCGCTTCAAGATAATGGTTCGTTCGGGAGATTGGAAATACATCTATTTGGCGAACGGGGGTAGAGAGCAACTGTTTAATGTGGCTCTAGATCCGAATGAAATTCAACAGAGAGCATCAGACAATCCAACCGTCGTCGATCGGCTCAAGGGCTTGGCGATCGGTGCCTTGGAAAATAAGGCGGGAGAGGCTGCCTTAGAAGGGGGCTCTCTGCGCGCATTTCAATACGAGGAGCGTCCCCATCGGCGAGTTTACCAATTTGATCGGTCGCGCGGCGTCGTTGGCTTTCCAGATCGTCCCGAAGACGCTCTCGCCTAGATCCTTCCCTTCTTTAGCGGAGGATCTAGGCCCATTTTTACAAGTGAGTTTGGCCGGCTGTGTTAAGTGCGCGTGCGCTCACACCCAGGACGCCTAAGAAGCCCTCTGAATCGCGGTGATCAAAATCGCCTATGTCCTCCATGGAAGCCGTATCCTCGCTGTAGAGCGAATGGGGAACATCAGAGGCTGCGTGAAAAGTGGCTCGTCCTTTGTAAAGGGAAACGGTTATAGTGCCGGTGGCCAGGTCGTTGAGATGCTCTATAAACTTCCAGCAGGCCTGCGTTGCCGTATCAAACCAGTAGCCCTGGTAAATCTGCTCGGCAATATATTCACTTATGGGTGCATACATTTTTCTGGCCCGACGGTCTAGCACTAGTTGTAATAGATATTCGTAGCAGTGTCCCAGTAATTCAAGCGCTGGCGCCTCGTAAATACCGCGCGACTTTATTCCCACGAAACGATTTTCAACCGCGTGTAGGCCGATGCCAATACCGTGGCGTCCGCCGATTGCATTGCACCTCTCGATAGCCTCTAGCGCGCCTACCTTTTCACCATTGAGTTGGACGGGCTGGCCTTTTTCAAATCGGACGGTAAAGAGCTCTGCTTCGTCGGGTGCATCAGACGGAAAGACGCCCATCCCTGGCTGTATACGACTTGTAGATGTCTGTAAATCCTCGAGTTCACCGGCCTCATGTGTGAGGCCTAAAATATTGGCGTCCGTAGAATAAGGTTTATCGTGGGTGGCAGTAATGGGAAGATTGTGTGACTGACAGTAGTCAATCATCTCCTTCCTGCCGCCAAAAACGCTCAGAAATTCACTGTCACGCCAGGGGGCATAAACGCCAATCTGCGGGTCCAACATTTGAGTGGGGAGTTGGAAGCGAACTTGGTCGTTGCCGCGCCCCGTTGCGCCGTGTCCGAGAAGACGGATGCCGCGTTCTTGCATTAGGGGAACCATATCCGCGACGACCACGTGACGAGCCAGTCCGGTCGTGTTCCAGTACCCCCCTTCATAGCGGGCCTGCGCTTGCACTAATTGTATGCCAGCGCGACTTATCGCGTCCTTGAGATCGCCGATTAGCATTTCGCGGGCACCGCAGGCCAGCATGCGCTCGCGTACGTCTTCGATATCCGCCTCATCAGGCTGTCCTAAATCGGCCGTGTAGGCGATTACTTCAACCCCCTGTTGACTGAGCCAGTGTGAAATGGTGCAGCTATCGAGTCCGCCAGAGACGGCCATCATTATTTTTTGTCCCTTAAGGTCGGAGACGTTCATGAGCTTCCTCTTTATTGTAATTATCCATATAAGTGAATAATTATTTATTAGGATGTGTCTGTAATTGTGAGTCTTGGGTTGGAATAAATTACTATTGCAGGCGTTGAAAAGTCAAGGAAGCCCTTCTCTTCAGCGTGGGGCCGAAGGGGAAGAGAGTTTTAGTGTAAATCTTCTTCGAAACTGTGTAAAACCGTGTGAAGGCGCTTCATATCTTGGGCTGGTACATGAGAGATACGCGGGGAAGAGAACGGGAAAAGAGATTTCCAAAATGGCTGTGGAGCTAGCTGAGCAGGGGGTAGATGTGTGGTAGTTTCACTGCGTGCCTTGTGCCTTTTGGCCCCGAGAATAATGAGGGCAATAGCACCGCATATATCGAGGGCGATTACGATGTGAAGCACGTTTGTAAGCAGGGTGTCAATCATGGATCGGTCCCGTTATCCTTACTGGGCGAATCTCTCATGTTTAAATGGTTATCTTCGAATCAATATAGTACACAGTACTACTTAGTATTGCAATAGATCGGCCAGAGATCGATAAACTTGACAGCTTTGTGCCTCGACGATATCATAGATCAGCACTCCACCTCCAACGCATTCCTGCTAAATAACTCTGAGAGGCCCCATGCTAATCGATGCCCATAACCATCCGAATTGGCACGGTTTTAACGCTGAAAAAATTCTGCGAAACATGGACGAACAGGGCATCGATCAGATGTGGCTTTTTAGTTGGGAAGTGCCCGAAGATGAGTATGCCCCGTCGTATCACGCGGTTTTGCCACCAGCAGGGACAGGAATCCCTCTTGAAGATGTCATCGCTGTTGGGCGAGAGGCCCCAGAACGTTTCGTACTGGGATATATGCCGCATCCCAAAAGGCCCGATGCAATCGATCGGTTAAAAGCTGCGGTCGAAATCCACGGCATTCGCTTGGCTTCGGAGCTCAAAGTGCGCCTACCCTTTGATGATCCCGATGCGCTTCGCCTATACCGGTTTTGTGGTGAGCAAAAGCTGCCAATTACCATACACCTCGATTATCCAATTGATCACGGAAGGGGATCCTACCCGCGACCCAATTGGTGGTACGGTGGTAGCTTAGATGCATTTGAACGAGCGATTAAAGCCTGCCCAGAAACGGTATTTATCGGCCATGCACCGGGTTTTTGGGCTCATATATCTAACGACGACCAATACGATAAGGTATCCTACCCAGAGGGAGCGGTCGTTCCAGGAGGGCGAGTGGGGGCCCTTTTTACCGCTTACCCGAATCTGTATGCGGATTTGTCAGCTGGTTCCGGTTTGCGCGCGCTTGAGCGCGACCCTGAGTTTGGCCGTCAGTTTCTAATCGATTTTCAGGATCGTTTGCTTTTTGGCAGAGACTATTTTGATACTCGTTTAATGGATTTTTTGCTGGAGTGCCAGCTTCCTGAAGAGGTTTTCGCAAAAATTGCGTATAAAAATGCGCAGCATCTGTTGGATGTGTATCTGTGAGTTCCTTGCCCATCTCGTTTCTTTGTTACCCATCCAATTGAGATTATGCCCTAATGAATCCCTTTGATATTGTCTTTTTTCTAGTGGGTTTACTCGGTCTTTACCTCGGTGCGGAGTGGATGGTCGGAGGAGCTTCCCGGCTAGCGGTCAACGTGGGGATTCGACCGATTGTAGTCGGCCTAACAGTAGTGGCGTTTGGCACTTCTAGTCCTGAATTGGCCGTCAGTTTAATAGCCGTTTTTGAGGGAAGTGATGGGATTGCAATTGGTAACATAATAGGGAGTAATATTGCAAACATTGGACTTATACTCGGCGTCTCTGCGCTTGTTAAGCCGCTTAGAGTCGACTCTGATGTATTGCGCAGAGAACTCCCTATTATGTTTTTGGTTTCCATCCTTTTTATCGCGTTGCTCTATGACGGAACGATCGGCCTATGGGACGGTTGCATCCTCTTTGCAGGGTTGCTTTCCTATTTGGGGTACCAGTTAAAAGACGTGTTCAAAGGGGATGCGCAGGAGAAGAACGCGCGGCTCGGTGAAGATTCGGCTCCGCGTAACGGCTGGAACGTTATGCTTATTTTTGTCGGGTTGGGGCTGCTGGTAGTGGGGGCAAAATTAATGATTGACTCAGGAGTGGTGATCGCTAGGCAGTTTGGTATCAGTGAGATTGTCATAGGTATTGCTTTAGTTGCCATTGGTACGTCTCTACCCGAGCTAGCAACATCCCTTGTCAGTGCACTCAGAGATGAGAGCGATATCTTAGTGGGAAATATTATCGGCAGTAATCTATTCAACATCATGTGCGTAGTTGGACTGGTGGCGATAGTTTCTCCCCTCAGCGTAGATCGTGAATTGCTGTATTTCGAGCTACCGATTATGCTTGTCTTTAGTCTGGTTCTTTTCCCGTTTATGAGAACGGGATTTGTGTTGAGCCGGCTTGAGGGTGGCCTCCTCTTGTTGGGCTACGGATTGTTTATCTATTCGCTGTTCTAAGAATTTCTATCGTCTAGCGCTGTAATTCGGTAGACATATCCCCCTTAACGACGTCTTATTTGATTACGAGGAGCTTGGAAATGGATTTAGGTTTAAGTGGTAAAGTTGCTGTGGTGAGCGGTGCAAGTCGCGGGATTGGACGTTCTATTGCCCTCGCGCTTGCAGCAGAGGGAGCGCATCTTTGCATTTGTGCGCGGAATGCAGAGGGATTGGAAAAAGCGGCCGCAGATATGCGAGAAAAAGGCGCAGAAGTGGAAGCAGTCGCGCTGGATGTTACGGAGACAGAGGGCGCTGAGGAACTTATTGGAGCTGCGGTTTCGCGTTTTGGAGGCGTTGATATTCTTGTAAACAATGTGGGAGGCTCTGTGTGGACTCCCTTTGCTGAAATCAGCGACGAAGAGTGGAATCACGTATTGAATTTAAGCTTTATGTCGGCCGTCCGCGTTAGCCGTGCAGCCTTTCCAAAGATGGAAGAACGCGGGGGCGGTAGCATCGTTAATATATCTTCTATTTTCGGACGAGAAACGGGTGGACCAGTCTCGTATAATGCGGCTAAATCTGCGATGATTAGTATGTCCTCTAATCTGGCTATTGAAGGAGCGCCCAAGAATATACGCGTTAATTCTGTGGCACCGGGGTCTATTATTTTTCCAGGCGGTAGCTGGGAACGAAGGCAAAAAGAAAACCCCGAACAGATTCAAGCCTTTATCGAAGCAAATTTGCCCTTTGGTCGCTTTGGGCACCCAGAAGAAGTCGCCAATGTGGTGGCCTTTCTCGTGTCCGAGCGCGGTAGCTGGGTAACTGGGGCGAGCATCAATGTCGACGGTGGGCAATCCAAGTCCAATATATGATGTGATCTGGCTATGGTCGGATGGTTGATAACAGTGCTTTGCAGCGCGGGAGCTTTACTGCTGCAGCCCGTTGGGGCTCAGCCGCTTAAGCCCACCATTGATTTTCTCGATGAACGGCTCAAAATACCGGAATCGTCTCGCTTTGTCGAAGCTGAATACACAGAGAGTGGTGTTGGCGTCCCCTTTGGGGTTGATAAGAGGCTGAGCTATTTCAGCGGCAATTACGCAGAGGCTACTCAGCGCTTTATGGATTCCCTTAAGCGCTTCTCATTTAAAGCTGAGATATGGGTGTATTTGGCGCGCTCGTATTTTTATGAGAAAAAGCCAGAGGATGCTAGAAATACGATAGAGCGGGCTGCGGAAATAATGCCCGATCTATCGGAGCGTTTTTGGAATCCGCTCCTGGAAAGCATGCTCGGAGAAATTCGCAGTCGGGCGCTTGATCAGCAGGCTCAAATAGATTTTTATACGCGCAGTCAAGGCGAATATTTGGAACTCTTTCGCCTGTTTCGATTTTTGGCCGACGAGGCAGGGATGAGCGGCATAATTGATCGCGCCGAACGTCGTGCGGCAAAGATGGCCGTTATGGCTACGATGGTAGCTTCCAGTACGCGCGCAACTTATTTGGCCGATGCGGATAAATGGGTCGGCTTAGCCGGTCAGATGCGCGGAGAAATGCGCGAAGTCGGCTTTCTTCCACCAGAAACCCAGCCCCTACCTACCTACACGAGACAAAGCGTCGTTTCAACCGACGTAGACATGCTCGAAAAAACGCATCAACTGCAGCTAAAAGTCGATTTTTATCAGCCGAACCTGGAAGATTTCAGGACGCTGTTCAGCAACTACTTAGAGTTAGAGATGCCTGCGGGCGCCCGATTCGTTATTGAGGGTATCGAGCGGGAAGTAACTCGGCTTCAGTTAAAGGCTGATACGTCAAACGATTTTGTAGAGGTCAGTAAACTACAGGAAGAAGTGGCCTCTCTTGATCAACTCAAACAAGAGCTCTCCCAGCGATTGGACAGCGAGGGATTATGATGGCG
The DNA here is from genome assembly GCA_937942165.1 of uncultured bacterium. Classification (GTDB taxonomy): domain Bacteria; phylum Latescibacterota; class UBA2968; order UBA8231; family UBA8231. Next base: position 12,358 of record CALDFW010000196.1, on the reverse strand, counting down.
CTGGCCGTCCTTTTTTTCTTGCTGCTGGAAAGTCAGGTCAGCTTAGCAAAAACGCCGTTGGAATGGCGCCAAGAGTTTAATGGAATTGTAGCTTCTATAGATACGCTCATGCGCATGGAGGGTGACGGAGATTGGTCTGACCTTGATCGGCATCGACCTGATCTACCCGAGGACATTTCACTCGTACTGCTCTTTTGGGCGGATGATGAAGCGGAGATATTTATAAACGGGTACCGCGTTGCCCAGACGCGACTAACCCCAGTACAGGTTGAAATACCGAAGCTTTATCTGAGAGAGCAGAATGTGATTCAGGCGCATTGTTGGGATACGGACGGTATAGAGAGCGGCTTTATGGCGGGACTCTACGTGCGCGACGGCGGGGGGAGACTACGGCCAATATTAGTTACGGACGACGGGCTTTGGCGCACGGGCGAAAACAACATGGCTGAAGTGCGCTTCTATTCGAACGACAAACCAGATATACCAGAGGCCTATGTGATTTGGGGAGACGGGCTTTACGGCGAAGTTTGGCTGGAGGCTGAATTTTCGGTGGAAGCGGTCGGGCAAGCCGCCCAGAGGCGTCCAGTACAATGGAGCCGTCCAGTAGTCGAACCCATGCAGACCCACCAGGTAATAAGCCGTATAGTTCAGCTGCAAAAGAGGCAAACTGAATTAGAGCGACTGCTGGGCGGTGGGACCCTTTTGGATAAAATACCTCGGTATAGCGGATACGTGACCAACCGTTTAGCGTTCTCTCTAGGGCGTGCTGGGCGACTGTCCGAAAGGAACAATCGGATAAAGTCAGACGCGTTGAAAGACTGGGTAGAGCAGATGCCTGAAGCGGATCAATCGCTCATATTTCGCCCACAGCGCGAATTAAAGGGGGTTGAGGCGGCAACCGCTAAGAAACTATTGGAGGGTGCAGACGGGGGAGAAGAGGGCCGGAGGAAGAGAGATTATCTTCCCCCGCCCGAACGTGGATCTGCCGTAGTCCAGGGCGCTGAGATGGCCGTTTTGGTTCCCTTAGTCCGCATTCAATATATATCAGCCTGGTGGCATTGGACGGCTTTGTTCGGGCTCTTAGCTTACGCAGCTGTTTTGGGGCGTAGTTGGTGGCAGTTGTATTCAGACGAGGTATGGAAATAGTGAGTGTACTACTTGTATTAGTGGGCGTTTTATTTGTAATAGCGGGTGCCGTTAGCGGGAGTTTAGGACACATGCAGCGCGCTAGGAGACTGCACCGGCGCGATAAAGAATACGGTCTGCGCGTTGAGCATTTACGCTATATTTCCGGAGGTTTAGGGGGAGTTGCGGGTGTCGTAATTGGTGGGTTACTTGCCTATTATTTATCGCTCAATCAGCGAGTCGATCTCATTACTTGGGTGGGCAGACTCTCCTACATACTAATTGCCCTATCTGTAAGCGGTCACCTGCTAACTCTCATCCATATGGCACTGCATCTTTACCGAGAAGAAAACGCGCTGGCCCAGGGGATCTTTAAGGAATCTTCTCTGAGTGCCTATCGCATGAAGAGCCTAGATTTAGGTCGAGAAGAAAACCGGCATTATATAGACTTTAAATCGAAAGATGAAGAGGTTTTGGATCGCCTTGTCGGCTTTTTTGCTGAACCGTTACTCAACGCCCGTCGAGACATGGCACGGATACCGCTGTACGGATACCTTGGGACGGTATGCGGTATATTGCTAATGGCCCAGGAGTTGGGACAGATAGACGAGGCATCAGAGACCTTTAGGGTACTCTCTTCCATGGCAGAAGGGTTGGCGTTGGCCTTTAAAACGACGTTAGTGGCCCTCCTGTCTTATTTGCCTTTGCGCAAAGCGGTTGACTATATGTTGCAGCGAGTCGCTAATATAGAAATTGCCTGGCGCAGGATGCGGGAGAGTCAGTAAATATGAGCCGGCTGTTGAAGCGGTGGGAGGAAGAGGTCGAAGAGCACGATATTAGCAAGGAGCTCTTCTTAGGCATTATGATGCTCATGCTGTGTTTGGGCATTATGATACTCAATGCGACGCAGCCCGTCTGGCGCGTGCATAGACACGATCCCGAACCCGACGATATTGTTCTCCTTTACACCCGAGATGGTGTAGGCCTATCGGAAGATGGATACACGGTTAAACAGCCGCTCAGTGAAAAGGGTTTTCTGCGTTTGATCGAGGGGATGGTTGCGGATCCGGAAACAGATTTACACCTATTTTTAAAGGGAGGCAGTCGTGATCTTTTAGTGCGTCATGCTTCGTACGCAGATTCGTTACTCTCTACAGATCAAGCCGATAAAAAAGTGCGGACTGCTGTATACGTACACACGTGGTAGGGGACAAAAGCCCCACCGTAAACCGGCAGGGCTTTTGTCGCGTGTCTTGATTAGTTTTCCACTACGGCTAGTACTTCGGTCCCCGTGATCAGTTCATTTAAGAACGTAATCGTAGTCTGTCCCTCCGCTGTTGACTGGGTGTAATCGTCGCCCTTTTTAAGCGTGCCGTAGCGATCGACCATCACCTTGACCTTGCCCTCTACTATAATTTCAGTGCCGACGGGAGCCAGAACGACGGCTGGGTCTTCGGGATCCACTTTCTTTATGAGCTTATACTGCTTGCGGAAGGCTCGTCCAAATGGGCGACTCGTGTCGAGGTAGCCGTTTTCTTCTAGGAATTTTTCTCCTGCCGCATACAGGCGAACGGAGCGCTGGGCTGCTTTGAGCGTCGAGACTTGGTCCTGCGTCTGAGCCAGGTCTATTTCGATTTGGCGAATATGATCGCTCTGGCGGCGAATGGAGGTGTGTGCTTCAAGCAGGACCGTGTTGAGACTGTCTGCCTGTCCGCGCAGCCCTGCAATTGTTCGGCTATCAGCCTGTTTATCCTCTTTCATACGGCGAATTTCAGCCTGCAGACGGTCGTTTTGAACCCTGCGCTGCTCGGCTAAATTCCGAAACTCGCGCAGAGATTTATTGAGGCCCTGCACATCGCGGATCAACTTCTCGTTAACGCTCTGAGCGCTGTCGGCCTTGGCACGCAAGGCATCGAGTAACAGGTTTGAGTCATCCAAGGTATAGGTAAGTGAATCTATGGCAGTGTTCGCTGAAGTCAGGTCGGTCTGAAGCTGCGCCAACATCTGCTCCTGTTCTTCATTGGCGCATGAAGCGATAGTGAGAACGGTGCAGAATAGGGCAAGGCGACGTAGCATGTGAACTCCTTTAAAAGGTTATTTGAATTCTTTAGCGTACAGGCTATCTACTTCGGCCATTGTTTTGGTCAGGTCGTCATAGAGAGAGGCCTGATTCCTTGCTAAAGCATCAATTTTCTGCGCAGTCAGATCCTGTATTTCGCGCGTGGTGTTAACTTTACCAAGTAGGGTGTTTTGCTTTGTTGCGAGCGCAGAGCTGCTCGTATTTAATTTGCTGATGTTTTCCTGTAATGCGCTGAGTTGCTTTTGGACGGTCTGCTGTGAGCGGCGCTGCACGTCAATGAATTCGCGATAGCGTTCATCTTCTTTATTAAAGCGATCTTCCAGCGATTTATTAATGCGTTGCTGGTAGCCCAAACGGGCCTTTCGCTCCGCATCTAATTTGGATTCGAGCGCCCCGTTCAACTGGCGCTGTTTGTCCAGGTCCTGTTGGGTCAGGTCGTGATTAGTGCGTTCGTTTTGTAGGTCGCGACGCACTTCGAATTCAGACTGGGTTAAGTTTGCTTTTTCTTCTAGCTGGGCGGCAAGCCGCGCGCTGAGTGCATTGAGACGAGACGAGAACTCTTCCATTTGGTTGTTGAGCTCTTGTCGGTGCTCTTTTTGGCGTTCGTGGTTCGTGTAGAGGACAAGCCCCATAACGCTGCCTGCCACGAGTGTAACATAGGTCCCCAGCAAAAATATATGCTTGCGTTCCAACGTCTCGACTATGCGAAGTAAGCCTAAAACCCCGGCCCATATGAGCACAATTCCGCCGGCAATGGCTGCAATGATGACGTTCAACTTTTAACCTCAATACGCTTATCGTGGTGGGTTGTTTCCCAAAAATAATACGGTCGGTGTAGGGGCGCAAACGGGGTGTTATGGATCCACTCAAGAGACGTTTTTGCAAAAAACGAGCCGCCGCGTAATTTTATGGATAGACTGTCCGTTTCTGACGTTTTGTTCGTAAGAAAGTTTCTAAGGAGTCTGATGAGGCAAAAATTGTTTAAAAGGCCAACGGAAAAAACAGGTCTATTGGCAGGGGCCATGTCCGGTTTTTTCTCCTGTTTGTTCCTGTTTGTGACTGCGTATAGTGCGCACGGTCAAACCGTGCAGTTTGTCGATGTGACAAAAGCAGTCGGCATCGACTTTGTGCACCACAGCGGCATCAGTGAAGAAAAGCGATTACCAGAGACTGATGGATCGGGCGCAGCATTTTTTGACTACGACGGAGATGGGGATTTAGATCTCTATTTGGTCAATAGTGGGGATTTGATTTCGGGCCGAGGTCAGTGGAAGAATGCGCTTTACCAAAACGAAGGAGGGCATTTTTCTGATGTCACGGACCGGACTAATTCGACCGGTGGAGAAGCCTACGGCATGGGTGTGGTGGCTGCCGATTATGACAGCGATGGAGACGCTGACCTGTATCTGACAAATTGGGGTCCGGATTTGCTCTACCGAAACGACGGCTCAGTCTTCACCGACCAAACCGATGCCTCGGGTTTAGTCAATGACGCATGGGGTAGCAGTGCGGCCTTTTTTGACTACGACAATGATGGTGATCTAGATCTATTTGTGGTCAATTACGTAGACTTCACATTAGAAACACACAAGTGGTGTGGTCATGAAGCGCTCGGTCTGCGTTTCTACTGCGATCCGCGCCAGCATAACCCCACCTCTGACTGGCTCTTTCGCAACGAGGGAGATGGAACCTTTACGGAAGTGGGGCAGGAATCAGGTATAAGTAGCAGAGGGAACGGGCTGGGCGTAGTGTGTTGGGATTACGATGGGGACGGGGATCAGGATGTTTACGTTGCCAACGATATGGAACCCAACTTTCTCTATGAAAACAGAGGGGGCGGGAAGTTTGACGAAATCGGCTTAATCTCAGGCATGGCCTTAAGCGCAGATGGGGCTTCTCAGGCGGGGATGGGCGTCGACACGGGCGATTATGATGCCGATGGCGATCTCGACCTGATTGTGACTAACTACCAGTTGGAAAATAATGCGCTTTATCGAAACGATGGGATGGTTTTTACGGAAGCGAGTTTTCAAGTTGGGCTTGGAGAGATCAGCCTGAACTACTTGGGATTTGGAACGTTATTTTTGGATGTAGACAACGACGGATGGCTAGACCTATTTGTAGCCAATGGGCACGTGCATGACAACATCGAACTCTATGATAAGTTGGTGACCTACGAACAGAAGGCTCAATTGTTCGTGAACAAAGAGGGAACATTCAGCGAAATCACGGCACAGGCAGGCCCAGCGTTTGAAGCTACGTATGTGGGCAGAGGAGTTGCCTATGGAGACTATGACGATGATGGCGATCTCGATATAGTTATGAATAACTCAGAGCAGCCAGCCGTCCTCATGAGAAATGACGGGGGAAATAGCAGTAATTGGTTGCAGATTGAATTACAGGGCACGGTGAGCAATCGAGATGCAGCCGGGGCTGTTGTGTATGTGGAGTCAGAGGGATGGACGCGTATGCAGCAGGTTAAATTGGGTTCTGGCTATCAGTCCAGCAGTCAGAAAAACCTCTTTTTTGGGTTGGGACAGAGGGATGCGGTCGACCGAATTCGCGTCGTGTGGCCCTCTGGAATTCAGCAGGATGTGATGGGGGTAAAAGCCAACCAAAAGATATTGCTTGTAGAAGATGAACAGTAGGCGACGATTTTTAGGTTTACTGGGCGGATGAAAGGCCTGCTAGCCGTTGCTGTATTACCCTGCGAAGAGGAGACTGTACAGGAGTTAATTGGAAGCTTTTCTCCCAGGCTTTTTTTGCTTCAATAAATCGCCCTGCGTTAAATTCGCTCAGCCCCATAGCATACCATCCCCTTGGGTCTTGCGGCGCTATTTGTTGGGCGCGTCGATAATACGTTTGGGCGTCCGTGTTTTTTCCCAGCATTTCTAGTGCGACCCCTGCGTTGAGTAGCGTTGGGATGTGTTGTGGCTGCAGCCTCGAACCCTGTTGGAAGAGAAGAAGAGCCGTTTCTGGGCGCTTGAGTTGCAGCATGTGTTTGCCCATGCGCGTTAGGCGACCTAATTCAACTCCGGGGAGTTGACTGGTCAATCTATAGAGGTTTTCCGCTTCGCCGACGTAGTCGTGTTGCGCGAAAAAATGGCCTAGTTTTTCGTGGTGTAGCGGAGATTCTGGCGCATTGAGTATCGACGCGCGCAGTTTTTTCAATTGTTTTGGGATGTCTGGGTCGCCGTTGCCAATCTGCTGCAGTTTCTTAAACCTATGCATGCTTGAGCGAGCGAGGTCATTTTGGCCAGCGCGACGGGCCAACTGGGCCATGCGATAGAAACATTCTGTAAATCCACTGTCGAGTTGTGTTGCACGGGTAAAAGATTCCAGCGCAGATATGTCATCTTCCATACCTTCTTGGGCTCTACCCAAATAGTAGTGTAGGGTCGAGGCTTGGGGGAATAAATCTAATGCTGCAGAGAAATGGTGGGCGGCTTCCTGAAAGCGGTCAGTCCCCAAAAAGACCTCACCTAGTCTGCGGTGGATTTCCGGTTGGTTTGGAGCGTACTCTAGCGCTTGGTGCAAAAGGGGTTCTGCTTGCTCGTATTGGCCTAGTTTTGTGTAGATACCCCCAAGGTTTAAATAGGTTAGGGCTCTTTGTGGCTCTAGGCTGAGGATTTGTTCTAGAGATTCTATTGCTAGCGCATATCGCCCTTCTGATGCATAGGATGTTGCCATAATATTCAGCAGATAGACAGAAGTAGAATCAATTTTTAACCCATCTTGGCAGACGATGACGGCTTCCTGGAATTTTCCTTCAGCCAATAGCTGCTGCGCCTTTTTGAGAAAAGGAGCAATCTCGCTTTCTATTGGAGAGATTGATGGGTTGGGTGTATTAATGGCTGGAAGCGTTTTTTCAGGCGTATCGCTGCAAGACACAAAAAGGGCCCATATAAAAAGGCCCCCAAGCAACATTTTTCTGAGGTGAACCAACGTGTGTATTTCTCCCGATTAATGTTGTAAGGGAGTAAAAACCTATTTCCCGGCAGTTAAACAACTCTGTGAGCACAGATTTCGAATAAGATAGAAAAAAGTCTTTCCTAAATATAGATCACGCAACGTCTGAAGGGTAAGGAATCCTGTCGGAATTATGAGCAAGAGAAAACAAAAATTAGAAGGGGCCCGCAGGGAGAAAATTCGGAAACGGGCAATAAAATGGGCATGCACGCTTTGCGTCTTAGGCGCCGTTGGAATTGGGTATATGAGCTGGCAAAGCGAAGAGCAGTTGCAAAAGATTGATGACGCGATTGCGAGTGGTGATTTCTTAATGGGGCAGGGGAATGAGCAGAGGGCCCTAGAAGCGTATGCCCACGTTGCCGAGATGGCTCCCGATAGAATTGAACCATGGGTGAAAATGGCTTCAGTTCATGCTGCTGCTACGAGATACCAGGAGGCTATACCTTTCTATGAGAGGGCGCTCGGAGTGGAGAGTGACCACTTCGAAACAAGAGTGGGATTAGCCATATGCAAAGAGGGGTTGGGAGACTTTCTGTCCGCTGAAGAGCACTACAAAAAAGCAATTGAAATTCGTGCAAATTATGCCGAAGTCTATTATAACCTGGGTTATTTGTATCAGAAGCAGAAACTGTATGAGAGTGCTGCTCAGCAGTATGAAAAGGCGGTTACGTTAAAACCGAGGTTTATACAGGCTTTAGCAAATTGGGGGCTTGTATGGGATCGCCTACACGATCCAGGCAAAGCCGTCGAGATATACCAGCGGGCCCTAAGTATAAAGAAGGACGAAGCGCCGATTTTTGTGCGTTTGGGTTCGAGTTTCATGAAGATGAGCCAATATGAAAAAGCCAAGGCAGCTTTTGAAAGTGCATTGACTCTAGGAGCGGCTCGGTGGTCGGTATTTCATGATATGGGAGTGATTTATGAACAGGAAGGAGCGCCAGAAAGAGCCTTAACCTTTTATCGTCGTGCGCTAAGTATGCGGAAGGGGGCGAGCGAAACACATTTCCGCATTGCAGGAGTGTTGAAGGAGTTGGGTAAACGGGGGGAAGCGGTGAGTCATTTCAGGCAGGCGATCTCTTTGGATCCGGATAACGCGAATGCGCACTATGGTTTAGCTCAGGTGTTGTTAGCCCAGGGAGACGCGGAGGAAGGTACAAAACTCTTGAGCACGTTTTCAACCTTAAAAGAGTATGAAGGTAGGTTGGTACCTCTTAAAAGAGCCGTTGAGATGGCACCGCGCGACCCACAGGCAGCATATGATCTTGCTATGTTACACATGGAATACGGGCGCATGCAGAAAGGCCTAACCATACTGCAGCGGATATTGAAGATGCACCCGGACTTTACAAAGGCAAAGGATCGGATAGAGGAAAGCCGCTAAACCTCAGAGCAGAGGCTTCATTGTAGGGGAAGGACCTCATGGGAGCCGTCTTGGTGGACTACGAGTAGATGATTTGCTGGGATGTCTCGCACCGTCTGCACGGACCCGGTGCGCCAGGTGATCTTCACGGAGCCGACGCGTTGTTGCGCTCCAAGACCGAAATGGGCGCGTAGGTCACTGTGAGAGAGGTAGCTGCCCGATCCATGGACCCGTCTCCATTGCTTATTGGGTCCGCCGTCGATTTCAATCAGGGCTCCTACGCCGTCTCGTGTATCCTCAGTACCTACTAGACGGACGTACAGCCAGTTGCTTTTATTGCCGCCGTCGTTTCGCATCAAAGTTGCTTTGTCGTCCAAGTTTACGACAAAGATATCCCAGTCGCCGTCATTATCGTAGTCGCCAAAGGCCGAACCTCTGCTTACGTGCTCTGTATCTAGTGCATTACCAGAGGTAATCTGCTGGAATCGGCCCCTGCCCATATTGGCAAAGAGCTGGTTGGGCTGTCTGTAGGGAGAGCCCGTGTTAATCTCGTCCACCTGGGGATAAACGTGTCCGTTTGCTACAAAGAGGTCGAAAAGGCCGTCGTTGTTGTAATCAAAGAAACGAGTGCCCCAGCCCATTAAGTCAATTGTTGGTCCAGCTAGTCCTGCTGTTGTCGTAGCATCGGTGAAGCGTTGGCCCTCTTCGTTTCTGTACAGCGTATTCGTTTCGCTAAAGAAATGGGTTACATATAGGTCGGGATCACCGTCGTTGTCGTAGTCAGCAAAATCGACTCCCATGCCCGCCTCAGTATCACCGTCCGCATTGTAGGCAACCCCAGCTAACAGGGCGATATCTTTAAAGGTCCCATCACCCTCATTATGAAATAGGACGTTGGGCGTTTCATCATTGGCCACAAATAGATCGAGCAAGCCGTCGGCGTTATAGTCTTCTGGAACCACGCCCAGTCCATAATAGCGATTGGCGCTGGATATACCGGAGGTTTCTGTTACGTCAAGAAAAGTCCCATCGTCGTTGTTTTGATATAGAATGTCAGGTGCTCCGATGAGTCCCTTTGGTCCACAGTAGACCTGTAGGCCACCGTAAAAGGAGCAGAGCTTGGGCGAGCGGGGACGATTTTCGGCGTCAAATACTACGTAATTTGTAACGTATAAATCGAGATCCCCATCGTTGTCGTAATCAAAAAATGCGGCACTTGCGCTAAACTGGTCTCCGGCCACGCGAGCCTGCGGAGTTCCGTCGAAAAAGACGTTTTTGCCCTGATTTATATAGAGCACGTTTGCTCCATAGTTGCTTACGTACATATCGCGAAGGCCATCGTTATTTATATCGCCAACGGCAATGCCCGTTCCCCAACCGGCGTGGGCAGTGTGGGAAGCAATGCTCCCATCTCTAAACAGACCGGGTTCAGTCTGTTCGTAAAATGCGTTGCCCGGGCCGGATTGATCCTTAAGAGTTGCGAACGTCGACCCGTTGGTAATGTATAAATCAAGGTCGCCGTCGTTGTCTGAATCAAAAAAGGCGGCACCGCTACCGTGGGCTTCTAAGACGTATTGTTTTTCTTTTCCGCCGCAAATGTTGATGTATTCGATACCGGCTGCCTGCGTCTGATTGCTGAATCGGATTTCGTTGGCAGAAGCGCTGTGAGTCATGAACAGAAGCGTAAAGAGCAGGGGGGTGTAGAGGGGGATTGCGGACATAAAGGCGCTATTGAGCTTGGTTGAATTCAAGGGGTTGGCCAACGGGTAAACGATTGTATTTATCCACCTTGCCCGTAGGCCAAGTGATATGCAAACTATCTATAAGTGTACGCATCCCTAGCCCGAATTCAAGGGGATAGCTACTGGTAGACCCGAAACCGCCTCCACTCTGAACCTCAGAGCGTTGGACGTGGTCGTCACTGTACAAGACGACCTGCCCTCCAATCGCTGATGGATTAGGTTCCGCTCCGTTGAGGGTGATTGTTACCATCTTTCCTGGAATGCCCCTGTTTTGATAGAGGCTATTGGGCCAAACGTCTCCCGGGTAGTGCCCCCCCAGACCGACGTAGATATCTAAATCACCGTCCTGGTCGTAGTCGGCAAAAGCGACGCCGTGCCCCTTTCCCTGATTGGCGACACCGGCTCGTTCTGCCACTTCAACGTAGGTGTCTCCTCTGCGTAAAAAAAGCGCGTCAGGTTCAAAGCGAGGCATTATAGGTCCTCCGTTGGCCAAGTAGATGTCTATTTGACCGTCGCCGTCCACATCTCCGTATCCGGCTCCCATTGAGCCAAATGCGCGCCCCAAACCCGCAGGGACGGCTCGTTCTACAAACTGGTCATTGCCTTCGTTGCGGTAGAGGTGGGCCCTACTTCTAACGGCCGTCTCATTCATTGTCGCAGACTCGACATAGTCTTCATAATAAGCCATAGCGGAGACAAAAATATCTAAATCCCCGTCGCTGTCACTATCGAAGAAGAATGGCACGTAGCTTCCATTTTTGGGGGCACTAACCCCGGCGGCCATACCTATATCGGTAAAGTGAGAGCCGTCATTTCTATAGAGGCGATTTGGATTGGCTACGTTGGCAACGTAGAGGTCGAGGTCGCCATCGAGGTCGTAGTCCCCGAAGGCAACGCCTAGTGACTTGGCCTTGTCAGCCACTCCGAGCACAGGGGCGTGATTCTGAAAGGTTCCGTTCGTTTTCGCAACAAATAGCTTGTTTGCTGCGCCGCTGCCCGTGACGCCGTCTGCTACGTAAAGGTCTAACCAGCCATCTCCATTGACATCTCCCCAGGCAGCGGTAAAACTGTCGTCGGGATCGACTACGCCTGATGTCGTTGCCCGGTCGACAAAGTGGCCCTTTCCGTCGTTTTGGTATAGCGAATTAGGACCTCCTCCCTCCCAGGCATTCCTCGTAACATAAAGATCACTGTCACCGTCGCCGTCGTAGTCGGCTGCTATCGCAGCCCACCCTCCGGGAATTCGGTCTAGGGCAGATCGGTCGCGCGGCGATTGGAAACCCTTACTTGATTGGAGGAATAGGCCATGCGGGGTGTCAATTCCAACGGTGAATAAATCGAGCAAGCCATCGCTATTCAGATCCACCCAGGACACGCCGCGGCCTCTATCGGTTTTATCGACACCCTTAAGTGCGGCTACGTCCGTGAATTCAACCGGAGATGGGTAGGATTGCTGCGCTGGGAAGATTACGTAATGTTCGTCTAAGTCTCCAGGATACTCACTTCCTGCGGCAATATAGGCCAACCTGAGATTCCACTGACGAATCCTTCGTTGGGGAGAAGATTGGGGTAAGACGTCGATGGACTTTTTGTACGCCGAAACAGCTCCAGAATAATCCTTTTGCCAATGGCGGGTAGTAGCCAGTAGGTAGGCAATGTATGGATCGTTGGGTGTGGCTTCTAAGAGCTCGGTAAAATCGCGTTCAGCCTGTTTAAATTGACCCAACCGTAGGCGCGAAGCACCGGCACCAGCACGGGCTTTCGTCATCTGGGGATCAATGGAAAGAATCGTTTCGTATTGCTCGAGGGCTCCTTCTGGGCTGGGGGGGGCGTCGGTCATGAGCACGTCGGCATAGGCCATACAGGCAGGGGTGAACGTGGGAAACCGCGCGACGATGAGCTTTAACAGGGGGCGTGCCCTATCATCTCTACCTATGATGCGGTAGGCCTGGGCAAGCTGAAAGGGGGCATCAACGCGCGTGGTATCTGCGCGCAGAGCCCGTTGGAGATAGGGGATAGCTTTTTTAACCCTGCGCTTTCGCATGTGGATTTCAGCAAGCCCCAAAAGAGCGGTATACTGCG